>DATJGH010000066.1:0-3801 GCA_035495215.1 Patescibacteria group bacterium
CGGAGGCCGCCGCTCCAGGCGGTGTTGAGGATCGGGTCCCGCGCAGCGGCGAATCGCGAACCGTGTCAGGTCCGGAAGGAAGCAGCACTCAGCGAAGCTCGTCGGGTGCCGCGGAACGGCCTGATCCGAGCTGCCTTCAGCAGTGGGCCCGGGTCGCCGTTGTCGACGGGGGGTGCACGGCAAACAGGTATGACAGGCAGGTGTGACAGGACTGATCCACGCGCGCGTGCGCGAATGCGGAGCCGCCCAGACGCCGTGACCGACCAACCGACCTCGATCCAGCCGCAGGCCCACCAGGCGCTGTACCGGCGCTGGCGTGCCCAGACGTTCGCCCAGGTCGTCGGCCAGGAGGCGGTGGTCGAGACGCTGCGCAACGCGGTCCGCACCAACCGGGTCGCGCACGCGATCCTCTTCGTCGGTCCGCGCGGGACGGGCAAGACGTCGCTCGCCCGCATCCTCGCCAAGGCGATCAACTGCACGAACCTGCAGGACGGCGATCCCTGCGACTCCTGCCCTTCCTGCGTTGCCATCCGCGAGGGCCGGGCGCTCGACCTGGTCGAGATCGACGCAGCCTCGAACCGCGGGATCGATGCGATCCGTGACCTGCGCGAGCGGGTGAACTACGCCCCCGCCGACCTGCGCCGAAAGGTGTACATCCTCGACGAGGCGCACCAGATCACGAAGGACGCCTGGAACGCACTCCTGAAGTCGCTCGAGGAGCCGCCCGACTTCGTCGTCTTCATGTTCGCCTCGACCCATCCCCAGGAGTTTCCGCCGGCGATCCTGTCCCGCCTCCAGCGCTTCGATGTCCGGCGCCTCACGACCGACGAGATCGAGGGCAAGCTCCGGCGGATCCTCGACGCCGACGGCCGGAAGGCCACGCCCGAGGCCGTGCACCTCATCGCCCGGCTGGCCGCCGGGGGCATGCGCGATGCCGAGTCGATGCTCGACCAGCTCCTCTCGTCGTCGGCCGACGAGCTCGACGAGGGTCGCGTGCGCGACCTGCTCGGCCTTGCCGACGCCGAGACGATCAGCGGCTTCGTGAACGCCCTCGTCGCGTCCGACGCCCTCGCCGGTATCAGGCTCCTCGACGCGCTCGAGGAGCGGGGCCGCGACCTGCGGGGCTTCCTCGACCAGGTGATCGAGGCGCTCCGTGGCGGCATCGTGGGTGCCGCCACGACCAACCATCCCGTCACGGCCCTCGCGGCGGCGGCGCGCCGCCTCGCCGCGATCGACCCGAGTCGCGCCGGGGTCGGCGGCCTTCGACTCCAGCTCGAGCTCGCCCTGTTCCCGGATGCGCCCGCCGTCGCGGCGGTCGCTGCGATGCCGAGCCTTGCGCCCGAGTTGGTCGCCGGGGCCGCTCCGCCGCCGCCCGCGCCGACGAAGCCGGCCGCGGCCGTCGAGAAGCCCGCGAGGTCGACAAAGGCCAGATCGGTCGAAGCGGCCCAGGAGCTCGCCGGCTCCGCGGCGCCGGTGCCCGCGACACCCGAGCCCGAGGCGAGCGCGCCGAGGACGACCGAGCCCGAGGCACAGGAGCCCGGGGCGCCCCAGCGGGAAGCTCCACAGCCGGCGCCGGCGACCGCCGCCACCTCCGTGCAGGCAGCGGAGCCGACGGGCGACCTCGCGGTCCTGCGAAATCGCTGGTCGGATGTCGTCGCACGCGTCAGCGCGAACCCACCGGCAAAGCCGCTCATCGTCGAGTGCCGGCCGGTCTCCGTCGAGGACAACCTGGTGACCCTCGGCTTCCCCGAGAGCAAGGCGTTCCTGAAGGACCTTCTCGAGAAGCGGCGCGGGATCCTGGAGGAGAGCATCTCGGCGGTGCTGGGCCGTGCGGTTGCGGTGCGCTGCGTCGCCACCAACGTCGATGTCCTGCCGGACCTGCCGAGCGACGACGAGGCGGCCTGGATTCTCGCCGAGGCCCGCCGGATCTTCGGCGAGGAAGGCGCCGACCCGGCCGAGGTCGGCTGATGCCAGCCAAGCACGCCGACCCCGCATCCCGCAGACTGACCCGAACGTAGGGAGACCGATCGATGGGCATGGGCAACCTGCAGCGCATGGCGATGCAGATGCAGCAGGAGATGGAGCGCGTCCAGGCCGAGCTGGCCGAGGCCGAGGTCGAGGGCTCGGCGGGCGGTGGCGTGGTTCGTGCGGTCGTGACCGGCAAGCAGTCGCTGGTGTCGATCACGATCGATCCATCTGCCGTCGACGCCGACGACGTCGAAATGCTCCAGGACCTCGTGACCGCCGCGGTCAACGAAGCGCTCGATGCCTCGCGCCGCCTGGCCGAGCAGAAGATGGGCGCGATGCAGTCGCTCGGTGGCCTGAGCGGGCTGCTCGGCCGCTGACCGTCTCGCTCGCGTGGCCACGCTGCTCATCGAGCCGGTAGCGAAGCTGATCGAGGCATTCAACCGGCTTCCAGGTATCGGCCCGAAGACGGCCCAGCGGCTGACCTACCACCTCCTGCGTGCCCCGGACGGGGAGGCGCGCGCCCTCGCCTCGGCACTCGTGGCGGTCCGCGAGGAAGTGGTCTTCTGCGAGCGCTGCTTCAACATCAGCGACGCGACGCTCTGTCCGATCTGCCGCGATCCCGGGCGCGATCAGGCGCGGATGTGCGTGGTCGAGGAGCCCCTGGACGTCCTCGCCCTCGAGCGGACGGGCGAGTTCCGCGGCGTCTACCACGTGCTCCATGGCGCCATCTCGCCGATCGATGGGGTCGGCCCGGATCGACTCCGCATCCGCGAGCTGCTCGACCGCGTGGACGAGGCAGCCGCCGCGACACCCTTCACCGAGGTCATCCTCGCCACCAACCCGACGCTCGAGGGCGAGGCGACCGCGATGTACCTCGACGAGCGACTCGCCGGCAAGGTCGGCAGCGTGACCCGCATCGCCCGTGGCATCCCGGTCGGCGGCGACCTCGAGTACGCCGACGAGGTGACGCTCATCCGCGCGCTCCAGGGCCGCCGGGCGCTCGGCGAGCGCCCGGCCTAGGGGCGCCTCGCCGTGTCGTTCTGGTTCCGGGTCCAGGAGTTCGCGGTCGAGATCGGGCTGCGCCTGGCCAAGGTCCTCGTGGCGAGCCTGGTCGGCCTCGTGATCTACCTCGTCCTCACCGGGCCGTTCGGCGCGCCGGGCTCCGTCCAGCTCGCGCTGGAGGCGTGGATCGCCGGCGCGCTCGTCTTCCTGATCCTCGAGACCGGCATCTTCTGAGGGCCTGATTCGCCCCATCCCGGGGACCTCTGCCAGGGCCGGGGAGGCGCCGCCGGGGGACCTCCGCCAAGCGTCCGGGCGGGACCTCCGGCGCGTTTGACGCAGGTGCGCCGAAGCCCCATACTTCGCGGTCTGCGCCGAGCACCCCCGCGTGCTTCGGAGTGGGTTGCACCTTGACAACTGAAGAGTGGCAGAGATCCAGAAAACACGGATGTGCGAGCGGTCAAACCCTCGGAAAAGTCGCAGCCGCAAGGCTGTGCGTTCTTTCGGAGAGTTTGATCCTGGCTCAGGATCAACGCTGGCGGCGTGCATGAGACATGCAAGTCAAACGGGTGACTCGGGCTTGCTCGAGTCACTAGTGGCGGACGGCTGAGTAACGCGTGGGTGACCTGCCCCGAAGTGGGGAATAACTGCCCGAAAGGGTGGCTAATACCGCATGTGGTGGTGCGTTCAATTGCACCAGTAAAGCCGCAAGGCGCTTCGGGAGGGGCCTGCGTCCGATTAGCTCGTTGGTGGGGTAACGGCTCACCAAGGCGACGATCGGTAGGTGGTCTGAGAGGACGATCACCCAGACTGGGACTGAGACACGGCCCAGAC
>DATJGH010000067.1:0-2457 GCA_035495215.1 Patescibacteria group bacterium
CCGTCGCCCGCGACCTGCGCGGGCTGGTCGTCGGGGCGCGCATCGTCGGGGTCCGCTGCAACTGGCTGCGGACGCTGCGCTCGCAGGATCCCGAGGCGTTCGGGCGCGCCGTCGTGGGGCGCCGGATCGTGGGGACGTCCCGGCGGGCGAAGCTGGTGGTGCTCGAGCTCGACGACAGCTCGGCGATCACCATCCACCTCAAGATGACCGGCCAGCTGTTCGTCGTTCGCGGCGAGTTCGGGGAGGATCCGTACATCCGCCTCGTCCTCGAGTTCGAGGACGGCCGCGAGCTCCGGTTCCGGGACATCCGCAAGTTCGGGCGAGTGGGAGTCGCGGCGCGGAGCGCCATCACCGGCGACCTCGAGGGCGAGCTCGGTGGCGGCAAGGCATTCAAGGGCTTCGGCCCCGAGCCGCTCGATCCTGGCTTCACCGCCCGCGCGTTTCGGAAACGGATCCGCGGAAGGAAGGGCCGGCTCAAGCCGCTGCTGCTCGACCAGGCGTTCCTGGCGGGCGTCGGCAACATCTACGCCGACGAGGCGCTCTGGGCGGCGCGCCTGCACCCGCTGCGATCGGCGTCGTCGCTGCGACCCGCGGACGAAGGCCGGCTGTACCGGGAGGTGCGGCGGATCCTGGCCGAGGCGGTCGAGCGCCGCGGCTCGTCGGTCGACGACTACACCGCGCCCGATGGCGACGGCTCGATGCAGGACGAGCTGCGGGTGTACCAGCGCGCGGGCGAGCCGTGTGCCCGCTGCGGGCGACCGATCCGGCGGATCGTGATCGGCGCGCGATCGACGCACTTCTGCTCGTGGTGCCAGCGACTGCCGGCTCGCGAGCGAGCGAGCGCCGCGGCGATCCTCCGTGGGATGGAACCGCGGGCCGGTCGGCGCACGCGCCGCCGCGACGTTGCCGGCGACGTGACCGAAGCCGAGCCCCCGTTCCGGCGCGGACCCCGGTGGGCCGAGATCGGCGGCGGCGACGGCTCGCTCGGGACGCCCACGGGCTCGACCAGGCGGGCCGCTCCGGTCTCGCGCGCCGAGCGCACGCGGCGAGCGGCGGCGACACGCCGGGCGGCGGCACGCGCCGCGGCGGGCGACGCTGGCAGCGGCCGCGCCGGCGACGGCCCAGGCGGCTGATGTCGATCCTCAGGCTCGGAGGCATCCACCGCGAGGTCGGCACCTTCGTCATCCTCGATCGAATCGATGCCGCGATCGCGCTGGGCGACCGGATCGGCCTGGTCGGTCCGAACGGCGCCGGGAAGACCACGCTGCTCCGGATCGCCGCGGGGATCGACGAACCCGATGCGGGCGCCGTCACGCGGAAGCGCGACCTCACGATCGGCATGCTCGCCCAGGAGGCCCACCTCGACGCGGCGTTCATGGCCGCTCCGGACGTCCGTACCGCGGTCCGGCATGGCGCCGCTGCCATCGAGGCGATGGCGGTCGAGCTCGAGGCAATGGAGCACGCCGGGCGAGCGGCGGAGCCTGCCTACGAGACCCTGCAGCATCGGTTCGAGGCGCTCGGCGGGTACACGCTCGACCAGCGCGTCGACGAGGCGCTGTCCGGCCTCGGGTTCAGCGCCGCCGACGTCGCGCGCGCGCCTTCGTCGCTCTCGGGCGGGGAGCAGACCCGGGCGACCCTCGCCCGCCTGGTGATCGCCGCCCCGGACCTCCTCTTCCTCGACGAGCCGACCAACCACCTCGACCTCGGCGCGCTGGAGTGGCTGGAGGACCACCTGCGCCGGCGCGTCGGGTCGCTCCTCGTGGCGTCGCACGACCGGGCGTTCCTGGACGCCACGGTGACCCGCATCTGGGAGCTCCGCGACCGGAGGCTGACGGCCTTCCGCGGCGACTACTCGGCCTACCACCGCCAGCGCGAGGAGCGCGACGCCTTCGCGGCCAAGTCCGCCGGGACCCACGAGCAGCAGATCGAACGGGAGCGCGAGCTCGTCCAGACGTACCGCAGCCATCGCAAGATCACGAAGATGCACGAGCACGAGGCTCGGCTCGAGCGGCTGCTCGCCTCCCGCGAAGAGGCTCCGAAGACCGCCCGGAAGCTCCGGCTCCCGGGCACCGGGCTCGTCGGCGGCGGCCCGGTTCGGTCCGGCGAGATCGTCATCCGGGCCGAGGACCTCGTCGTCGGCTACCTGCCCGACACCCGGGTGGCGCGCGCGCCGTTCCTGGCGGCACGACGCGGGGACCGCATCGGCATCGTGGGCCCGAACGGGGCGGGCAAGACCACGCTGCTGCGCACGATCGCCGGGGAGCTGCCACCGCTCGACGGCGCGGTCTCGTTCGGCAACGGCGTCCAGCTGGGCTACCTGGCGCAGCTGCGAGCGGCGGCGATCCCCGGGGCGACCGTCCTCGACGCGCTGCTCGAGACGGTGCCGGTCACCCCCGGCGAGGCGCGCGGCTACCTCGCCCGGTTCCTGTTCCGCGGCGACGACGCGTTCAAGGAGGT
>DATJGH010000068.1:0-6430 GCA_035495215.1 Patescibacteria group bacterium
GGCCCATCGGCAGGCCGCGGCGCAGCAACGCGCCCATGAGGGGATTGGACCCGCGGATCAGCGCCGGCGCCCGGGTGAGGGATCGGATGGGCGACATGGAAGATGTGCTCCTGGTCACGTTTCGGCTGGTTGCCTTCGTCAATCGCTTGACGGACCCTGCACCGAGAACGTGACCGATGGCCGATCCTGATCCCGACTGGCTCGCCGACCGCTTCGAGGCGCAGCGACCGCGCCTGCGCGCGGTCGCGTACCGGATGCTCGGCTCCATGGCCGAGGCCGACGACGCGGTGCAGGACGCGTGGCTCCGACTCGCCCGAGCGGAAGCGGGCCAGGTCGAGAACCTGGGTGGGTGGCTGACGACGGTCGTCGCCCGCCTGTGCCTCGACCGGCTGCGGGCCAGGACGGCGCGCCGCGAGGAACCCGCGGGCATCCACCTCCCCGAGCCCATCGTCTCCGCGCCGGGCACGGGCCAGGCGGACGATCCGGAGCACGAGGCGCTCCTCGCCGACTCCGTCGGGCTGGCCATGCTCGTGGTGCTGGAGCGCCTCACGCCGGCGGAGCGGCTCGCGTTCGTCCTGCACGACACGTTCGGGCTGCCATTCGACGAGATCGGGCGGATCGTGGATCGCACGGCCGAGGCGGCACGCCAGCTCGCGAGCCGCGCGCGCCGGCGGGTGCGGGGCTCGGTCGCGCCGGGTCGCGTGCCAGCTTCGCGCCAGCGCGAGCTCGTGGATGCGTTCCTCGCGGCCGCTCGAGCGGGCGACTTCGAGGCCCTGCTGCGGGTCCTCGACCCGGACGTGGTCGTCCGCGCCGACGCGGGCTCGCTCGGTGGGATCTTCGGCCCGGCCGGGTCGCGCGAGGTGCGCGGGGCCTCGGCGGTCGCCACCCAGGCACTGGCGTTCCGCGCGCTTGCCCCGGGCGCGAGAGCCGCCACGGTCAACGGCGGCGCGGGACTCGTCGTGTACTCGGGCGGTCGGGCCTACGCGGTGCTCGGCTTCGCATTCGATCGCCGCGGTCGTGGAGCCGGGCGCGGCGCCATCGTCGAGATCGACATCCTCCTCGATCCGGAGCGCATCGCGCGCCTTGACCTGAGCGCGATCAGCGCGGCCGGGTAGCTCGGACCTTCTCGGGACCCTTTCGGGCGCGCGGCTTCGACGCGTACATCGCGGCATCGGCGCGGGCGACCGTGGCCGCAAGCGTCTCGTCCTCGCGGCTCGTGGCGGCGCCGAGGGAGATCGAATCACAGCCGGTGCCCCGGAGGACCACGGCGATCCCGGCACGGACGCGCGACATGAACCGCTCGGCCCCGACCTCGTCGGTGCGCGGCATCAGGACCAGGAACTCGTCGCCACCCACGCGGGCGACGCGATCGGAGGCACGCGCCGATCGGCGCAGGAGCTCCGCGGCCGCTTTCAATGCCTGGTCGCCTGCGGCGTGGCCATCGCGGTCGTTGATCTCCTTGAGCGCGTCCAGGTCGGCGCTGACGATCGTGACCTTTTCGTCGTAGCGGGCCCGCCGAGCGTCCTCGTTGGCGATGTGGTCGTCCCAGGCCGCGCGGTTGTCGAGCCCGGTCAGGCGATCGGTGCGCGCCTCGCGCGCGTAGCGATCACGCTCGAGCTCGAGGGCCTCGCGCGCCTCCGCCTGCCGCAACACCGGCGCCGCGGCACCGGCAAGGGCGTTGCCGATCCGCTGGCACAGGTTGGTGAAGCCCCGCGGCCGCGTCGCGGCATGGGCCACGACCAGGACGCCGAACGGCTCCCGGTCGGCGATCGGCACGGCGAACCGCGCGACCAGGCCCTGGTTCCTGCCGAGCGCGTCGTCCGCGACGGCCTCGAGCTCCTGCTCCACGAACGCGCCATGCTCGACGCGGGCGAACAGCCGGACAAGCGTTGCCCGAATCTGGTCCCTGTCCAGGCGCGTCGGCCAGTCGCGGGTCACGACCTCGGCGACGAGGCGGCCATTCGAGCGCACCAGCACCGCGCCAACCTCGCACGACAGGGGGTCAGCGGCGCGAGCGGCGACGTGGCGGGCGACCTCCTCGACGGTGCCGCCGGGGTTGTCGATGAGATCGCGGATCGCCTGGACGACCTCGAGCTCGTCGGCGAGCAGCTTCTCGGGCGGGACCTGCTCGAGATCCGCGACGAGCCGTGCGGCGAGGGGCACCAGCGTGGCATCCGGCTCGGCCAGCGGTTGCTGTCCGCCGAACACGACCAGGTGCTCGCCCCCGACGGGCACGAGGAACGCGTGCGACGCCCAGTACGGCCCGACGATGCGGATCGGGTCACCGGGTGCCTCGACGTGCGCGGGCTTGCCCATGCCGAGGACGTGCGCCGCGAGCGGCTCGCCCTCTCGCGGCAGGTCGACGATGCCCATCCAGCCGGCACCGCGGCCACTCCCGCCGACGAGGCTCAGCGCCACGGGCGAGACGCGGAAGACGAGCGTGTCCGTGACCTTCCTGGGCCTGGGCTCGAACGGCAGGGGTTCGGCCCCGGAAGCGGGCTCTGCGCGCCGGGCCCGCGTGGGCTTTGACCCGGCAGGCTTGGCCCTGGTCGCGGGTTTCGGGGCAGCGACGTTCGGCACGGCTTCGATCGACATGCGGCCAAGATGGTCGCCGCGGGTGCCCGCAGGCAACGACTGGCCGATGGTCACCCGTTCGGCGGCAGGAGTCCGGGTGCGTTCCGGCCGAGCCAGCCGGCCGGGCTGGCTCGGGTCAGCCGGCCGTCTCCGTCGCGGCCCCGGGCTGGACATCGACGTGCACGGTGGCCGGAGCCGGCGGCTCCCTGAGGAACAGCACGAGCACCGCGGCGAGCGCCGCCGCGCCGATGCTGATCCAGAAGGTCGATGCGATCGCAATGGCGAACGATTCGTGGATCGCCCGGACGATGTTCGGGATGAGCGGCTCGACGAAGGAGCGGAACGCCTCCGGCACGTTCGCCAGAATCTTCGCGCCCAGGTCGCCGGTTCCCGTGAAGTCGAGCGCCTGGCCACCGCCGCCGGAGAACTGGTTGACGAACTGCTCGGGGATTCCATTCGCGACCAGCCGACCCGGCAGCTCCTTCGTCAGCGAATCCGCGAGGAGCGTCCCGGCGATCGTCAGCCCGATCGTGCCGCCGATCTGCTGGAAGAACGTGAGGCTCGCCGTGGCGCTGCCCACCTGCCTGGGTTCGACGTTGTTCTGGACGAGGGCGGCGAACAGCGCGAACGAGGGGCCGACGCCGAGGCCCGCCACGACCATCCAGAGCCACATCACGGGCAGCTCGGTGTCGGCTCGAAGGTTCGTCAGGAGGAACAGCCCGACGGCGAGGATGACCATCGCTCCGAAGATGATCGGCTTGTACCGACCCGTCCGGGCCGCGACCTGCCCCGAGATCGTCGCCCCGGCGATCAGCGCGAACACGAGCGGCAGGAGGTTCAGGCCGGATTCCGTCGCGCCCAGGCCCTTGACGACCTGGAACCACTGGGGCAGGAACACGATCGCGCCGAAGAAGCCGAATGCAGCCAGGAACATGGAGGCGATGGAGATCGAGACCGTGCGGTCGCGGAAGAGCTGGAGCCGGATGATCGGATCAGCCGCGCGCGACTCCCACCACAGGAACACGGCGGCGATGGCGAGCCCGAGGAGGATCGCGCCGCCGACCCATGGGTCGGTCCACTCGAGCGTGCGCTTGTTGCTCAGGCCGAGGAGGATCGGGACGAGCGCGGCCGTGAACAGGCCCGCGCCGACGTAGTCGATGTTCCTGCCGTGCTCCGGGTCCTTGACCGGCGGGAGCAACCGCCAGCACACGAACAAGGAGATCAGGCCCAGCGGCACGTTGAGGAAGAAGATCCAGGGCCAGCCGAAGTTGTCGGTGACGAAGCCACCGAGGAGCGGACCGAGGACGGACGACAGGCCGAAGACCCCGCCGAACAGCGCGCCGTACTTGGCCCGCTCCTCCGGTGGGTACAGGTCGGCGATGATGGCGAAGGCGATCGGGAAGACGGCCCCGCCGCCGAGGCCCTGCAGGCCGCGGGCGATGATGAACTGCCACATCTCCTGGCTGAGGCCCGCGAAGGCCGACGCCGCCAGGAACAGGCCGACAGCCCAGATGAAGATGGGCCGGCGACCGTAGAGGTCCGAGAGCTTGCCGTAGATGGGGCCGCTGATCGTCGAGGTCAGCAGGTAGATCGTGAATGCCCACGTGTACAGCGAGGCGCCGTTGAGCTTCGTGCTGATGATCGGCAGGGCCGTGCCGACCACGGTCTGGTCGAGGGCGAAGAGGAACAGGGCCAGGAGGATCGCGCCGAGGATCTCGAACTTCTGGCGCTGGGGCAGGTTCCAGGTCGGGTGGTCGGCGTCGTTGCCGGCGGCAGCCGCGTGCGTCATGCGGGTGAGCTCCTGCTGGGTCCGGCAGGCGATCCTGGGGGCCGAGGAGCCTGCGCTGGGGCTGTCTGGACGATTTGGGCGGATCGTCCCGCGGGACGTTCCTTCTGGTGGAGGCCGTCAGGATAGCGGCGACTCGTCCACGCGGTGCTGGACCGGCGCAGGTCCCCGCAGGACCTACGGCGCGGTCACCGAGACCGGCAGGCCCTGTTTCACCTCGAGCACGGCGCGATCGCCAAGCACGTCGTCGAGCTTGACCACTGCCGTGCGCAGGACACCCGACCGCATGCAGCCGACGTTTGGACCGAGCTGGATCTTGCTCGGGTGCTCCTCGACGATGATCACCACGGCGAGGTCAGACTCGACAGCTTCAGTGGTGTAGTCGGCGCCGCAAGCTTTGTCTGCGCCATCGCTGGCGCCGATGAAACTCACCGTGAGCTTCTTCGAGTCCGCGCTTCCCGTCGCCGAGTCGATCGAAATGCCGCCGGGCGCGTCGTTTGCGTTCCACGGCGGCGGGTCGACCGTCACGCTCTTGTCGACGGCCACGCGCGTGACCTTCACCGTCGTGCCCGCGATCGAATAGACCCAGATGGGCGCGTTGGCCGGCCCGCGCGACGTATCGATCAGGCCGGTCGCCTGCTGCGCGTCGGTGACCTCGAGGGGGGTGCAGTCGTCGCACTTGCTCGTGGCCGCCGCGACGAGCGCCGCGAGCGTGTCCTTCGCGGACAGGACGCTGACGTCCACCGTGGAGCCGTCGAGCCACTTCACCTTGTCACGCGAGGGCGTCTCGTCGGACAGGGCGCGCGGCGACTCGACCATCCCGGCATACAAGGCCGCCTTGTTCTGCCCGACAGTCGCCTCCCAGTCGCCGATCTGGCCGGTCAGATCGCCGACGAAGGTGATCGAGGCGCCGCCGCTCCTGCGCACGGCTTCCGCCCAACGCTCGAGGGCGTCGTGCGCCTGCTGGTGGATTCGATCGAGGGGTGCCTGCGAGGCGCCGGTGAGGATGATCCCGGAGCCGCCCGGCCCGCCCGCGGGGGTGGCGCACGCCGCGACGAGCGCCAGGATCGCGAGGAGGAACGCTGCCTGCCGGACCGTGGTCCCGCCTGGCCGCCCCCTCCGGGTCGGGGTCATGCGGCCACCATTCGACTCGACCCGGCGCATCGGCGTCAAGTTTTCCGATCAACCCCGGTTGACCTCGCCGCTGCCCGCCGGGCATGATGCGCGCCGATGTCGACGCCGCCCATGCTCTCGCGCCGCCAGCAGCAGCCGCTCCCGACGAGGGACGGCTCGGCCTGACGCGCGCCCGGAACGGGCGATCGACACAGCAACCACCGCCCTCGGCGACCGCGCTGAGGGCGTCGTGATTCCCCGAGGGGTCCAGCAGCGCGGTTCCAGGGCAGGCCAGGCTTTCCAGGGAGGTCCTAGTGGAACTCGCGCTCCCACTCCCGATCCGCGGGCTCATCATCGGCTTCACGATCGCAGCCGCGGTCGGCCCGATCACCCTCCTCGTGATCCGTCGCACCATCGACCACGGCGGGATCTATGGCTTCGCGTCCGGCCTGGGCGTCGCGACGGCAGACGCGACCTACGGCGCCGTCGCCGCCTTCGGCCTCACGGCGATCACGAGCGCGCTGGTCTCGAACCACGCGCTGCTCGGGCTGGTGGGTGGCGCGGTGATCGTCGGCCTGGGCATCCGGATCGCGCTGTCGCGCCCCGGCGGCGCCGCGACCGACGGCGAGCGACCTGGGCTGGTCGGGGCCTTCGGCTCGATCTACGCGCTGACGATGACGAACCCGCTGACGATCGTCCTGTACGCGGGTGTCTTTGCCGGCATCGGCCTCGTTGCCGGCTCGAGCTTCCTCGACGCGGCCGTGCTCACCCTCGCGGTCTGGGCTGGGTCCACGCTGTGGTGGGTCCTGCTGTGCTCGGTCGTGGCCTGGCTGCGCGGACGCGTGGCGACGACAGCGCTGCTCTGGGTGAACCGGATCTCCGGAGCGGCGCTCGTGCTGTTCGGGGTGCTGGCCGTTATCTCGGCGCTTCGCCCTTGAGCTGGGCGAGCAGGGCGCC
>DATJGH010000069.1:0-7092 GCA_035495215.1 Patescibacteria group bacterium
CGTCTCGATGGCCCTCCACGCGCTGGGCGTCAAGGCGATCTCGCTGACCGGCGCCCAGGCGGGCATCACCACGGACGAGGCCCACGGCCGCGCTCGCATCGCCAACGTCGAACCCAGACGAGTGCGAAAGGAGCTCGACAAGGGCAACGTCGTGATCGTGGCGGGCTTCCAGGGCCAACGGCGCCGATCGGCAGAGGAGGACGGCGGGGTGAGTGCCGGCGAGCCCGGCGAGACGACGACGCTCGGGCGCGGCGGCTCGGACACGACCGCGGTTGCGCTGGCGGCCGCGCTGCGCGCCGGTCGCTGCCAGATCTTCACCGACGTGCGCGGCATCTTCACGGCAGACCCACGACTCGTCCCCGAGGCGCGCCAGCTCAGCGTCATCGGCTACGAGGAGATGCTCGAGCTCGCCCAGCAGGGTGCCCAGGTGATGCAGGTCCGCGCCGTCGAGCTGGGCTGGATCAACGACGTCGAGATCGAGGTCCTCTCCTCGTTCGAGGATGCGCCGGGTACGCTGATCAGGGAGGATCCGCTCGTGGAGCAGCGCAACAAGGTCCGTGGGCTCGCCCACGACCGCAACGTCGCGAAGGTCACCCTGCTCGCCGTGCCGGACCGGCCGGGCATCGCCCGGGCGGTGTTCGGGCCGCTCGCCGACGCGGGCGTGATCGTCGACATGATCGTCCAGAACGTGGGCCACGACGGCGCGACGGACATCTCGTTCACCGTGCCGCGGGTGGAGCTGGCGCGGGCAGGGCGCGTGCTCCAACCCGTCGTCGCGGAGATGGGCGCCCGCGGGCTCACCACCGATCCGACGGTCGCCAAGGTCTCCATCGTCGGCGCGGGCCTGCACAACGCCCCGGGCTACGCGGCCCGCATGTTCGGCACGCTTGCCGATGCCGGCGTGAACATCGAGATGTTCTCGACGTCCGAGGTCCGGATCACGTGCGTGATCGAGGAGCGCCAGCTGGCGGCGGCGCTCGACGCCCTGCACGGCGCCTTCGAGCTCGAGAAGCCCGACCCGGTCGACGCCGAAGCGGCCCTGCCGAGGGCCGGGTGACGGAGCAACCCGAGGAGATGACGCCCGACGCAAGCGCGGTCGCCGCGAGCTGGCTCGCGCGCTACGAGCGCTTCGACGTCGTCGGCTCGACCAACGACGTCGTCGCCGGCTGGCTGCGCGAGGGCACGCCCGAGGTCTGCGTGGCCCTCGCCGACGTCCAGTCGGCGGGTCGCGGGCGCGACGGGCGAACGTGGCAGGCGCCGCCGGGAGCCGCGCTCCTTGCCTCGGTCGGCTTCCGGCCGAGCTGGCTGGCGGTCGGCCACCTGTGGCGCCTGAGCGCGATCGTCTCGCTCGCGATGGCCGAGGCGTGCGAGGTCGCGGGTGGCCTCAGGCACGGCGCCATTCACCTCAAGTGGCCGAACGATCTCGTCGTCATCGACTATGCGACCGGTGAGGTCCGCAAGCTCGCCGGCGTCCTCGGCGAGACCCAGGGCATCGGCACCGCCGATTCGACGGCCGTGGTCGGGATCGGGGCGAACGTGACCTGGGCGCGGGATCGCTTCCCGAAGGAGCTCGCCGGCTCGATGACGTCCCTGAGCGAGCTCTCGCCCGGCAAGCTCGTGGACCGCGAGGTGGCGATCCACGTCTTCCTGCAGCGCCTCGAACGCCTCGTGACGGCGCTGCGCGACGGCGACTTCCCGGCCGAGGCCTGGAGCCGGCGCCAGCTGACGAACGGCATGATCGTCATGCTCGACCAGCCCGACGGCTCGGCCGAGCGGGTCGTCGCCGAGGATGTCGACACGGAGACCGGCGCGCTGCTGGTCAGGGGCACGACCGACGACGCGCAGCGATCGGTCGTCGTGGGCGAGATTCGCCACCTCCGCGTCGGCGGCGTGGTCTAGGCGCGCAGGTCGGGTGTAACGAAGTGGCGCGACGGGCATTGTGGAGATCGGGCGCGGCGAAGGACGCCGTCCCCCGGATCGCCCATCTCGACCGAGACCGCCCCCTGGTTGAGGCCGCGCAGCGCGACCCGGCCGGCTTCGAAGCCCTGTATCGCAGGTACCTGGCCCGCGTGTATTCGTACGCCTACTACGAGCTCGGTGACCACCACGCCGCGGAGGACGCGACCGAGGCGACGTTCGTCTCGGCCCTGACGAACCTCCACCGGTTCGAGGAGCGCGCCCGTCCCGCGGACGGCGAAGGCGCCTCGACCTTCCGGGTGTGGCTGTTCCAGATCGCACGGAACGAGGTCGCCGGGGAGCGCCGACGCGCACGCCGCCGGCCGGTCGAGCCGATCGGCGAGACCGTCGTGGTGGATCCCCTCGACATCGAGTCCGAGGCGGTCCGGCGCGACGAGGCGCGGGCGGCGTGGCAGGCGCTTGGCCGCCTGCCGGGCGAGCGCCGCCAGGCGATGGTCCTGCGCTTCGTCGACGAGCTGAGCACCGCGGAGATCGCGGGTGTTCTCGGCCGGTCCGAAGGTGCGGTCAGGGTGCTCATCCACCGCGCGCTCAAGAGCGTCGCGCGGGACATGGGTGTTTCGAACCGGAGCGGCGACGGGCGCGGTTCCGCGTCGTGAGCCTCGTCCGCCGCGACGGCGGTGAGATCGAGGCGCTCATCACCGATCGCTATCTCGACTCGCTGCTCGCGATCCAGGCGTCGCCACAGCTCGTCGGCGGCCCGCTGGGTTCCGATGATTCGCTGAGCGCCGCCGTCCGAGCGGTCTCGCGACGCCTGGCCACCGACCTGCCCCGCTTCCACCCGTCGTTTCGGTTCGAGGAGCGCCTCGCGCTCCGGCTGGCCGAGGTCGCCGCCTCGATGCGCCTGCCGGTCGCGGCCGGCGCCGAGGGCCAGGTCGTGCCATTCCGCGATGTGCGCCCGGGCCCGCCCGACCGACTCCGACCCGCCGGCGACGAGGACGAGCGCGATGCGCGGCCGCTGCTGATCGGCGGCGCCGTCGCAGCCTCGGCGCTGAGCCTTGCCGGGGCGTGGCTCGCCTGGCGGCGGCGCACGTCGCCGATGGCCCGCGCGATCCGCGCGGCCCACTCCATGCGCCAGCCCGGCGCGGGCGCCTGACCGATGCCGATCAAGCTGCCCTCGTTCCGTGCCCGGCGCGACTCCTACCCGCCCGACCTGTGGACCAAGTGCCCGCAGTGCTCGGACATGCTGTTCAACAAGCAGCTCGAGAAGAACGACCGGATCTGCCCAACGTGCGGCCACCATTTCCGGCTCTCCGCCGAGGCGCGGCTCGAGATGCTGCTCGATCACGGCACGTTCCGGGAGCGTGATGCGGGCCTCCAGTCGGTCGACCCGCTCGGCTTCGTCGACCAGAAGCCATACCCCGAGCGCGTCGCCACGGCCCAGGCGCAGACGGGCCTGCGCGACGCGGCCGTGCGCGGCACGGGCGTGATCGACGGCCACGCGGTCTCGGTCTGCGTCATGGACTTCGGGTTCATGGGCGGCTCGATGGGCGCGGTCGTCGGCGAGAAGGTCGCGCGCGCCGCCGAGGATGCGATTGCCGAACGCATGCCACTGATCATCGTGTCCGCCTCGGGCGGGGCGCGGATGCAGGAGGGCACCCTCGCGCTGATGCAGCTCGCGAAGACGTGCGCGGTCCTCGAGCGCGTGCGCGCCGCGCGGATCCCGTACATCAGCGTCATGAGCGACCCGACCACCGGCGGCGTGTTCGCGTCGTACGCGGTCCTCGGCGACGTGAACCTCGCCGAGCCCAACGCGCTCATCGGCTTCGCCGGGGCGCGCGTTGCGGCGGGCACGATCGCCCAGGAGCTGCCGCCCGGGTTCCAGCGCAGCGAGTTCCTCTTCGAGCACGGTTTCATCGACCGGGTCGTCCACCGTCGCGAGCTCCGCGGCGAGGTCGCCATGCTGCTCCGGTTCATGCGCGTGCCGCGCAACGAGCTCGAGCAGCCGGCACCCGCCTCCTTCAACCCGATCGGCGCCTTCCTGGCGACCGTCGCCGGCGGCAACGGCGGCAACGGCGGCAACGGCGGGAATGGCAAGGGTGGCGACCGTGGTTGACCGTCTGCTGGGCCGGCCCGACGAGAACCGGACCGACGGCAAGGGCAAGGGCAAGGGCAGGGACGGGGGCGACGCCAGGGGCCGGGCCGAGCCGGTCGATCCCAGGACGGCCGTCTGGAACCGCGTCCAGCTGGCACGCAACCTCGCCCGCCCGCGGACGCTCGACCTCCTGGCCGAGATGGCCGATGAGGTCATCGAGCTGCACGGCGACCGGGGCTTCGGCGACGACACCGCGATCGTGGCCGGCTTCGCCCGGATCGACGGGCGCCGCATCGCCTTCGTCGGCCAGCAGAAGGGCGCCGACACCGACGAGAACATCCGGCGCAACTTCGGCATGCCCCACCCCGAGGGCTACCGCAAGTCGATGCGGGTCATGGAGCTCGCCGAGCGCTTCGGCCTTCCGATCGTGACCTTCGTCGACGTGCCCGGCGCGCATCCCGGCCCGGAGTCCGAGGAGCGCGGCATCGCCGAGTCCATCGCCCGCTCGATCGGGCTGATGAGCCGGCTCCGGACGCCGATCGTGGCGATCATCACCGGCGAGGGCGGCTCCGGCGGGGCGCTCGCGATCGCCGTCGGCGACGTCGTGCTCGCGCTCGAGAACGCGGTCTACTCGGTGATCAGCCCGGAGGGCTGCGCCGCGATTCTGTGGCGCACCCCCGACGAGGCGCCGACCGCGGCCCTGGCGATGAAGATGTCGGCGCAGGACCAGGTCGAGCTGGGCGTGATCGACCGCATCGTCACCGAGCCCGGCGAGGGGGCGCACGCCGATCCGCGCGAGACCGCGCGCCGGCTGCGGACCGCGATCATCGCCGAGCTGGATCGCCTCGCCGAGCTGCCGCTGGACGAGCTCGTGGAGGCGCGTTACCGGCGCTACCGCGCGCTCGGCCCGTACACTGAAGTGGCCACGCCCGAGGTGACGCCGCCGCCCAGCCGGGGAATCGCCGATCGCCTGCGCGACCTGCTCGACCCGACGCGGTGGTCGATGGGCATGCCGTTGCCAGGCTCGTCGAGACGCGACGAGCCGCCGGCACACGAGGAGGTCTGATCGGTGCCCGACGCAGGCCCCCGGCGAGAACGCGCGACGGGCGGCGCGACCCAGGCAGCTGCGGCGCGATCCGCTGCGGCCGCGCGCAGCGCGGACCACGAAAGCATCGAACGGCTGACCGAGGAGCTCCTGCCGGCGCTCATCGCCAAGCTCGGCACGACCCACCTCGGCGAGCTCGAGGTGCGCGAGGGCGACTGGCACGTTCGGCTCCGGCGCCCGTACGGCACGGCACCTGGTGAGGGTCGCCGCTCCACGGACAAGCCGTCCCGCAGCCAGCCCGGCCACGAGGGCCACCCCCACGGGCGCGCCGCGCCGGAGGGGCACCGTGCCGGGCGGAGCGCGGCGGGACCATCCGGGACCACGGCCGGCACCGGCGCTGCCAGCGCGTCCTCGAACGGGACGGGCGGCGGCGAGGAGCGTTCGCTGGACAGGTCACGGGTGATCGCCACGTCCCCGGCCGTGGGCATCTTCCAGCCCGGCTCGCGCGCGGTGTCGGGCACGCGCGTCCGTACCGGCGACAGCCTCGGCGCGATCAATGTCCTCGGCGTGCCCCAGGACGTGCTCGCGCCGGTGGACGGCATCGTGGGCGCCACACTGGTCGAGGCGGGCGTTGCGGTCGAGTACGGCCAGGAGCTGATCCGGATCGAGCTGGCCGGGGCAGGATCGGCGCCGCCGGCGCCATCGGCGGAGGCCCGCTGATGTTCCGCCGGATCCTCATCGCCAATCGGGGCGAGATCGCGCTGCGCATCCTGCGCGCCTGCCGGACGCTCGGCGTCGAGGCCGTTGTCGCCTACAGCGAGGCCGATCGCGACAGCCTCCCGGCGCAGCTCGCGGACGAGGCGATCTGCATCGGGCCCGCGGACGCCCGCCGCTCATACCTGTCTGCGCCGGCGGTCATGTCCGCGGCGCTCGTGACCGGCTGCGACGCGATCCACCCGGGCTACGGCTTCCTGTCCGAGGACGAGACGTTCGCCGAGGTGGTCCGCGCCCACGACCTGACGTTCATCGGCCCACCGCCGGACGTGCTCGACCGGTTCGCGTCGAAGGAGGGAACGCGCCGCCTGCTCGGGGGCTTCGGGCTGCCGACCATCCCGGGCTCCGACGGCATGCTCCGCGACGACGAGCACGCCCTGGCCGAGGCGGAGCGCATCGGCTACCCGGTCCTGATCAAACCGTCGGCCGGCGGCGGCGGCAAGGGCATGCGCATGGTCCGGACGTCGCGCGAGCTCGAGTCGGCCATCAAGATCTGCCGCTCCGAGGCGAAGTCGGCGTTCGGCGACGACTCGCTGTACCTCGAGAAATGGCTCGACGACAACCGCCACGTCGAGGTGCAGGTCGCGGTCGACCGGTACGGCGCGGGGATCCACCTCGGCGAGCGAGATTGCTCGGTCCAGCGGCGGCACCAGAAGATCCTCGAGGAGGCGCCCACGCCGGCCCTGTCCGCCGAGGCGCGCGCCGCGCTGGCGGAGCGGGCGGTTCGCGCGGTCGTGTCGGCCGGCTACGAGAACGTCGGCACCCTCGAGTTCCTCGTTGACGGCGAGGGCAACGCCTACTTCATCGAGATCAATTGCCGGATCCAGGTCGAGCACCCGGTGACGGAGATGCTCACCGGGATCGACCTCGTGGCCATGCAGATCGGGATCGCGGCGGGGGAGCCGCTGGGCCTGCGCCAGTCGGACGTGAAGATCACCGGCCACGCGATCGAGTTCCGGATCAATGCCGAGGACCCGGCGCACGACTTCCGGCCGGGCGCCGGGGTCATCGAGCGCTACCACGCCCCCGGCGGCCCCTGGATCCGGATGGACTCGCATCTCTATCCCGGTTACGAGGTGCCGCCGTACTACGACTCGCTGCTCGGCAAGCTCATCGTCTGGGGTCCCGATCGCCAGACCGCGATCGCCCGTGGCCGCGCCGCCCTCGAGGAGCTGCTGATCGATGGCGTCACCACGAACGTCGACATCCACCGCGCCCTGCTCGAGAACGACACGTTCCTCGAGGGCCGGATGACGACCAACCT
>DATJGH010000070.1:0-5373 GCA_035495215.1 Patescibacteria group bacterium
CCCTGACCGCCGATCGATACCGGTCGATGCGCGACGAAGAGCTGGCTGCCCTCGGCGGGGCCGGGCAGGGCCGGCTGGGCGAGGCTGCCGCCCTCCTCGACGAGCTCGTCCTCGCCGACGAGTTCATCGAGTTCCTGACCCTGCCCGCATACGCCCGGCTCGCATGACGGTCGGGACCCTCGGTCGAGCCTTCGAGCTGTACCGTCGCACGGCCGATTCGCGGTCTGCGATCGCCCTGCTCATCGCGAACGCCATCCCGCTGGTTGGAGTCCTGTTCTTCGGCTGGAGCCTGCTCACGATCCTCGTGCTGTTCTGGATCGAGAACGGCATCGTCGGGTTCTGGAACGTGCCGAAGATCCTGCTCGCCCGGCAGTCGATCGTGGAGTCGATGCCCGCGATGCTCCGCGCCGCGGGCTTCAACGAGGCCGAGAACCGCGTGGCCGCGGAGGCGCTCGAGGAGCGCTTCCGACACGCCCCGGCGCAGATCACGGTCGAGACGTCGGGCACCACGCGGCAGCTGGACGCGACAGCCCTGCTGAGCCGGTTCGGGACGGTCGGGCATGCCCTCCTGGCCCTGTTCTTCCTGGTCCACTACGGCATGTTCTGGTTCGTGCACGGGATCTTCGTCTTCGCGATGCCCCACTTCTTCGGTGCGGGCGGCGCGAGCTGCATCGACGCGCGCCCGTCGTTCCCGGCCTTCCCGTCGTTCCCCGAGATTCCGGTGGGTCCCAGGGTGTGCGCCTCGCCATTCGGCGACGTCGTCTGGTCGAACGTCACGATCGCCGCGATTGCCCTGTTCCTGAGCCACGGCGCGTCGTTCCTGCTCAACTACGTCGGAAAGCGCGAGTACCTGGCCACCTCGCCCACTCGCCAGATGGCGGCGCCCTACGGTCGCGTCGTGGTCCTCCACCTGACGATCCTGTTCGGCGCCTTCGCGATCGCCTTCATCGGTGCGCCCGTCGCGGCGCTGGTCATCCTCGTCGTGCTGAAGACCGCCCTCGACCTGCGGCTGCACCTGCGCGAACGCCAACGCAACGCTCCGCCACCAGCTCAGCCCTCGGCGCTCGGCGCGACGGCCTAACCCTGGGCGTGCTCAGAAGCCCTGATCTGATCGCAACCTGACAGATTCCGGCCCCAGCGTCGTTCGGCGATCACAGCGCTGTCGAAACTCGCCAGACTCCGCCTTCATCGGAGTTAGGCCACCTTGCGGGTGCCCTCCGCGCTCGTCGATCTGGCCCTGACCCTGAATCGCGGCGCGCAACCGTGCCGAACTGCACTGGCACCGGAATCTGGCAGGAACCAGAGCGCCGCGAGCGCCTCGCGGGGTTCCTTGAGCCACCCTGCGATCCTCCGGCCGTCGGACGGAAATGCGGCGCGAAGGACTGTTCGATGCTCGCCTGCGCGGCGCCGATTGGTCCGGCTCTCGGCAACGACGACCCACTCGGCAACGTTGCCTGGAACCCATCCGAATGGCTCGACGATCCTCGCCGCGAGCCGCCTTCGGCGATCGGTCACGGCGAGGAGGTTGTTGATGTCAGCGAGCTCCGTCTTGAGCTCGATCAACAGGATTGTCCGCGACGACCCATGCCACGCGACCAGGTCGACGACACCACGTTCGCCGAAGTGATTGAACGAGACCTCCGGTCGTACCTCCCAACCAGCGCCGACGAGCAGTCGCGTGACCTCCTCCGCCATCGCCGCGTGGCGTGAAGAGAAGGCACGGTCGAGCGCGGCTCCGCGCCACCGCGGCTCGAGAACCAGCCGCACTTCAAAGATCGTCGCGATCTTGCGAAGCTTCCCGATCGAAACCCGGTCGATCCAGCCGCGCTCGAGCTCCGAGTAGGAGCTCCTCGAGATTCCCGCCTTAGCGGCTGCCATCGACTGGGTCCAACCGAGGCGCAACCGCAGCGCGCGAAAGACGCGACCGACGGCGAGATCGTCCATGGAGGGCGAGATCATGGCCGCCCGCGCTTCGCCGGCAATTCGCCGCGGATTACCCGGCGCTGCCCCGTTCGACAAAGCGGCCGAAGCCGCGCTCACCGACGAATCGACCGTCCTGGACGACGGGTCGCCCGCGGACGTACACCGAACGAACGGCACCCGACAGCTCGAAGCCCTCGTACGGGGTGTAGTCGCTGGTGTGGTGGAGGTCCGACGCACGTAACGTCCGTCGAACCCCCGGGTCGAAGAGTACGAGATCTGCGTCGCGGCCCACCTCGAGCGCGCCCTTGCGCTCCAGCCCGAACAGCCGTGCCGGCGTCGTCGCGAGCAGATCGACGAGGCGCTCGGCCGTCAGCCGACCCTTCGCGACGCCTTCGGACCAGGCGATCGAGAGCAGCGTCTCGATGCCCGGGGCGCCGTTGCTGATGCGGTCGAACGACACGCCCCGCCGCGCCCCCGCCTTCTCGACCGCCATCCGGTCGGGGACGTGGTCTGTGGCGATGAGGTCCAGCGCGCCATCGGCGAGGCCCGACCACAGTGCGTCCTGGTCGGACCCGGGCCGCAGCGGGGGCGAGATCACACACTCCGCGACGGAGTCGATGTCGGCGGCGGCGTAGCGGGCGTCCGTGAGCGCGAGGTAGTGCGGGCATGTCTCGGCATGCGCCCGCACGTTGCGCGCCTTCGCCTCACGGACGTGGCGCAGCGCCCCGGCAGACGAGAGGTGCACGACGTGGACGGGCGCGTCGGCCGCTCGGGCAAACGCCATGACGCGATGCGTGGCGACGGCCTCTGCTTCGGTCGACCGGGTCGCGGCGTGGAACCTGGGCGCGGTGTCGCCGCGCGCGAGGGCGTCGGCGACCGCCGAATCGATCAGGACCGGGTCCTCGCAGTGGACCTGCAGCATGCCGCCGCGCGCGCCGAGCGTGCGCATCGCGTCGAACAGCCGTCGGTCGTCGAGGCGGAAGTCGAAGACCATGAACGCCTTCGCCGTCGAGACGCCCTCGTCGACCATCGCCGCCAGCTCAGCCACGGGGTCGTCCATCCGCCCGGAGATGGCGAGGCTCACCGCGTAGTCGATCGCCGAATCTCGCTCCGTGGCCGCGCGCCACTCGCGCAGGCCGGCGAGGAGCGAGCGCTCAGCCGCGGGCGACGAGCCCGTGCCCGGGTTGTTGAAGGCGAGGAACGTCGTCGTGCCGCCGAACGCGGCCGCCACCGAGTCCTGGAAGAACCGGTCCGGCTCGGCGTCGGTGGCGACGCGGGTGTGCGTGTGGACGTCGACGGCACCCGGCAGGACGAGGAGGCCAGATGCGTCGACGACATCGGCAGCCCCGCCGTCGACGAGCGGGGACAGGTCGGGCTCCAACGCCTCGATCGAACCTTCGCGAACGAGGATGTCGGCGCGGCTCGACCCGCCGGCGGTGACGACGGTGCCGCCGCGGACCAGCAGGTCGGGCGTCAGCCGACCTCCTCGATCCGGATCGGCTGCGCGCCGTCCCACAGCGCCCGTCGGCCGACCTCGCGCAGGCGGTCCTGCCAGCCATTGTCCGCGATGATCGAGGCGAAGTGATTGGCCGCAAGCTGGCCGACCTTCGACGACGTCGTGCACGCGCCGTACGGGAAGAAGATCTCGCACTCGCTGATCCCGCCGGGGTACATCGCGAGCATCCCGGGCGCTGGGTGCGACGTGTGGTTCTCGTAGTCGATGCCCGGGCGGAAGTCGCCGTACGGGATCCACGTCGACTCGCCCGACCAGCGGCAGTGGATCAGCTTCGAGTCGATCGGGAGCATGCGCCGGATGGCCTCGATCGTCTGCGGCGCGTCGGGCTCCCAGCGGGCGCTAAAGTGGAGGTCGCCGCCGACGGTGATCTCGAGCTGGCCCATGCGCGGGAGGATACGTGGCCGACGCCCCTGCCGGAACGCCCACGATCTCGACGCACGTCCTGAACACGGAGCTGGGGCAGCCCGCGGCGGGCATCCACGTGACGTTGTACAAGCTGGGCGAGGACGATCGACCCATTCGGCTGACGCAGGTCCTGACCGATGACGACGGGCGAGTCCGCGATCTCCTGGAGCGGCCGCTCTCGCCGGGGACGTACCGACTCGAGTTCAATCTGGCCGGCCGACCAACCGACGAGGACGGCGGCGAGCGGTTCTTCCGGCGGCTATCGATCGACTTCCTGATCGATGACGTGTCGCGCTCGTACCACGTCCCGCTGCTGCTGGCGCCGTTCTCGATGACGACCTACCGAGGGAGCTGAGCCATGGTCGACAAGCCAATCGTCTTTCGCGCGGCCGAGCAACCGGCGCCGCCGGGACCGCCGACCCCGGGGATGGACCGTCGTGAGATCGTCAACAGCGGCGAAACCTGGCTGGGTTGGGTCGAGACAGCGCCCGGGTTTGCCGGCGGGTGGCATCACCACGCCGATCGCGCGTCCTACATCTACGTCATCAGGGGCGAGCTCCGGATGGAGTACGGGCCGGGCGGCGGCGCGGCGATCACCGCAAGCGCGGGCGAGGTCATCGTGAACCCACCGCACATCATTCACCGCGAGATCACCCCAGGCGACACCGTCCAGGCGCTCGTCCTGCGGATCGGGCCGGGCCCGCTCAACGTGAACGTCGAGGGACCCGAGGCGCCGGAGGGCTAACGCGCGAGCTCCACCGCGACGAGGGCGGCGATGATGATTGCCGCGATGACCGTCAGGGCTGCGACGAGGCTCCAGGTCCTCGTGACCGCGCCCTTCCGCAGCCGGTAGACGAGGCCGACGCCGCCCGCCGCGATCACCAGCCCGAGCAGGTCCCACGTGGCGTCGCCGTTGAAGGCTCGCCACGCCGCGATGGCCAGGACGCCATAGGCCAGGACGAGGAAGGACAGGCGATCCGCCGCGTGGTCGATCGCGGTCTCGCGCTCGTCTCGGGGATTGAGAACCATCATCGTGCATCTCCTTCGAGCCAGAACACGTCGGCCAGCGGGACGCCGAGGGCCGCGGCAAGCCGCAGCGCGAGGAGCGCCGACGGGCCGTACTGGCCCGTCTCGATCGAGCTGATCGTCTGACGACTGACCCCGACGGCTCGCGCGAGATCCGTCTGGGACATCTCTCGCTCCGCCCGTGCGATGCGCAGGCGGTTCGCGAGGCGAGGTGCCGGAGTCGGCGTCATTGCGGTGATGGTCCGCAATCTGGGCTCAGTTGCCAAGTGACCTTGGCAATGTGCCAAGCGTGCCAGACGGCCCGTTTCACAGCCACTGTCCAGCCTTGTGACAGACAAGGTGGCAATCCCGTCGATGAGACTGCCGGGCATGGAAGCCCGCATCGTCTCCTTCCCGAGCGCCTCCTCCGGGGTCCGCGTCGTCGGCGATCGCATCGAGATCGACCGGCTGACGCTGGCCGATGGCCCCCTCGCCGCATGGCTCGCCGCGCAGCCGATGGACGA
>DATJGH010000071.1:0-39027 GCA_035495215.1 Patescibacteria group bacterium
CCGACCGAGCTCGGAGAGCGGGGGATCGCCCTGGCCCTGGAACCGGCCCTCGCGGACCCACTCGGACTCGCCGTGGCGGACGAAGGCCAGGACCGCGTTGAGGCCGGGCGGGATGATCGGCGGGGTGGGTTCGTCCGGACCGGGCTCGACTCGCTCTCCGGTCGCCTGCGTCACCTGTGGCTGCCGAGCCGGATGGTCCACAGGTCGAGGACACCCTCGTCCGCGCGGATGGCGGCCTCGAGGTCGGGGCTCACGTCCTCGTCCACAGAGACGACCATGAGGGCGTCGGCGCGCGGCGCCGTTCGCGCCACGTGCCTCGAGCTGATGTTGACGTCGGCGCGACCGAGCAGCTGCCCGAGTCGGCCGATCGTCCCCGGCCGATCCTGGTGGCGAGTGATCAGCATCCGGTCCTCGGCCGCCATGTCGAGGCGGTAGGCGTTCAGCCGGACGATCCGCATCTCCCCACCTGCAAGCGTGCCGCCGACGGCTGTCTCTTCGGCGCGATGCGAGCCCGACGCCGCGGCGCGGAGCGTGATCGCCGCACTGAATCCACCGGCGTCGGCGGTCTTGCGCTCGACCACGGTAATTCCGCGTCCCTTGGCCAGGATCGCCGCGTTGACGAGGTTGACGCGCTCGGTCGTGCTCGTCTCGAGCAGCCCGCGCAGTGCCGCCGCTGTCAACGGTCCCGATTCTGTCCGCGCGAGGTCGCCGGCGAGCTCGATCGTCAGCGTCCCCACCCCGCCGCGAGCGAGCTGGGCAAGGAACCGCCCCAGCGTTTCCGCGAGCGGGAGGTACGGCCCGATCGTCTGCTCCGCCTCCGCGCTCAGCAGGGGCGCGTTGACCGCGTACTGCGCCGGCCTGCCGTCGAGCACGTCGAGCACCTGCTCCGCGATCTCCTCGGCGACAGCGACCTGCGCCTCGACCGTGGACGCACCGAGATGAGGGGTCAGGACCGTGTTCGGTACGTCCAGCAGCGGTGAGCCAGCTGGTGGCTCCTGCTCGAAGACGTCGATGCCCGCCCCGCCGAGGCGACCCTCGCGCAGCGCGTCGGCGAGCGCCTTCTCGTCGACGATGCCACCGCGCGCGACGTTCAGCACGAACGCACCCGGCTGCATCCGGGCGATCGCCTTGGCGTCGATGAGGCTGGTCGTCCCCCGGGTGAGCGGGACGTGAACGGTGATGGCATCCGACCGTTCGAGGAGCGTCTCGAGGGGCACGAGCTCGACGCCGCGCAGCGAGGCCTGCTCAGCGGTGACGAACGGGTCGCTGCCGAGCAGCGTCATCCCGAAGCCGCGCGCCCGTTCGGCGACGGCCATGCCGATCTTGCCGAGGCCGATGATGCCCAGCGTCCGGCCGCGAAGCTGCACGCCCTGCAGCTTCGACCGCGACCACTCGCCACGGCGCAGCGACGCGTCCGCCGCGGGGACCCGCCGTGCGAGCGCGAGCAGCAGCGCGACGGTGTGCTCGGCCGCGGCGATCGTGTTGCCCGTCGGCGCGTTGACGACCGTGATCCCGGCGCGCGTCGCCGCTTCGAGATCGACGTTATCGACGCCGACGCCGGCGCGCCCGATCACCTGGAGCCTCGTGCCGGCGGCGATGAGCGCGGCATCGACCTCCACCCCGCTGCGGACGATCAACGCGTCGTAGCCGCCGACGACCTCACGGAGCTGTTCCGCGGAGAGCCCGGTCCGGACGTCGACCGCGTGTCGCGCCTCGAGGGCGGCGACGCCCTCCGGCGCGATCGCCTCGGCGACGAGGATGCGCAGCGTGCCGGGCGCTCCCGACGCCGCGGCGTCCGTTGGTGCGGGGGCTGTGACCGTCAAGCGGGTTGCAGCGCGGCCTGGGCGGCGGCGCGATCCGCTGCGCCGACCGCGACCCCGGCCTCGAGGTCGCGACCCCTCTCGAGCGAGACCGCCTCGATCGTCTGGATCGCGTCGAGGATGTCGCCGACGCCGACCGAGCCGAGGTGCCCGACCCGGAAGACCTTGCCGGTGAGCTTGCCCTGGCCGCCGGCCACGATCAGGCCGCGCTGCTTCAGGTCGCCGTTGAAGGCCTTCCAGTCGAGGCCCTCGGGGATCCATGCCGCGGTGACGGTCTTCGAGCGATGCGTCGGCTCGGCGAGGAGCTCGAAGCCCAGGGCCTCGAGGCCCGCCTGGGTGGCCGCCGCGCACGCGACGTGCCGCGCGAAGACGCCGGCCTGCCCCTCCTCGTTCATCAGGCGGATGCCCTCGTCGACCTGGAAGGCCACGGCGATCGCCGGCGTCCACGGCGTCTCGCCGCTGGCCATGGCCTCGAAGTGCCTGGAAAGATCGAGGTAGAAGCGCGGCATCCTGGCCGTCTTCATCGCCTCGCGTGCACGCTCGGAAGCGGCGACCATCGCGAGGCCCGGCGCGGCCATCCACGCCTTCTGCGATGCGGTGGCGACGACATCGATGCCCCAGCCGTCCATGTCGAACGGCACCGCGCCCAGCGATGACACCGTGTCGACGAGGATCAGCGCGTCGGGTGCCTCCTCGCGGATCGCGGCGACCAGCTCGGGGATCGGATTCATGACCCCGGTCGATGTCTCGTTGTGGGTCAGCAGCACGGCCCTGTAGTCGCCCATCCCGAGCCGCTCGCGGACCTCATCGGGCGCTGCCGCCCAGCCCCACTCGGCGGCGACGCGGTCGACCGTCGCGCCGTACGCCTCGGCGATCCTGGCAAAGCGGTCGCCGAAGGCGCCGATCGAGACGGCCAGCACGCGATCGCCCGGCGACAGGACGTTCACGATCGCCGCCTCGAGCCCACCCGTGCCCGCACAGGAAAGGATCGCGATGTCGCCGGTGGTGCCGAAGTAGGGCTTCATGCCCGCCTGCAGCCGTCCGAGGAGGTCGCCGAACTCCGGCCCGCGGTGGTTGATCATCTGCCGCCCGCCGGCCTCCTTGACCGCTGCCGGGAGCGAGGTGGGGCCGGGGATGCGCAGGTTCGGCTCGAAGCGGGTCAAGCAGCGGTCCTCCGTGGGCACTCGGGCGACGCCCGGATGGTCGCACGACGGCGCGTGGCACGCCACACGCGGCGAGTCGCACGCGTGCGGGCTCGCGCGTCCCAGCGACGAACGACCCGACCAATCGAGCCGGAGGACCGCGGCGTGGTGGGTTCGCTGATCGAGCGGCGGTCGCCGCCTCGACGCAGACCGTGCGGGATCGATATGCTGCCCGGCCGAAGTCGATCGGGCGCCTGCACCACGGGGGATCGCCGAGCTTGACAGACCTGCGCCGCCTGGCGGCCGCCATCTCGGTCCTCGTCGCCCTTTCACCCGTTGCCGCCATGACGGTCCGCGCCGATGGCCTCGCAACGGACGACGCCTACTCCATGAGCGAGGACGCCCCGGGCGGCCTCGTCGTCCCGGTCGACTCCGGCGTGCTCGCGAATGACGTCGGCGGCAGTGCCGTTCTCTGTGTCGCATCCGTGCACACGGAGGCGCTGGAGGGGGTTCTCGACCTTGGCGGCGCATCGGATGGTTCGTTCACGTACACACCCCCGCCGAACTTCAACGGGACGACGACGTTCACCTATGACGTCGCCACGATGGTCGGTGGAGTCTGCCCGCCATCGCCGACCGCCGAGGGCACGGCGACCGTCACGCTCACTGTCAACGCGGTGAATGACGCACCGACGGCTGCTGCCGATGCCTTCACCGCACTGGCGGGCCACACGCTCAACGTCGCGGCCCCCGGTGTCCTCGGCAACGACTCCGATGTCGATGGCGATCCGCTGACGGCCGTCAAGAAGTCCTCGCCGGCACACGGCGTCGCCACGCTGGCTGCGGATGGGAGCTTCAGCTACACGCCCGCGACCGGGTACACGGGGTCGGACCAGTTCTCCTACTGGGCGAGCGACGGCACGGACCACAGCGTCCAGCGATTGGTGAGCCTCACGGTCGTCGCTGTTCCGCCGCCGCCAACGCCCACACCCATTCCGACCGCGACGCCTGTTCCGCCGACGGCGAGCCCCGAACCGAGCCCCACCGATTCACCCTTGCCGTCGGAGTCCGGGCTGCCGACTCCCTCGCCGGAGGCCACCGGACTGCCGTCCGCGTCACCGTCGGCCAGCCCGGTCACCGGGCCCGTCGCGGGCGATGGCGGGCTGCCGATCGCGGCGATCGGTGCGCTCGCGCTGCTGCTCGGGCTGCTCGCCGTCGCCGGCGTGTTCTTCGTGCGCAGCCAGCGCAGCGGCGAGACGGATCCCCAGGTTGGTTATTCCGGCGAGTACGACGACGACATCGGAGACGACCGGGTCTGATCCAGCCCTCGGGCTAGGTCGCGGCGTCCTTCTTCTCGGTCTCGGCGAGCTTCTTGCGGCTCTCCTCGCGCGTGCGCAGCACCTTGTCGCCGGCGCCGCGCGGGACCTCCGGGGTGGGGAAGCGATTGCGCGGCGTGGCGCCCGCCTCTCGGGCGGCTGCCCGCGCGTCGGCTCGACGGGCCATCCGCTCGCCGATGGTCGATTCGTAGCCCTGGTCCGTTGGCAGGTAGTAGCGCTTGCCGTCGAGCGCCTCGGGCAGGTAGCGCTGATCGACGTCCGCGCCCTCGAAGTCGTGCGGGTACTTGTAGCCGACCCCGATCCCGTGGTGCTTCATGCGCGGGTTGGCCGCCTGTCGCAGGTGCAGCGGCACGGCCAGCGAGCCCTGGGCCTCGACGTCGCCGACTGCAGCCCAGTACGCCTGCCCGGAGCGGTTCGACTTCGGCGCCGTGGCGATATAGGTCGTGGCCTGCGCCAGGGCGTACTGCGCCTCCGGCAGGCCGACGTGGTCGAGCGCCTGTGCGGCCGCGACCGCGACCTGGAGGGCGCGTGGGTCGGCGTTCCCGACGTCCTCGGAGGCGCTGATGATCAGTCGCCGCGCGATGAATCGCGGGTCCTCGCCGGCCGCGATCATCGCGGCCAACCAGTACAGGGCGCCGTCGGCGTCGTTGCCGCGCAGGCTCTTGATGAAGGCCGAGACGGTGTCGTAGTGGCCGTCGCCCGCGCGGTCGTACTGGAGGATCCGCTGCTGCGCGGAGGCTTCGATGTCCGCGAGGCGCGGCGTGACCCTGCCGGCCTTGTCCCTGACCCCTTCCGATTCGGCGAGGGCAACAGCCCCTTCGAGCACGTTGAGGGCCACGCGGGCATCGCCGCCCGAGATCGACACCAGGTGGTCGAAGGCTTCGCTGTCGAGCGCGACGCCCTTGCCGCCCTCGGGCCCCAGGTCGCCGGCAAGGCCGCGGTCGCTGTCGTCGATCGCGCGGCGCACCACGGCGCCAACCTCCTCGTCGGTCAGCGGCTCCAGGCGCCACACGCGGAGGCGGGACAGGAGGGCGGAGTTGACCTCGAAGTAGGGGTTCTCGGTTGTTGCCCCGATCAGGGTCACCGTGCCGTCCTCGACGTGGGGCAGCAGCGCGTCCTGCTGGGCCTTGTTGAAGCGGTGGATCTCGTCGATGAACAGGACCGTGCGCCGGCCATTGAGCGCCAGGCGCTCCTGGGCTGTCGCGATCGCACCGCGCACTTCGGCCACGCCGGACATGACGGCGCTGAGGGTGATGAACTCCGCACCGATCGCCTCGGCGAGGATCCGCGCCAGCGTCGTCTTGCCCGTGCCGGGCGGGCCCCACAGCAGGAGCGATGTCAGGTGCCCGCGGGAGACCGACTTGCGGAGTGGTCCCTGTTCGCCAACCAGATGCACCTGCCCGACGAACTCCTCGAACGTCCGCGGGCGCATGCGCGCGGCCAGCGGCTGCCTTTCGGGTGGTGGCTTGAACAGGGCCTCTGGCCTCGCTCCGGGAACTCGTCGTGACGGCACGACGGGATCGTACGCGCCCACGACATGTCCGAGCCTGCGGTCGTTCGCGTGAACGGTGTTCCTCACGCGCAACGAGCGCTTGACAAGCCCGCTCTGCTCAGGGATACTGAACCATATGGTTCAGTTTATTGCGGAGCACGTCGATACGTCCTTTGCCGCCCTGTCCGATGCGACGCGGCGTGGCGTTCTTGAACGGCTCGCGCGGGAGGATGCGTCGATCACCGAGCTCGCCAACACGTTCCGGATGACCCTCACCGGCATGAAGAAGCACGTCAGCGTGCTGGAACACGCGGGGCTCGTGGTCACCGAGAAGGTGGGGCGGGTGCGGACCTGCCGGCTGGGCGTCAGCCGGCTCGAACAGGAGGCCGACTGGATCGAGCGCTACCGGCAGCTCTGGGCCGCCCGGTTCGACGAATTGGACAAGGTCGTCGAGGAAATCAAGCAGAAGGAGAAAGCCAGTGAACGCGGCAAGAACTGAGACTGTCGCCACGAACGACACCAAGGCGGACCGCCGGTCCGAGCGCGAGCTTGTCGTCACGCGCGTGTTCGACGGTCCAGCCCGCATCGTGTTCGACGCCTGGACCAAGCCTGAACTGCTGATGCGCTGGTGGGCGCCGAAGTCGTTCGGCATCAACTTCATGTCGTGCGAGGCTGATGTCCGGCCGGGCGGCACCTACAGATTCGTGTTCGGCCATCCGCAGTCGGGAGAGCCGATGGCCTTCGTCGGCCGCTACATCGAGGTGCAGCCGCACTCGCGCCTGGTGTGGACAAACGAAGAGAGCGAGAACGGCGCCGTCACCACGGTCACCTTCGAGGAACGGGACGGCAAGACGCATCTCATGCTGCGCGACCTCTATCCGTCCAGGGAAGCGCTGGACGAGGCCGTCGCGTCCGGCAGCACCAACGCATACCCCGAACAGTTCGACGAGCTGGACGCCTTGCTCAAGAGCCTGCAATAGGCGCAAACGTTGGCGGAGCCTCACCGCTCCGCCCCGTCAGCCGCTAGCCGGCGGTCCGGATGAGCTTCTTGTTCACGAACTCATCTGCCGCCAGCAGACCCAGCTCGCGGGCCGTGCCGCTGCGCTTCACGCCGCCGAATGGCAGCTCGGGACTGTCGGCCGCGACGATGTTGACGTAGACCATGCCGGCCTCGATCCGATCGGCGACCCGGGCCGCCTGCTCGGGATCGTTGCTGTAGACGTACGAGCCCAGCCCGAAGCTCGTGTCGTTGGCCAGCCTGACGGCCGCGTCCTCGTCCGGGACGCGGTACACCACGCCGACTGGTCCGAAGAACTCCTCCCGATACGCATCCATCTCGGGCGTCACGCCCGTCAGCACGGTCGCCGGGTAGTACGCACCGTCCCGGGAGCCGCCGCCGGTGACCACGGTCGCGCCCTGCGCCACTGCCCGATCGACCTGGCCCTGCAGCCGGGTCGCTGCCTCGACCGAGGACAGCGGCCCGAGGACCGTCCCCCTCGCCATCGGGTCGCCCATCGGCGATGCGGCCATCGCGGCGGTGAACTTGGCGAGGAAGTCGTCGTACAGCCCGTCCACCACGATGAATCGCTTCGCGGCATTGCACGACTGGCCGGTGTTGTCGAGGCGAGCCAGGGTCGCCGCCTCGACCACCGCGTCGAGGTCATCCGTCGCCAGGACGATGAATGGATCCGAGCCGCCGAGCTCAAGCGCCACCTTCTTCAGGTGCCGTCCCGCGACCTCAGCGACCGCTGCCCCGGCCCGCTCCGAGCCGGTCACGGAGACGCCCTGCACCCGCGGATCGGCAACGATCCTCGCGGCCTGCTCGGCGCTGACGTAGACATTGACGTACGCGCCTTCGGGCAGCCCCGCGTCGCGATAGATCGCCTCGATGGCGGCGGCCGACTCGGGGCACTGCGAGGCGTGCTTCAGCACGATGACGTTGCCGAGCACCAGGTTCGGCGCCGCGAACCGGGCCACCTGGTAGTACGGAAAGTTCCAGGGCATGATCCCGAAGAGCACCCCCAGGGGGCTGCGCCGGATCACGGCGGTGCCCTCGCCGAGGATCGTGAGCGGCTGGTCGGCGGTGATCACGTCCGCCTGGTCCGCGTAGTACTCGGTGATGTCCGCCGAGAAGTCGACCTCGCCGACCGCGGCCCCGAAGGGCTTGCCCATCTCCCGGACGATGACGGCGGCCAGCTCCTTGCGGCGCTCTCGATGGAGCTCGGCCGCGCGGCGGACGATCCCCGCCCGCTCGGCAACCGGGCGCTTCCGCCAGGCCATGAACGCTGCCTGGGCTTTGGCGAGCGCCTCCTCGACCTGGGCGTCGGTGAAGCTGTCGTAGCGGGCCACGGTCTCGCCGGTGGCCGGGTTCACGACGGCGTAGTTGCTCATGCGTCACCCTCCATCTGTCAATCGAACGCTAGCTCTCGAACGGCGCCTGCGCGATCTCCTCGAGGATCCCCGCGGCGATCATGGCCGCGGCCGGGCAGGCCGGCTTGCGCGATACCTGGTCGACCAGGAGCGCGGTGAACTCCCGCTTGAAATCGAGCCGGGGATACGCGGCAAGCAATCCGGGAATGATCGCCGGTCCAACGTCGGCAAGGCGGTGGCCGGTGACATCGGTGTCGGCCGCGTCCCAGGGCAGCACGACCTCGGAGGCGGATCCGGTCGGCAGGTCGTCGTCATTGTGGAGCGCGATCACGTCGTGGACCGCTCGGGCGCGCGCCTCCGGTTGCCCGCCTAAGCGAACGAGCCGCTCCGCCGCGATCGCGCCATCGACCTCGTAGCAGCCGCCCAGGTCGTACGCCGCGAGCAGGCCGACCGAGTGTTTCGCGAGCGTGGCTGTCGCGACGTCCGTGATGCGCTCGCGGGCGCGCAGGGCGAGCGCGGAATCCGGCACGGGCGTGCCGAGCCGGGCGAGTGCCTCGTCCGTGTGCTGGTCAGTCGATGCGTGACGGGTGGGCATCCCACGCAGTCTGCGAAGCGCCCGGGCCGGCCTCTTCGAGGGCCGGATCCTCATGGACGACCTCGCCTTCGACGAGCGTGAGGAGGACCCGCACGTCGCCGAGGCGATTGGCTGGCTCCCGCGCGATGTCGCGGTCCACCACCACGAGATCCGCGAGCTTGCCGACCTCGATCGAGCCAGTGGTCGTGTCGCGGTGGCATGCCCACGCCGAGCCCATCGTGAAAGCCCGAAGGGCCGTCTCCAGGTCGATCGCCTCGTCAGGCAGGAAGGGCGGCATGTCGCGGTGCTGGGGCGAGGCCCGGGTGACCGCGACCTCGATCTCCTCGAAGACGTTCGGCGTGCTCACCATCCAGTCGCTGCCGCCGATGAGGCGGGCGCCCGCCCGATGCATGCTCCCGATCGGGTATGAGAGCGCGGCTCGGTCGCGGCGGAGGTAGGGCAGGGTGAGCTCCCGCATCTGCTCATCGGCGCATGCCCACAGCGGCTGGATGTTGGCGCCAGCGCCGAGCTCCCGAAAACGCGGCCAGTCGGCGGGATCGACGAGCTGGAGATGGGCGAGGTGGGGCCGCGTGTCGGTCATCCCGTTGGTCCGCCGCGCGGCCTCGACGGCATCGAGCGCCTGCCGCACGGCGCGGTCGCCGAGGGCGTGGAAATGGACCTGGAAGCCGAGCGCATCGAGCTTGGTGACGTGGCCCTTGAGCCGCTCGGGATCGATGAAGTCGATGCCCAGGTTCCCGGTCGACCCGCCCTCCGCGTCGAGGTACGGCTCGAGGACGGACGCCGTGAAGTTCTCGCACACCCCGTCGGCCATGATCTTCACCGTGCCCGCCTCGAGCCGGCCGACAGAGGACCTGGCGCGTTCCTCGATGAGGGACTCGATCTGCTCGTCGCCCAGCTCGCGCCACCACCACTGGCACCCGATCACCCGGGCGGTGAGGCGTCCTGACGCCGCGAATCGGCGGTATGCCTCGAGATCCGGGGACGTGACAATCGCGTCCTGCCAGGCCGTGATTCCGAGCCTGTGCAGGTACGCCTGCGCGACGCCGATGCCCTCGGCGATCTCGTCGATCGACGGTGCGGGCATGTGGCGCTCGACGAGGGCCATGGCGCCCTCGTGGAGCGTCCCGCTCGGGGCCCCGTCGACCTCGCGCTCGATGCGCCCGTCCGCGGGGTCTGGCGTCGTGCTCGTGATGCCCGCGACCTCGAGCGCCCGCGTGTTCACCCATGCGCCGTGGCCGTCGCGGTTGGTGAACATCGCCGGTCGATCGGCGACGACCGCGTCGAGGTCGTGACGCGACGGCGTCCCGCCCGGGAACACGGCCATGTACCAGCCCGAGCCGACGATCCAGTCGAGCTCGAGATGAGCATTCGCGTACTCCCGGATCGCGGTGAGGTACGCCTCCTGCGAGTTGGGCAGGTCATGGAGCGCACAGCGCGACAGGTGGATGCCGGCGCCGACCGGGTGGCAGTGCGCGTCGATGAAGCCGGGCAGGAGCGTTCTGCCGCGGAGGTCGATCCGGCGCGTCCGTGGCCCCGCGAGCTCCAGGGTCTCGCGCGCGCCGCCGACCGCGAGGAGCCTGCCGGCGCGGACCGCGACCGCCTCCGCCGCGGGATGGGCGGGGTCCATGGTCATGACGGGCCCGCCAACGAGCACGAGGTCGGCCCGACCTGCCTGGCTGGCCATCTGGCGCGCTCGAACCTTCGCTAGAGCTTGATGACCCCGAGGACGTTGATCAGGATCGCAAGCACGGCGAGGATCGCGACCATCAGGCTGGCCGTCAGCAAGATGCGCCGGACATCGCGCGCGACGTAGGCGTACTCGTGCGACATGCGTACCGAGAGCGGCGCATTGAGATCGCCGCGGGCGACCACCCGGTCGCCGTCCTGGCCGCGCGCAGCCTGGCGTCGGAGCGAGGCGGCGATGGCGGCTCGCTCCCTGGCGGTCGCCTCGGCCTCGAGCTGCGCGGCGCGGCGGACCTCGTCCTCGGTGAGCGCCGAGCCGCTGCGCAGCGGCATGTCGTCGAACGACTCGAGCGAGGCGTCGACAGCGGCGGGCTCGGCCGACGGGCGGATGGGCTCGCGGGCGGGCGCGGTCGCGCTGCCGGCGGGTCGCTCCGAGCGCTTCACGGCGCTTCTGGAGGGCGTGCGCTTCGGGTAACGGGTGCGTTTCGCCATTGGCCGCGGAAGGGTAGCACGGGGTCTCCGCGACTCCCGGGGTTGAGCCGGGGTGAAGAACCCGGCGCTAGACTCGATCCACCCGCCCAGGAGGCCGTCCTGATCGACATCGACGCGCTCGTCTCGGCCAACATCGGTCCGATCGTCGGCGGGCTGGTCATCGTCGTTCTGGCACTCGCCGTCGCGGTCGTCGGGCTGATCCGCCGCGTCCGGCGGCTGGGTGCGCGGCTCGAGGGCCTGACCCGGGGGAGTGACGACTCGTCGCTCGAGGGCGTCCTCGGGTCGCACCTCGAGCGGGTCAACAAGGTCGTGAGCGACGTCGACGGGGTCGCCACTCGGACTGCTGTCCTCGAGCGCGACATGCAGGGCGCGGTCGGGCGGGTCGGGTTCGTCCGGTTCAACCCGTTCGAGGACACCGGCGGCAACCAGAGCTTCGCGCTGGCGATGCTCGATGGGCGCGGCGACGGCTTCGTCGTCAGCAGCCTGCACGCCCGTGCCGTGACGCGCGTCTACGCCAAGGCGATCGCGAACGGCGCTGCCGAGGCGGCGCTGTCCGACGAGGAATCCGAAGCGCTGAAGCAGGCGCTGGCCAAGCCGGTTCCGGGCGGCTCGAGCTGACGAGGTCGCGCCGCGCCATGGTCGTGTCAGGGGAGCTGTCACAGGTCTCGGGCACGCTGCCCCCATGCCCCCAGTCCCTCCAGCCCCGGAAGCCGTGATCAGGGCGCGGCGCCGAGGGCGGATCCGGCCACTCGAGCAGATTCCGGTCTGGCACGGCTTCGAGACGATCGCGGAGCCTGGCGCGGCAGGGGAGCAGGTGGCGGCGCCCGAGACGACGGGGATAGATGCGCTCCTGGCCGGCCTGAATGGCGAGCAGCGCAAGGCAGTCACGCATGGCGAGGGGCCGCTCCTCGTCGTGGCCGGCGCGGGCACCGGCAAGACCCAGGTGATCACCCGCCGCATCGCGTGGCTCATCGCGACCCGACGCGCAAAGCCCTCGGAGATCCTCGCCCTCACCTTCACGGACAAGGCGGCCGAGGAGATGCAGCTGCGGGTCGATCAGCTGGTCCCGTACGGCTACGCGGACACCGCGATCTCGACCTTCCACGCCTTCGGGGATCGGCTGATCCGGGAGTTCGCGTTCGAGCTCGGGCTTGCGCCGGACGTGCGCGTGCTCTCCCGCCCGGAGGTGGTGGTGTTCCTGCGGGAGCGGCTGTTCGACCTCGAGCTGGACGAGTACCGGCCGCTCGGCGACCCGACGCGATTCCTGGGCGCCCTTGCCGCACTCTTCGCCCGGTGCCGGGACGAGGACGTCTCGCCCGATGCGTACCTCGCGCACGCCGAGGCGCTGTCGACCCGGGCCGCCGAGCTGGACGCTCGTGTCGCAACGGCGCCGGAAGTCGGCGATGCGGAGCGAGACGAGGCAGCCGCCGCGGCGGAGCATGCCCGACGCCAGGGCGAGCTCGCGCGCGCCTATGGCCGCTACACGAGCCTCCTGCGCGAGCATGGCGCCATCGACTTCGGCGACCAGGTCTCGCTCGGGCTCCAGCTCCTGCGCGAGTCGGCAGCTGCGCGCGAGACCCTGCAGGCGCGGTACCGGTACATCCTGGTCGATGAGTTCCAGGACACGAACCGCGCCCAGTCGGAGCTGGTGGCGCTGCTCGCCGAGCGGCATCGGAACGTGACCGTCGTCGGCGACGACGACCAGTCGATCTATCGCTTCCGGGGCGCTGCCATCAGCAACATCCTCGAGTTCCGCGACCGCTACGACGGCGCGAAGACGGTCGTCCTGCGGCGCAACTACCGCTCGCTTGCGCCGATCCTCGACGGAGCGCACCGGCTGATCCGGTTCAACGACCCGGACCGGCTCGAGGTCCGCGTCGGAATCTCCAAGCGGTTGCTCGCCCAGCGGGTCGAGCGCGGCGCGGCACCGCTTCGGCACCACGCCTTCGCGACGATCGGCGAGGAAGCCGACTGGATCGCCGCGGAGATCCGCCGGCGCGTCGATGCCGGGGCGCGGCCGCGAGATCACGCGGTCCTCGTGCGGGCGAACGCCGATGCGGACGCCGTGCTCCGCTCGCTCAACGCCGCGGGCCTGCCGTGGCGCTTCTCGGGCACGTCGGGCCTTTACGCCCGGCCCGAGGTGCGGCTCCTCCTGGCGCTCCTCCGTGTCGTTGCCGACCCGGGCTCGAGCGTGGACGTCTACGCGATCGCGGCATCCGAGCGATACGCGATCCCGTCGGGCGACCTCGCCGACGTGGCCGGCTCGGCACGGCGCCGCCACCGGTCCCTGTTCGAGGTCCTGGAGGAGCTGGAGTCGCAGCCGGGCCTGCTGCGCCTCTCGTCCCAGGGCCGACCTGCCTTCGCCCGCCTCACCGGGGACCTCCGCCGCTACCGCGAGCTGGCCCAGCGCCGCCCGGCGGGCGAGGTGCTCTACGCGTTCATGCGCGACTCGGGCTGGCTCGGCGAGCTGGCAGCGGCGACGACCGTCGCGGCCGAGGAACAGCTCGCGAACATCGGCCGGTTCTTCGACATCGTTCGGACCCAGTCGGCGCTCCTCGCCGACGACCGGGCCGTGTTCCTCGCCCGCCACCTGTCGACCCTGATCGAGGCCGGCGACGATCCCCCGACGGCGGATCCCGACCCCGACGTCGACGCGGTCCACGTGATGACCGTGCACAAGGCGAAGGGGCTCGAGTTCCCGGTGGTGTTCCTGCCCGGGCTCGTCGTCGATCGTTTTCCAGCGCGTTCGCGGCGCGAGCCGCTGCCGATGCCGGTCGCGCTGGTCGACGAGGTCCTGCCGGAGGGCGACGGGCATCTCCAGGAGGAACGGCGGCTGTTCTACGTGGCCATGACCCGCGCCCGCGACGAGCTGGTCCTGAGCCATGCCGTGGAGTCGCCGTCTGGCCGGGCTCGGCGCGCGTCGCAGTTCGTGATCGAGGCGCTCGACCTGCCGACCGCCGGGTTCCACGGCGAGTCATTCCCGTCGACCACGCATGCCTCGGGCCCCCTGGAACGGATTGCCGCGGCCGAGTCGCCCCCCGAGCCGCCGGACGCGGAGCGGCTGCCGATCGACGGCCCGCTGACGCTCAGCCATTCGGCCATCGACGCGTACCTGACCTGTCCGCTCCGGTACAAGTACAGCCAGGTCGTGCGGGTCCCCACGACGCCGCACCACTCGATGGTCTACGGCGCGGCGCTGCACCAGGCCGTCCAGGAGTTCCACCGCTCCCAGGCGCGCGGCCGGCCCCTCGGCGAGGGCGAGCTGATCGAGGTGTTCGAGAAGGCCTGGTCGAACGAGGGTTTCGTGTCACGGGAGCATGAGCTGGCGCGGCAGGACGCCGGTCGCCAGGCGCTGCGCCGATTCCGCGACTCACAGCTCCAGCCCGGGGCCGTGGTGCCCGCCTGGGTGGAGCGGGAGTTCGCGTTCGCCTTGGCCGGCGACCGGATCCGCGGCCGATTCGATCGGGTCGACATCGTGCCCCTCGCCGAGCCGTCGGCGGCCGTCGCAGGCGGCGTCCGCGACGTCGCCGACGCTCCGACGCTCCTCCGGGCGGACGTCGTCGAGCCCATGCTCGAGCTCCTCGGCCCGGAAGAGGTGACGATCACCGACTACAAGACGAGCGACGTTCGCGATCCCGCGGTCGCGCGGCAGCGGGCGCGCGATTCGCTCCAGCTCCAGATCTATGCGATGGCCTACGAGGCGATGACGGGACGGCTGCCCGACGCGGTCCAGCTCCACTTCCTCGATTCAGGCCTCGTCGGGCGAGCCGAGGTCGATGCGGGGCGGCTCGAGAAGGCGCGTGGCCGCATCGCGACCGCCGCAGCGGGGATCCGCGCCCGCGACTACACGCCGCGCCCGAGCGCGATGAGCTGCACCTACTGTCCGTTCCGCGACATCTGCCCCTCGAGCGTGGCGGGCTGAACGGGGCGTGGCACAGTCAACGATCGCCGTCGCCGCGATCACGATCGACTTCGGCAACACGTTGGTGCGAGTCGACCGGCCGGGCCTGTGGGACGTGGTCGACGCGACCGCGGTGCAGCTCGCCGGCGCGAGCATCGTTCGCGATCACGACGAGTTCGTCCGGATCTGGGGGGAAGAGCGCGATCGGCAGTTCCGCGAGGAGGTTCCGGAGTTTCGCGAAGTCGATATCCCGCAGCGCGCCGTGCGCGTCCTCGCACGCCTCCGCGGCATGGCTCCGCCGCCGCCGGAGCGCCGATGGAATGATCGCGCAGCGGCGGAGCTCGTCCGACCAGGCGAGATCGACGTCGTCGTCGAGGCATACAGCGGCGCCTTCGTCGCACGGATGACGCCCGTTGCCGACGCGAGCGGGACACTCGAACGGCTCGCGGCGCGGGGCTTCGCGCTGGGCATCCTCTCGAACTGGCCGCTCGCATTGACCATCGATCGGTTCGCCGAGGCGCACGGCTGGACCCAATGGCTCCGGGCGATCGTGGTCTCGCAGCGCGTCGGCACCATCAAGCCGCACCCGACGATCTTCCGCGCCGCCGAGGAGGCCCTCGGGCTCGATGGCGCCGTCGGTGGCCCTGCCCGCGGGCGCATCCTCCATGTCGGCGACGACTGGGCGGCCGACGTCGTCGGCGCGCACGACGCGGGCTGGCGAACGGCCTATCTCCGCAATCGGCAGATGGACACGCCGCTACCCACATCCGAGCCCGGCGACGACCTGATCACGGACGCGAGGGTCGAGGCGGACCTGGTCATCGACGAGCTGTCCGAGCTGGATGCCCATCTCGAGCTGGCGACGGGCGCCGGCACGCGGGCCTGATGGGCGGGCAGCGGCGGATCGCGATCACGCTCCTCGGCGCGGCCGCGGTTGCCTGGCTGGCCGTGCTGCTGGTGGGCCTGACGGTCGATCCGTCGGGATCGTCCAGCGCCGCGCTCATCGGTGCGGTCGCGCTCGGTGTCGCCTCGGGGCTCACCGCGGCGCCGCTGTTCTGGCTGATCAGCTTTGCGCGCCACCGCCGGATCGCCTACCGAGGTGACTGGTGGCGGGCGGCGCGCCGCGGTGCGTGGGTGGGGATTCTCGTGGCCCTGTTCGTGGTGATGCGCGTGAGCGGCATCCTCCAACCGCAGATCGCGCTGTTCCTCATCGCGCTCGCCCTCGTCGCCGAGGTCACGCTGACCGCCGGAGGTGCCGCGCGGGCGTGACCATCGGCTCGTTCGAGAGCGTCCGGGGGCGGTGGTAGGATGCCGGCTGGCGCCCCGCTGGACGGCGGATCCGAACCGGCGGCGTCGAAACCGGCGGCCCGCACCAGCTCGCGGCCCCGCCCGGAGGCATCGACGTGACCAAGCGCCAATCCCGCACGCCCGGGAACCGTGCGTCCGCGAACGGCAGGGGCGACCATCCGTTCGGCACGCAATGGGGCTGGGATCGCGAGATCACCAGGTACTCGGATTTCGACCTGCCCACCTACGTCGGGCCGGCGAGCTTCTCGAAGCTGCCCTGGATCACGGATCCGGCCGAGCTCGCTACCCGGGGCGTCGACGTCGCGATCGTCGGAGCGCCCTTCGACGACATGGTCACGCACCGACCGGGCAGCCGCTTCGGACCGCGCGCCATCCGCGAGGCGCAGTACACGTCCGGTGGCTTCAACTCGCTGCAGCTCGACGTCCGCCCGTTCGAGGAGCTGACCGTCGTCGACGCGGGCGACGCGAATGTCGTCCCGGCGAACCACGAGCGCGGCCACGCGGCGATCTACCAGAAGGTCCGCGAGGTCGCGGCGACGGGCGCGATCCCGATCATCTTCGGTGGTGACCACTCGATCACCTGGCCGAGCGCCAGCGCGATCGCCGAGGTGCGCCGCCCGGGCAGCATCGGCGTCGTCCACTTCGATGCCCACGCCGACACCGCCCCCGATACCTGGGGCCAGCTCGCCGCGCATGGCTCGCCGATGCGCCGGCTCATCGAGTCGGGGGCCGTGGACGGCCGGAACTTCGTCCAGATCGGCCTGCGCGGGTACTGGCCGCCGACGGACGTCCTCGAGTGGATGCACGAGCACGGCCTGCGCTGGCACCTGATGACCGAGATCGAGGCGCGCGGCGCCGAGGCGGTGATCGACGACGCGATCAGCGAGGCGCTGGACGGCCCGGACGCGATCTACCTGTCGATCGATATCGACGTCGTCGATCCGGGGTCCGCGCCGGGGACCGGGACGCCCGAGCCGGGCGGGATGCTCCCGCGAGAGCTGCTGCGGGCTGTTCGCCGCATCGTCGGCCGGGTCGAGCTCGCGGGCATGGACATCGTCGAGGTCGCGCCGCCGTACGACTGGGCCGAGTCGACGGCCATGCTCGCGAATCGCTGTGCGCTCGAGGCAATCTCCGCGCTGGCCGTCAAGCGCCGCGCCGGCAACGCCGTGCGCTTCGCCGGTCTCGTCACCGGCGGGCGTGGTCGCGGAGCCGCATCCCGGCGCTGAGCCACTCCCAGGCGGCGCGCGGCACGTAGCATCCGTGGCGTGACCGATCGCGCTGCCGAGACCGAGGCGCAGGCCCTTGCGCGCCTGTATGACCTCGACCTCGTCGAGGACCCGGGTGATGTCGAGCTGTATCGGGCGCTCGCGCGGCGCACCGGCGATCCGATCCTCGAGCTCGGTGTCGGCAGCGGCCGCGTCGCCGTCGCTCTGGCCGCCGATGGCCATCGCGTCGTCGGCGTGGACCACGATTCATCCATGCTGGCTCGCGCGCGAGCGCGCGCGACCGCCGCGGCGAAGGGTGCCCTCACCCTCAGCCTCGTCGAAGCTGACCTCACCGATGCGCCCGAGGTCGAGGCCGTCGTCGCGGGCGGCCCCTACGCCATGGGCTTCATCGCCCTCAACTCGATCCTGCTGCTGACGAGCGCCGAGCGGCAGCGCGCGGCCATCGCCTCGATGGCCCGGCTCCTCGCCCCGGGCGGCCTCGCCGTCGTGGATGCCTGGCAGCCCAGCCCTCTTGACCTCGTCGCCTTCGACGGCCGCCTCTCGCTGGAGTGGCTGCGCACCGATCCCGAGTCGGGCAACAACGTGACCAAGACGGTGGCGGCCTGGTTCGACCCGGCGACGCGGCTGGTCACCCTCACGACGATCTTCGACGAGGGTCGGGCAGGCGAACCGCCGATCCGCTGGACCCGAAGCGATGCCCTGCGCCTGGTCACCGTCGACGAGCTCGTGAGCTACGCCACGGGCGCGGGGCTCGAGATCGAGCAGATCGCCGGCGGGCACGACCTCGGCCCGCTGGAACCCGGGTCGGAACGGGTGGTGCTCGTGGCACGGAAGCCCTGAGGACCGAGCCCGGGCCGCGGCGCGTGTCAGGCAGGCAAACCTGAGCGTGGAAGGACCCGTGGTACCGTTCCGGCGATGGCTTCGCCCGATCAGATTCGGCTGCTCCTCGTCGAGGACGTGCCCCAGGTTGCTCAGTACGTCCGGGGCCTGCTGAACGCACAGAGCTCGGTCCGGCTGGTCGACACGGTGTCCGACGGGTCCCTCGTCCCGGCCCGCATCAACGAGCACCGGCCGGACGTGATCGTCGTCGATGCGCTGCTCCAGGGCCGCCTGCGCGGCATGCAGCTGGTGAAGCTGCTGCACGAGAACGAGGTCGGCGTCCCGGTCATCGTCCTGACCGTGCCGCAGAACCCTGTGACGGTCGACCCGGACAAGGGCATCGCCCAGGTCCTGTCGATGCCGTTCAACGGCTACGACCTCATGAGCACGATCACCGGGGTCCATCGGACCGCCTCCGCCGCGACCGATCACGGCCCGAGCAAGCTCGTCGTCGTCTTTGCGCCGAAGGGCGGGGTCGGCAAGACGACGCTCGCGTTCAACCTCGGCGTCGCGGCGTCCGGGCTCGGCCTGCGGACGGCGCTGATCGACGGGAGCATTCAGTTCGGCGACCTGCGCGGCCTGCTCCGCGCGCCCCGCGACGCGCCGTCCATGCTCGACCTGCCGACTGACCGCATCTCCGAGACGGACCTGGCCGAGGTCGTCTGGAAGGGCCCCGGGAACATCGACGTGCTGCTCGCGCCGCCGCGCATCGAGATGGCCGAGATGGTCCTCGTGCGCGACCTCGAGAAGACGATCTCGCTGATGCGCCGCCTGTACGATCTGGTCGTCGTCGATACCGGTGTTGGCCTCGACGAGCTGACGCTCGCCCTCCTCGACCAGGCCGATACGATCCTCGAGATCGTGACCTACGACGCGACCACCATCCGGAACACGATCGCGATGGCCGAGACCTTCCAGAAGATCGGCTATCCGCCGAGCAAGGTCCGCTACCTCGTGAACCGCGCCGACGCGGCTGCGGGCATCGACCCGAACGACCTGCGCACCGCGCTCGGTCGGGAGCCCGAGTACCGGATCCGGTCCGAGGGCCAGGTCGTCGTCCCGGCCAGCAACCAGGGCGCGCCATACGTCATCGCCGAGCCCAACGCGAACGTGAGCCGTGACACGATCGAGGTGGCGCGGGCATTGTTCGGCGTCGCCGCGGCGCCGGCCGGAGCACGAGGCCGTCCGGCGCTCGCCGCGGCGAGCTGACCTCGACGCTGGATCGGTGACCGACTCCCGACCGATCGGCGTCTTCGATTCGGGCGTTGGTGGGCTCACGGTCCTGCGCGAGATCCTCCGAAGGAGCCCGGACGAATCCACCATCTACCTCGGCGATAACGCCCGCGCGCCGTACGGCGTCCGCCCGGACGAGGAGGTGCGGACGTTCTCGACCCAGTCGATCGACGCGCTCGTCGAACGGGACGTCAAGGCCGTGGTCGTCGCCTGCAACACCTCGACGGCGATCGCCCTCGGCGACCTCCGCCGCCGCTACGACCTCCCGATCCTCGGGGTCATCCGCCCTGGGGCGACGTCGGCCGCGCTCGCCACGCGCAACCGGCGCGTGGGCGTCATCGGCACGCCGGCCACGATCCGCTCGCACGCCTACTTCGCGGCGATCAAGGACGAGAACCCTGCGGTCGAGGTGTACGAGCACGCGACGCCGACGTTCGTGCCGATGGTCGAGGCAGGGCTGCTGACGGGGCCGGAGGTCCAGGCGAGCGTTCGCGAGGCGCTGGGGCCGCTGCTCGGCGCGCGCGACGAACGGGGTGAGTTCGTCTTCCCGCTGCCGCCTTCGGCGAAGGTCGACACGCTCCTGCTCGGGTGCACGCACTACCCGCTGCTGCGTGCGGCCATCGCCGATGTCGCCGGCGAGGGGATCGCGATCGTGGATTCCGCCGCGGCGACGGCGTCCGCGCTCGCCGAGCTCCTGTCCATCAACGACATCCAGGCCGCGGCCGGCGGCGGCGCAGGCGACGGCGCGACGGGCGCCGCTCACCAGCAGGTCACCACCGGCGACGTCGACGCCTTCCGGGCGATCGCCGAGCGCATGTTCGGCGAGCGCTTCCCGGACGTGGCCGGGGTCGAGCTCGAAGCCGCGGTGCCCGCCCGTGACTGATACCCGCAGCGAGCCACGCCGCGAGAATCGCCGCCCCCGGTTCGGCACGGGCTGGCGCGCCGACCGGCGCTGGCAGGCCGGGTTCCTGCTGGGTTCGGCAATCGGTGCCGCGGCGACGGTCCTTGGCCGGCGAGCGGAGCGCATCGCCCGGCGCGGGCTGGTGGACTGGGGGACCGTCGAGCGGGTCGCGATCCGGCGCGCCGAGAAGGCGCCGGGCAAGCTCTCGGCACTGGAGCTGCGCGCAGCGGACGGCGCCTACCGCGAGGCGATGGCCCGTGTCGTGCCGCGCCTCGGCGAGGCGCTCGGCACGACGCTTCCGGGTGTCGTCGAGCGCGCGACGGTCGTCGATCGGGCGGGCTGGATCCGGGCCAACGTGGGAACGTTCCGGCAGCTCATTTCGCGGATGGAGGGCGAGCTCCTCGACCAGGTCGTGCCCGAGGGCGGCGGCCTGACCCGGGCGACGATGGCCCTCGCCAACCGGTGGGTGACCAGCCAGCAGCTCGGCTTCCTGCTCGGGTTCATGGGCACCCGCGTGCTCGGCCAGTACGACCTGGCGATGCTCTCGGCGGAGGCCGAGGACGGCCGGCTCCTGTTCGTCGAGGAGAACGTCCGTGCGACGGCGCACGCGCTGGCCATCCCGGTCGCGCCGTTCCGGACCTGGATCGCGCTGCACGAGACGACCCACGCGTTCGAGTTCGAGGCCCATCCCTGGCTCCGGCCGTACCTCGCCCAGCGGCTCGAACGGCAGCTCAGCCTGTTCAGTGGCAACGCGACGTCGCTCGGCCGGGACACGCTCCGCGCGATCGGCCGCGCGCTCCGCGGCGAGTCCGCCGGCGAGCACTGGATGGAAGCGATCATGGGCGACGAGCAGAAGCGGCTCTTCCGGGAGACGCAGGCGGTGATGAGCCTGCTCGAGGGCTTCAGCGACTACGTGATGGACGAGGTCGGCCACGGGCTGGTCGAGGACGTCGAGAAGATCTCGGCGCGGTTCCACGAGCGCCGCCAGCGCCGCAGCGGCTTCGAGCGGGCCGTGCTGCGCCTGACCGGCATGGACCTCAAGCTCGAGCAGTACGCGAAGGGCGAGCGCTTCGTGCGCGCGGTCGCCGAGGCGAAGGGCCGGCCGGCCCTGGCCCGGATCTGGGACGGCCCCGAGACGCTGCCCACATCCGAAGAGATCGCCGAGCCGGCTCTCTGGATCAAGCGCGTGCTCGGGTGAGCCGCCGACGGCGGACCCGCTCCCGATGAGGACGATCGCGGGCCCGGGTCGTGGCCCGAACGGCGTGCCGCTGGCGATCGCCGTCAGCCCGATCCTGTCCGCGCGGGTGCGCGCGAAGGACCTCGAGCGGATCCGAGAGGCTGCGCCCGGATCTCGCATCATCAACCTGTCGGTGGAGGGCCTGGCCGACGGGCCCGTCGACGACGTCGAGGTGCTCCTCCGCGGCTGGCTCGTGGCCGAGGCGTTCGATCGCCTGCTCGCCCGTGCGCCGCACCTGACCTGGGTCCACTCCGCGACCTCGGGCGTGGAGCGCGCTCTCACCCCCGCCGCGCGGGCCCGCGACGTGCTGGTCACCAACGCCCGCGGCGTGTTCTCGCGCCCGATCGCCGAGCACGTGCTCCTGATGATCCTCGCGGTCTCGCGGCACCTGCCGGAGCTCTTCGAGCTGCAGCGGGAGCGGACGTGGCAACCGCTCGAGGGCCGCGAGCTGCGTGAGCTGACGATTGGGATCGTGGGCTACGGCTCGCTCGGCCGGTCCGTCGCCAGCCTTGCGTCCGCGTTCGGCGCTCGCGTGATCGCCCTGCGGCGTCGGCCGGATGGATCCTCGCCTGCGAGCCCGGATGAGGACGACGGCTTCCCGTTCGAGCCAAGAGTCGACCAGGTCTTCGGGCCCGATCGGCTGCATGACCTGCTCGCGGCCTCCGACATCGTCGTCCTCGCGGCGCCGCTCACGCCCGAGACCGAGGGCATGATCGACGAGGCCGCGGTCGGGGCGATGAAGCGCGACGCCTGGCTCATCAACGTGGCCCGCGGGCGGCTCGTCGATGACACGGCCCTCGTCCGGGCGCTGCGCGACAACCGGATCGGGGGCGCGGCGCTCGACACGTTCCGCGACGAGCCGCTGCCCCCCAGCTCGCCGTACTGGGAGCTGCCGAATGTGATCGTGACGCCGCACACCGCCTGGTCGTCCGCCCGGGTGCTCGATCGCAGCATCGACCTGTTCTGCGACAACCTCGTCCGGTACAGCCGCGGCGAGCCGCTGCGCAACGTGGTGGACCCAGCCGCCGGGTACTGAAGGTCCGCCGCCCGTCGGGATCCACGGAGGTCGGCGGAGCGCCGCGGCGGCCCGCGTCGTGCCGCGGGAGGGCCGCCTGCCCGGCTACCCTCCGAACGTGCAGATCGCGATCGTGGGGCTTGCCGCGTCGGGCAAGACCACCGTCTTCAATACGCTGACCCGCGGCCACGCGGAGACCGGCGGCTACGGGGCGCTGACCCTCAACGTCGGCGTCGTCAAGGTGCCCGACGAGCGCCTCGATCGGCTCGCCGAGATCTTCAAGCCCAGGAAGGTCGTCCACGCTGACGTCACCTACGTCGACCTGCCCGCGCCGCCGCCGTCATCCGAGGGTCACGTCGGTACCGAAGAGCTGCCGGCGGAGCATCTCGCGCGCCTGCGCGAGTCGGACGCCCTGCTCCACGTCGTGCGGGCGTTCGACGACCCGTCCGTGCCGCATCCGGACGGCGAGGTGGACCCGGCGCGCGACCTCGAACGGCTCGACCTGGAGTTCATCCTCGCCGACCTCGCCATGGTCGATCGCCGCCTCGAGCGGCTCGCCTCCAGCGGTCGACACGGCACGCCCGCCGAGCGCGAGTCGAACGAGCGCGAGGAGGTCGTGCTGCGGAAGCTGAAGGCTGAGGTCGAGGCCGGCCGACCGATCCGTGACGCCGGCCTGACGGAGTACGAGGCCAAGGCCGTGCGCGGCTTCCGATTCCTGACCGAGAAGCCGGTGCTGGTCCTCCTGAACGTGGGCGAGGACCAGCTGGCGACGGCCGGCGAGCTCGCGCAGCGGATCGCCGCCGGCTACGACCATCGGCACGCCATGGTCGACCACCTCTCCGCGAAGATCGAGATGGAGCTGGGCGAGCTCGAGCCGGAGGATGCCGCCACGTTCATGGCCGAGCTCGGCATCGCCGAGTCCGGGCTCGAGCGCGTGATTCGGCTGTCCTACCGACTCCTCGGCCTGGTCTCGTTCCTCACCGCGGGCCCGGACGAGGTCCGGGCGTGGCCGATCACGGATGGCTCGACCGCGGTCGATGCCGCGGGCACGATCCACACCGATCTCGCGAAGGGCTTCATCCGCGCGGAGACGGTCCACTACGACGACCTGCTGACTCTCGGCTCGACGGCCGAGGCTCGCAAGGCGGGCAAGCTCCGCTCGGAGGGACGGACCTACCGGGTCGCCGATGGCGACGTGCTCGAGATCCTCTTCAGCCGGTAGCTCGCGTGGCGGAGAGCCTAGTTGAGCGTCGGGTCGCCTTCGAGATCGGCCAGGATCGAGCGGTACTCCGCCGACTCCAGCATCTCGTCGTCGAGCGAGATCAGGCGGTTCTCGGCCTCGTCCGGGGAGACGTGGACGGACGCGGTGAGACGAGCGTCGGACACGAACGTGAAGTCATGCTCGCGCTCGAGCTCGAGCGCGATGGCTTCGATCAGCGTGTCCTGCTCGAACGTGTCGAGGAGCTTGTGACGGATGGCCTGCACGAGCTCGAAGAAGTCCTCGGGCTCCATCTCCTCGTCGCGGACGAGGAGCAGGTCCGAGAAGACGTCATCGTCGCCCTCGTGCAGCTCGTAGAAATACAAGGAATGGCTCCGGTGATGGGGAAATGAGCACGCAGGATACACCCGGTCGCCCCCTGGCCCGATCGTGACCGCCTCCGCGGCCGGCCTTGACAAGGCGCCGATGGTGCTGGTCGTCGGGGCGGCCTCGCGTGACATCACCACGGCGGATCCGCGAGGCTGGCGACTTGGCGGCGCGGTCACCTACGGGTCGCTCACGCTCGCGCGGCTGGGGCTGCGAGTGCGCGCGCTCGTCGGCGCCGACGACGTGGCTGCGGTCGCGCACGAGCTGGACCTCCTGCGCGAAGCGGGGGTCGAGGTGGCCCTCGCGCCGCTTGCCCACGGGCCGGTGTTCGAGAACATCGAGCAACCCGGCGGGCGTCGCCAGCGGTGCCTGTCGATCGCCGACGCCCTCGAGCCCGGCGCCCTCCCGCGCGAGTGGGGTGCGAGCGACGCCGTCTTTCTCGGTCCCGTCGCCGGTGAGCTGGGCGGCACCTGGGCATCCCTTCGGGCGCCGCTCGTCGTGCTCGGCTGGCAGGGGCTGCTGCGCCGCCTCGTCGTCGATGCCGATGTCAAGCGGATCGCGCCGGGGCCGGATCCGCTGCTCGACGCGGCGGACATCGTCGGCGTGAGCGTCGACGACGTGGATGCGGCAACGAAGCTGAGCGAGCTCGTCGACATGATCCGGCCCGGCGCGACGGTCGTGGTCACCCGAGGCGATCGAGGCGGTACGGTCCTGATCAGCCGTCGGCCCGCGCGCTCGGCCCTGCGTGCCTATCCCGCCATCCCCTCCAACGGCGTTGTGGATGCGACGGGTGCCGGCGACGTGTTCCTGGCGACGCTCGCGGCCACGGCCATCGATGGCTCGCGGCTCGGCGCGACCGACTGGGCGGCGCGGTTGACGTTCGCGGCCGCTGCCGGCTCGCTTGCCGTGGAGGGCCCTGGCCTCCTCGGGGTTCCGACGCTCGCGGCGATCCGGCGTCGAGTGGCCGAGGTGGCCTGACCGCGCGCGACGCGCGAGCCGAGGCGCGCCAGTCGCCGCCCCAGCGCGACCTCCAGCCGGGGTAGCGGCCGGCCCAGCCAGGCCTGTCGCTCGGCCAGTCGCAGCGCGGCGTTCGCTGCCTCGATCGCGCCGGGCAGGTCTCCGAGCCGATGCTCCCGGAGCTTGGCGACCTCGATCCAGGCGAGCGTGCCGATCGCGCCGCGGTTGGTGGCGAGCCCGAGCCAGGCCGCCTCGGCATCGCTGAACCGACCCAGGCGGCGCAGGAGCCGGCCCCGTTCCGCGAGCATCCTGGTCTCGGTCCACGGGGCGTCCCTTCGGCTCGACTCGGCGGCGTCCCACGCGTCGCCCTTGGCATAGCGGCCGGGTCGTCCGCCGAAATCGGGCGGGCGCCGTGGCGACCACCATGGCTCGTCGTCCGGGCGCGACTCGCGGACCGCGAGGCGGGCGCGCTCGGGGGCGAGGATCTCGTCTTCCGGGACGGCGCTCTCCGACCGTTTCGGGCGTGCCGCGAGCGCGGCGTCGATGCAGCTGAGCGCGGATTCGTGGCGGCCCTCGCGCGTGAACGCCCGCGCGAGGCCGGCCAGGTCGCCGGGAGGCGCCTCCGGCCAGCGCGCGTCGTCCGCGTAGTCGCGATCGACATGGACCAGGAGCCGCGCGAGCGAGCGCACGTCCTCGTCGTTGTGGCGCACCACGTCGACGAGCGGGCCGGGCTCACCGAAGCGCAGGTAATCCAGGTACCGCGACGGGATCTCCCAGCCGGCGACGTCGGCATGCCGGCGCAGCCCGAGCAGCTCGCTCTCGACGGACGCGAGTCGCGCGTCACGCATGCGGTGCCGGAACACCCGACGGACGAGCGGCAGGAGATCGAGATGCCCGGAGTGCAACGGCGGGTTCGAGCCGGCCATCCGGTACCGAGCGACGAGCAGCGGCCAGTCGAAGCCGCGGCCGTTGTAGGTGACGAGCCAGCCGCCGCGGGGAATGTGTCGCGTGAGCTCGTCGAGCAGGGCGGGCTCATCGGCATGGTCCGGCAGCAACAGCTGGATCTGCCGGAAGCGGCTGCCCTCCCACCAACCGAGGCCGACGAGGAACGCGAGCGTCCCCGCCGCGGTCGCAAGCCCGGTGGTCTCCGTGTCGAGGCAGAGGAGGGGAGCGTCCGCGGGCGGCTGCCCCGGCAGCGAGGCAAGCCTCGTCCTGTCCACCGGCAGCAGCGTTGTCGGCGCCTCGATCCGAACGAACGATCCACGCGCGGTCCGGACGAGCTCGCCGTCGAGCGTCGCCGCGAGTCGTTCCGCACCCACCGAGCTTGGGCGCCTGGATGTCGGCGTCGCTGGCCGGATGGCGAGGCCGGCGCGAAAGTTGGCGAACCGACGCTCGAGCCCGACGACCGCGGTCATGCGGGAAGCCGGTCGCGAGATTCCCTGGCATCAGGCATGTCCGCCGCAAGGCGGCGGGGAGCAAGGTCCGTGAACGTCCGGTCGAGGACGCGAGCGGGCCGATCCGATCCGACGACGCCGCCATCGGCGTGCATCGCGGCGAGCAGTCGCAATGCCAGCGCCTTGCCGTTCACCTCGGGATCCAGGCGCGGTCCGGTGCAGGCCGGGCAGCCGGCGTCGCAGGCGCACGCCTCGATGAGCGTCCGCGCGCCCGTGATCAGCTCCTGGTGCCGCTTGAACAGCCGCTCCGAGAGCCCGATGCCGCCCGGGACGGCCTCGTACAGATAGATGGTCGGCGCCTCGGAATGCGGTGAGCGGACCTGGGTCACGAGGCCGAGGTCGCGCGGATCCACCATCAGCAGGACTGCCGCAACGGTCTGGATCGCCCTGCCTGCGCCGAGCAGCGCGACGTCGAGGTCGTCCTTGCGCCAGCCTTCCGAGGCGTCCTCGGCCGTCAGCCAGTACGCAGTCGTCTGGAGCTCAAGCTCCGGAAGGTCGATCGGACCCCAGCCGACATTCTCGTCCGTCCCGAACTTGAGCTTCTTGAACAGCGTCACGAGGCTCGCGACCATCACCTCGCCGTGGACTCGCCGTCCGCCCGTCGCCGGCTCGCTGGCGAAGACGTCCAGCGGCTTGAGCGTCACCGCCCGGTTGGCATAGGTGTAGTAGTCGACGTCGACCTTCCGGACGTACGCCTTGCGCTCGCCCCAGTCGAGCTTGTCGACGTGGTACTGCTGGCTGTCATGCAGGTAGATGGCCTGCGTGTGGACGAGCACCTGGGCCGAGAACAGATCCGTCTCGCCGATGACCCGCGGCCGGTCCGGGGTGGTGTCGATGATCACGACGTTCTCAGGCGCCGCCGTGCGCAGGCTCACCTCCGACGCCGGGAAGTTCTCCGAGCTCCAGTACCAGCGCCCATCGCCCGACTGCCGGACGTGGCCCTCCTCGCCGATGAAGGCGAGCAGGTCGTCGACCGGGCCGGGCCCGAAGACCTCGCCCGGCTCGAACGGCCGCTCGAACGTCGCGCACCGGAGGTGGGCGAGCAGCACGTGGAGGTTGTCCGGGTCGATCCGGGCTTCCTCGGGCGAGCCTTCGAGCAGGAACTCGGGGTGGTGGATGACGTACTGGTCCACCGCGGAGCCGGACGCGATCAGGATGCCGACGCTGGTCTCCTGCCGCCGCCCGGCACGGCCCAGCTGTTGCCACGTCCCGGCGACCGAGCCCGGGTAGCCGGCGAGGATCGACACGTCGAGCGCGCCGATATCCACCCCGAGCTCGAGCGCGTTGGTCGAGACGACGCCGAGGATCTCGCCGTCGCGCAGCCCGCGTTCGATCGCGCGGCGCTCCGTCGGCAGGTAGCCGCCGCGGTAGCCCCGGATCCGCGATCTCGGGCCGAGGTGCTCGCGGAGCGCCTCGCGCAATCGGGTCAGGATGATCTCGACCGCGACGCGCGCCCGTCCGAAGACGATCGTCTGCCGGCCGGCCCGGAGGAACGGCAGGGCCCACCGCTCGGCGTGGGTGAGCGGCGATCCCCGGGCGCCAGTTGCCGCGTCCAGGAGCGGGGGGTCGACGAGGAGCACGTGCCGCGCTCCGGCGGGAGCTCCGTTGCGGTCGATCAGTCGCGGCGTCCGGCCGGTCAGCTGCGCCGCCAGCTCGGCGGGATTGCCGATGGTCGCCGACGAGCAGACGATGATCGGGCTGGAGCCGTAGTGGGCGCACAGCCGGAGCAGGCGCCGGAGCACATTGGCGACGTGACTGCCGAACACACCCCTGTAGGTGTGCAGCTCGTCGATCACGATCACGCGGACCTGCTCGAAGAGCTGGAACCACTTCGTGTGATGGGGGAGGATCGCCGAGTGGAGCATGTCCGGGTTGGTCACGACGACCTGCCCGGCCGTCCGGATCGCCGATCGGATCGGGGCCGGCGTGTCGCCGTCGTACGTCGCCGCGGCGACGTCGAGCGAGCTCGCTTTCGCGAGACCGGCGAACTCCGCGACCTGGTCCTGGCCGAGCGCCTTCGTCGGGAAGAGGAACAGCGCTCGAGCCGACGGATCCTCCGCGAGCGCCTGGAGGACCGGCAGGGCGTAGCACAGGGTCTTGCCCGACGCCGTGGGCGTGACCACGACGATGTCCTCGCCCGCGTGGACCGCCTCGACCGCCTCCGCCTGATGGCTGTACAGCGACGTGATTCCGCGATCCTCGAGGCCGCGCACGATTCGCCGATCCAGCCAGGCCGGAAACGGCGCCGTGATCGCCTCGCGCGCGGGCAGGATCGCGTGATGCTTGACGGCCGCGAAGAGCGAGGGCTCTTCGAGCAGGCGTCCGAGCACGGCCTCGGTCCCGGCTGGGGCATAGGTTCGCACAGCACCGACCTCATGATCGAACAGGTGTTCCATTCGGCGAGTCTAGCGACAGCGTCCAGCCGCGGCGTGCCAGCTCTGCTGTCACTGCGGGATCGGAGCGCGGTTCGCACTCGGGTTGACACGCCGATTCCCGGGTAGCTACGCTCGGCCGGCGATGCCGTCCCCCGAGCCGCCTCGCCGGTCCGACCTGTCGGCGGTCCCCTCGTTCCTGCGCGAGGGCGATCGCGCCGCGCGGGCGGACAGCCGCCGGGCGTCAGCCGCAGCTCCCGAACGACGCGCCCTCCCGCGCCCGACCACCCCGACCGAGCCCCAACCGGAGCCGGAGCAGCGCCTCGATCCGGCGAGCCTGCCCATGCCCAGCCTGTCGCGGCGTCGGGTCTTCACGGTCGCGGGGCTGCTGGTCGCGGGCCTGCTGACGCTCAGCTTCGTCAGGCAGGTCGGCGATGCCTCGGCGGCAGCCGACCGCGCCGCCGAGCTGCGCATCGCGAACGTCGCCCTCCGCGACGACGTGGCCCGACTCCAGCGAGACCTCTACCACGTGCAGGACGAGAGCTTCATCCAGCTCGAGGCCCGGGCGTACGGCCTGGGCGCGAAGGGTGAGATCCCGTTCGCGCTCGCCGCCGGAGCGCCCGCGCTCGACCCGGACGCGCCGGGGTCGGCCGCGGTCAGGCTCGGCGCGCCGGAACGACCGCGCAGCCCGCTGGACGCCTGGCTCACGCTCCTCTTCGGAGACGCCCGCTAGGTTCTGCCCCGGACGCCGGGCGCCGCCCACGAGGGGCGCGTCACGCGGATCGAGCCTCCAGGCCAGCGGCGATCACCTGCGGCGACACGGGCATGGTGCGGACACCGCGCGCGCGTCTCCCGCGCAGGGCGACCACCTTGGTCTCGGGCCGCGAGGTCGCCCGCTCGACATCTCCAGCGGGCAGCGGCTTCGAGAAGAAGTAGCCCTGGCCGTAGGTGCAGCCGAGGCTGCGCATGCGCTCCGCCTGGTCTGCGTCCTCGATGCCCTCCGCGACCGTGACGATCTTGAGCGAGTCGCTCATGGCCACGATCGCGCTCGTGAGCGCGACCGCCTTCTCATCGCTGGGACTGACCTGGACGAACTCGCCCGCGACCTTCAGGACGTCGACGGGGAACTGGCGGAGGTGGCTGAGCGAGAAGTAGCCGGTGCCGAAGTCGTCGATGACGATTCGGACGCCGAGGGCTCGAAGCGATTCGAGCGTGCGGATTGTTGCGGGCGTGGCGCGGAGCAGCGCGGTCTCGGTGATCTCGAGGCGCAGCCGGCGTGGATCGAAGCCGATCTCGTGCAGCGTCATGGCGACCGACTCGACGAAGTCGGGTTGCTGGATCTCGCGGGCGGAAACGTTCACGCACAGGAACGGGTCGTCCTGCCCCGTCGTCCACTCCCGCGCCTGTCGGCACGCCTCGGCGAGGACCCAGCGGCCGATCGGCAGGATCGCGCCGTTCTCCTCGGCGATCTCGATGAAGTCACCGGGCGCGACGAGGCCACGGTCGGGGTGGTGCCAGCGCACGAGTGCCTCGACGCCGTCCGTGACCCCGGTCGCCAACGAGACGATGGGCTGGTACATGACCTCGAGCTGGCCGAGATCGACCGCGTTCAGCAGCTCGGCGGCGAGCTCGTGGCGCTCGCGGATGAGGGCATGCATGCCCGGGTCGAAGATGGCAAAGCCGGCCTTGCCATTGGCCTTGGCCATGTACATCGCGAGGTCGGCGTTGCGGACGACGTCCGACGCGGACTCGGTCGCGTCGCGGGCGCTCGCGATACCCACGCTCACCGTGACGACGATCTGCCGGCCGTCGATGAGGTACGGCGTCCGCAGCTCGCGCACGAGCCGCTCGGCCATCGCAATCGACCGGCGCAGGTCCGGCGCATCCTCGGTCATGACCGCGAACTCATCGCCGCCCAGGCGGGCGACGAGGTCCGAGCCGCGGACCGTCTGGGAGATGCGCTCGGTGACGGTGACGAGCAGGGCGTCGCCGGCCGCGTGGCCCATCGTGTCGTTGACGACCTTGAAGTCGTCGATGTCGATGAACAGCACCGACGACACGACGTTGTTGCCCTTGCGCCTGGCCCCGGCCGCGATGACCCGTTCGAGCGCCAGGTTGAACATTCGGCGGTTCGCGGCGCCCGTGAGCGAGTCGCGCTCGGCGAGGTCCTGGACATGACGCAGCAGCACGGCGTTGCGGAGGTTGAGCGCCGCAATGGCACAGAGCTGGCCCAGGACATTCGTGATGCGACGCTCGATACCCGGGCCGTTGCGCGAATGGTGGGCGATGACGATCGCGCCCATGGCCCGGCCGTCGGCGAACATCGGCGCAACGAGCACGTTGCGGCAATCGCCGAGCGTCGCTGCGAGGAGCGGGTTGCGCTGGGGATCGAGCCGGCGGACGGGCAGGATGTCCCGCTCCGCCCACGCCCGCTCGATGATGTGGTCCGGCGCCGTCGCCTCCGTCCGCGACTCCACGGCGCCGCGGGATGCGAGGACGATCGCCTCACCCTCCTCGGTCGCCCCGATGACGACGCCGCGATCGAAGCCGAAGCGCTCGGCGAGGCCATCGAGAAGGAGCTGTGACTGGTGGACCGGGTCGGTCACGGCATCCAGCCGCGCCCCGATGTCGACGAGGGACTGCAGGTCGGCCCGTCGGTTCCGAAGCTCACGCTCGTTCATCGCCGAGAAGACCGACGTCGCCAGGGCGAACAACCAGAACGAGGTGACGTTCAGGACCGGCATGCGGTCGAACTCGATCTGCCGTCCCGGCAGGACGTCCACGGCCGGCAGCATCTGCGCCGCCTGGCCGTACAGCACCACGAACAGGAGGAGCGAGTGCCACAGCGCGACCTTCAGGCCCGTGCGGTACGAGGCGAGCAGCGAGACAGCGACGAGGTGCAGGTAGGTCAGGAACCGGATCGGGCTCTGCGTGCTCCCGGTCGCGTATGAGGCGAGGGCCAGGTAGACGCCGTCGATCAGGAGGGTGACCGACAGGATCAGGACGCTGCGACGCGGGAAGCGACGCCGCGCGAGCTCGCCGAGGACCGACAGCGACAGGTAACCGACCGACGTCGTGCCGAGGCCCTGGAGGCTGATCCCCAGCAGCTCGGGACGCCAGGCGCTCCAGGCCATGACGATGACCGCGAGCGCGGTCCGCATGGCGAGCATCAGCAGCATCCGGTCGCCGAGCGCCGTGTACTCGAGCCGGTCCGGGGCCCGCTGTTTCATCGGTCCTCCTCCTCGAATGCAATGAACGCCTCACCGGCCGACCTCGGCGCGTATCGAAGCTTCGGGTCGCGCTCGTCGAGGCGGCCCTGGACGAGCAGGAACAGCACGACGAGGACGGCGAGGGAGAGTGGGAACGTGAAGTTCTGTGCCAGCGCGGCCACGACGGCCGGCTTGACGGTCGACTCGACCTGGTTGGTCACGGCACCAATGACCGCGCCGATCAGCCCGCCTTCGTCCGGGCCGGAGCTCGACCCCGTGGACGCTCCCGTGCCGGACGTCGTCGGTGTGCGCCCACCGGCGTCGGTCGGTTCGTGCGAGCCAGGGCTGGAGCCAACGATTGCGCCTGCCACGGCCGATGCTGAAGGAGCGGTCTCCGCGGTCGGCATCGGCGTTGTCGCCGGCCCCGCCGTGGGCGTCGGCTCCGAGGCTGGCACGTCGATCGGCGCAACAGTTGGGGCGCTCGCCGGAGCGGTCGGCGCAGCGACCGGCGCCTGTGTCGGCGCGACGACAGGCTCCTGTGTCGGGGCAACGGTCGGGGTCGGGATTGGCGCAGCGATCGGGGTCGGCGCCTGTGTCGGGGCAACGGTCGCGGCCGGCGCAACTGTTGGGGTCGGCATCGGCGCAACTGTTGGGGTCGGCGTCGGGGCGGCAGTCGGAGTCGGCGTCGCGGTCGGTGCAACCGTCGGATCCGGGGTCGGGGTCGGGATTGGCGACAACGTCGGATCAGGGGCAGGCGCGAGCGTGGGATCAGGCGTCGGTGTCGGCGTTGGCGTCGGTGCAACCGTCGGCGCCTGACTCAGTGTGGGCGTCGGCGTCGGTGCAGGCGCAGGCGTCGCTGTGGATCCGTTCAACGTCACCACGACCTCCGTCACGTCCTCGTTGTCGTCGAGCTCCGAGGCGTCGGCCGGCTCGGTGCATTGCCAGGGGGCGCCGGTCACGACCGCGCAGAGCACATCGATGCCCACGGCGGCCGGGGTGTAGCTGATCGTGCAGGTGCCGTCGGCGCCGGAGGTGCAGGTGAAGTCCGGGCTGTTGCCGTGGCCCGTCGGCTCGTTCGGCCCGCCGATGAAGTAGATGCGGGCGCTCGCGCCGCTGACCGGGAGGTCGGTCCCGTCGACGATGATGATCGTCAGCACGATCGGGGTGCCCACCTCGCCTGCGGCAGGTTCAGGCGACAGGTCCACGAGCAGGGGTGCCGCGGCATGCGTGGAGGTCATGGGCATCGCGACGCCGAAGACCATGGTCAGCAGGGCAGCCGAGAAGCTGAGCGCGATCGAGCTGCGATGTCGCGTGACGCTCGAGGTCACCCGAAGCCACCCCCCGGCGCAGGGGACCCCGAGCGTCACGCGGGGGCGATCAGGTCCCCCGATCGATCGCCTCGCGGTACCCGATCAGCTCGATCGGATGGCCGGACCGTAGCCCGATCGGGCCACGCGCAGACAGGACCAACTAGTACTTCCGCGTCGACCCGGAGGGCCCGGGAGGGCGGTGCGCGCGCGCACGTACCAGGCTCGGCATGACCCGGAAGTACCGGTCGAGGTGCTGTTGATTGCGGTCAGGGTCCTTCCGGTGACGACGCCTCCGGCGACCCAGTACCAACCGGGTTGCCCCCGTCGGCCACGGCCGCCGGTGCCCGCAGACACCATCGCGTCAGTCGTGGTTGGCACCTCGCGGCCGTGATGCGGCGGCGTATCCTCGGCGCGGACAGGGACATCCGGCGGAGGGGCAGGGAAGTGCGGACGACCACGATTCCGATCCGCCGCGGTGGCGCGGGCGGAGTCTCGGACTGTGCCTGACGGAACGTACGAGCGAATCCTCGAGCAGAACCGGCGTTTCATCGAGGCCTTCGACCGCTCCGCCCTGACCGCGGCGCCGCTCACCGGCATGGCCGTCCTGACATGCATGGACGCCCGGATCGACGTGGAGGACGCGCTTGGCCTCCGGGTCGGCGACGCGCACATCATCCGCAACGCCGGCGGGCTGGCGTCGGCGGATGCCATCCGCTCCCTGGTCGTCAGCCAGCAGCTGCTGGGGACGCGCGAGATCGTGGTCATCGCCCACACGAAGTGCGGCTTGCATGGGGCGGACGAGGCGGCCCTGCGGCAGCGCGTGGCGGACTCGACCGGCACCGCGACCGAGATCGGCTTCGGCGCATTCGCCGATCTCGAGGCAATGGTCCGCGAGCAGATGTCGATTCTCGCGACCGCCCCGGCGCTGCTCGACGTGCCGATCCATGGGCTGGTCTACGAGGTCGAGACGGGCCGGCTCCGGGTGGTGGAGTGAGCGGGCTCGACGTGTAAGATTCCCGGCCCGTGGCTGGGTAGCTCAGTGGTAGAGCAAGCGGCTCATAATCGCTAGGTCACAGGTTCGAATCCTGTCCCAGCTACCAACCCTTTTCCCCATCGACTTTCAATGTTCGCGTGAGATTCCGCCGCCCCGCGAATCGCACGGCGGCCGCCGGCCGTCTGCCACGATCCGGTCCAATCGGGCCATAGAGGGCCTACGGAGGACCGTCGCTATACTCGATTCCGGGTTCGCCGCGCGGTCGGCGGCCCCTTCGTTCGGAGGCTCTTTCTCTTGAATCCCCGGTTCATGCGCAACGGCCTGCTGATGCTCGTCCTGGTGATGGGTGTCTCGGCCCTGCTGTACACGTGGCTCGGCGCGTCGGGCCAGAGCAAGGAAATGGGTTGGGGCACGTTCCTCAACAAGGTCAGTGCCGGACAGGTCGAAAAGGTCGTCCAGCAGGACACCACGCTGACCGTGACACTCAGTGGTGAGCAACAGCCGTACACCGTCGTCGCCCCCGGCGTGTCCGGCGTCAACGCCGACTACCTCAAGGACGTTCAGGCAGCCGCCGCAGCTGGCGGCCACCCCTTCGACCAGGCCAACTACACCGTCAAGCAGGCGCCGGACAACGGCTGGATCGGGCTGGTCCTGACCGGGCTGTTGCCGCTCCTGATCATCGGCGGCTTCATCTACTTCATGATGCGCCAGGCCCAGGGCACGAATAACCAGGCCCTCAGCTTCGGCAAGAGCCGGGCGCGCATGTTCCTTGGCAACAAGCAGGTCGTGACGTTCAACGACGTGGCCGGCGTCGACGAGGCCAAGACCGAGCTCCAGGAAGTCGTCGAGTTCCTGAAGTTCCCCGAGAAGTTCAACACCCTCGGCGCGCGCATCCCGCGCGGCGTCCTGCTCGTCGGCCCTCCGGGCACCGGCAAGACGCTCCTCGCGCGCGCGGTCGCGGGCGAGGCGGGCGTGCCGTTCTTCAGCATCTCCGGCTCGGAGTTCGTCGAGATGTTCGTGGGCGTCGGCGCGAGCCGCGTGCGCGACCTCTTCGACCAGGCCAAGCGCAACTCGCCGTGCATCGTGTTCGTGGACGAGATCGACGCCGTCGGCCGCCAGCGCGGCGCCGGCCTCGGTGGCAGCCACGACGAGCGCGAGCAGACCCTCAACCAGATCCTCGTCGAGATGGACGGCTTCGACACGAACACCAACGTGATCGTCGTTGCCGCCACCAACCGCCCGGACGTTCTCGACCCGGCGCTCCTGCGGCCGGGCCGGTTCGACCGCCAGGTCATCCTCGACCGGCCGGACATGAAGGGTCGCGTCGCGATCCTGAAGGTCCACACCAAGGGCAAGCCGCTCGACAAGCAGGTCTCGATCGACGACCTGGCGCGGCAGTCGCCGGGCTTCTCCGGCGCCGACCTTGCCAACCTCGTCAACGAGGGCGCGATCCTCGCCGCCCGGCGCAACCGCAAGGTCGTGACCATGTCGGACTTCGAGGAGGCGCTCGAGCGGATCGTCGCCGGCCCGGAGCGCAAGAGCCGCATCATCTCGGACGCCGAGAAGCTGATCATCGCCTACCACGAGGGCGGTCACGCCGTCGTGCAGCGGATCCTGCCGAAGTGCGACCCGGTCCAGAAGGTCACGATCATCAGCCGCGGCATGGCCCTCGGCTACACGATGGCCCTGCCGACCGAGGACCGCTACCTCCAGTCGAAGTCCGAGTTCGAGGACAAGATCGCCGGCCTGCTCGGCGGCAACGTCTCCGAGCGGATGGTCTTCGGCGACACGACGACCGGCTCCTCGAACGACATCGAGAAGGCGACCGACCTCGCCCGGCGCATGGTCACCGAGTTCGGCATGAGCGATCGGCTCGGCCCGCTGTCCTTCGGGAAGCGTGACGAGCTGGTCTTCCTCGGTCGCGAGATCGGCGAGCAGCGCAACTACTCCGACGAGATCGCGAAGACGATCGACGAGGAGGTCCGCGCGATCGTGGACCGCGCCTACGAGCGGGCCACGCAGACCCTCGAGGTGCATCGTGATCGGCTCGACGCACTGGCGCAGAAGCTCATCGCCGAGGAGACCGTCGACAGCGACGGCTTCGAGTCGATCTTCGCGGACCTGCCGCCGAAGGAGGACATCCACGGGCTGCCGCCCCGCCGTCACCGCGACGAGGCCGAGCCCAGCGAGGCGCCCACGCCGGCGATCAAGCCCGAGGCCAAGCCGAAGCCTTCAGCTCCGGCGCCGCACCCGGCCTGAACCGACCCTCACCCGCAAGCACGAACGCCCGGCCATCGGCCGGGCGTTCTGATTTCGCCGCGGGACGCGCCGCGCGCGGCCACCCGATGGACGCCCGCTACCATCGCCGAATGACCACCACCCCGCCGCCGGTCAAGGGCGCGATCGACGCGGCCGTCGAGGCGTTTCTCGAGTCCTCGAATGACGCGCGCCTGGAGTCCTACTTCGAGCTGCTGCGGATTCCCTCGATCTCGACCCTCAGCGAGCACGCCCCGGACATGGTCCGCGCGGCCGAGTGGATCGCCGCGGACATGCGCCGGATCGGTCTCGAGAACGTTGAGGTCGCGCGGACCGGCGGGCATCCCGTCGTGTACGCCGACTGGCTCCATGCCCCCGAGGCGCCGACGATCCTCGTCTACTGCCACTACGACGTGCAGCCGGTCGACCCGATCGACCTGTGGGAGACAGCGCCGTTCGAACCGTTCGTCAAGAACGGGCGCGTGGTCGGCCGGGGAGCGGCGGACGACAAGGGCCAGTTGCACATGCACCTCAGGGCGGTCGAGGCCTTGCTCGCCACCCGCGGGCGGCTGCCGCTGAACCTGCGCTTCCTGTTCGAGGGCGAGGAGGAGTCCACCAGCGCGAACCTGCCCGGCTGGCTCGAGGCCAACCGTGATCGGCTCACCGCCGAGGCGGTGGTCATCAGCGACACCGGCTTTTTCGAAGGCAACGTGCCGGCGATGACGACGTCGCTGCGAGGCATGCTCTACACGCAGATCGACGTCTCCGGACCGCCGATCGACCTCCACTCGGGCGGGTACGGCGGTGCGGTCCAGAACCCGGCCAACGCCCTCGCCAGGATCATCTCTGCGCTCAAGGCAGACGATGGCACCGTCCTCGTCCCCGGCTTCTACGACGACGTCGTCCCGGCGTCGAAGCAGGAGCGCTTCGAGATCAGCTGCCTGCCCTTCGACGAGGGCGACTTCCGGCAGATCACCGGCGTCCCTGAGCTCGTCGCCGGCGAGCCGGGCTACACCGTCCTCGAGTGCATCGGCATCCGGCCGACGCTCGACGTCAATGGCATCTGGGGCGGCTTCACGGGCGAGGGTTCGAAGACGATCATCCCGGCCCATGCCCACGCCAAGGTGAGCTCGAGGCTCGTGCCGGACCAGGACGGCGATGCGCTCTTCGGGCGCTTCCGGGACTACGTGCTCGAGGTGGCGCCCAGGGGCGTGACCGTGGAGGTCCGCGACCTGGGCACGGCCAAGCCCCTCCGCACCGACACAGAGCATCCCGTCGCGCAGGCTGCAGCGCGGGCACTCGAGGCGACCTTTGGGCAGGCCCCGGTGTTCATCCGGTCGGGCGGCAGCATCCCCGTCGCGTCGCTGTTCGATTCGATGCTCGGCCTGCCCGTGGTCATGCTCGGATTCGCCAATCCGGATGACAACGCGCACGCTCCGAACGAGACGATGGTCCTCTTGAACTATGAGACGGGACTCCGCACCATCACGCGCCTGTGGGACGATCTGGGCTCGATGTCGCCATCAACAGCTCGAATGGGAGGCAAGACCGAGTGAACGGGGGCACCAGGGGCACCGGCGTCGGCACTGCCGCACCGGGCGCAACCGAGGGCTGGACGCTCGACACGGGGGGCGGCTCGATGTCGCCCCGCACCGCGATCGACGTCCTCAACGACATCCGGACCAAGGTCGCCACCGGCGAGCTGGCCGACTACGAGCCGGTTCCGTTGGGCATTACCCCAATGGACCGGATGCTGGGTGGCGGGCTGCGACCCGGCGAGCTGATGCTCATCGGCGGCGCGCAGGGCACGGGCAAGACCACGCTCGCACTGCAGATGGCCCGCAACATCGCGGCCTCGGGCCAGGCGTACGTGCTGTACGTGAACTTCGAGCATGACGACGCCGACATGCTGAACCGGCTCATCGCCATGGAGTCGGTCCTGCCGCACCTGCCGAACACCAAGCCGTCGACCGGCGCGGTCAAGATCACCGACGTCCGGGCAGAGGTCCTGCGCAGCTGGGCGAGCGCCCGCGAGAACGAGAAGGTAGACCTCGCGGCGAGCCCGAAGCTTCGCTCCGCGATCGAGCGGATCGCCCGCTACGGCAACAACCTGTACCTGCTCCGCGGCTCGCAGACGGCGAGCACGATCGAGAACCTGCGCGAGCTCATCGACATGCACCGGCGCAAGTCCGGCGAGCGGCGCATGGTCCTGATCGTCGACTACATGCAGAAGGTGCCGCAGCTTCCCGAGCCGCCGAC
>DATJGH010000072.1:0-4332 GCA_035495215.1 Patescibacteria group bacterium
TCATCTACGCGGGCAACTACCACTCCGCGCACCTCCTCGGCCCCGACTATCTGAAGCTGGCCGAGGCCTACGGCATCCCGGCGATCAAGGCTTCGAAGCCGGACGAGGCGGACGACGCGATCCGCTTCGCGCAGGGCGTGAACGGGCCCGCACTCGTCTGGTTCGAGATCGCGGGGGAGCAGAACGTCTTCCCGATGATGCCGGCCGGCAAGGGCCTGTCCGACCTCATCGAGGAGTGGGGGACCGCAGAGTGACGGCCCAGGCCCAGGGCAGCGCCACCCCCGCGGCGCCGGCCGCGCCAGCCGCCCAGGGCGCGCCGGCGCACACGGCCCCGCCGCCGCGGGCCCTGCCCGGCGGCGGCCAGACCCAACGCCATCGCCTCGTCGCCATCGTCGTCGACCGGCCGGGTGTCCTGAACCGGGTCTCGAGCCTGATGCGCGCCCGGAACTTCAACATCGATTCGCTGGCGGTCAGCCGCACGGATCGTGCCGGCTTCTCCCGGATGACGATCAGCCTCCACGGCGACGACGTCGCCGTCGAGCAGGCGGCGAAGCAGCTGTACCGGCTCATCGACGTGCTCAAGGTCCAGGACGTCACGAGCGAACCCAGCGTGGAGCACGAGCTGGCTCTCGTGAAGGTGCGCGTCACCGACAGCACGCGCTCGGACGTGCTGAAGCTGATCGAGCTGATGCGCGGACGGGTGCTCGACGTCTCGACCGAAGCGGTCATCGCCGAGGTCAGCGGCTCGGAGTCCGAGGTCGACAACTTCGTCGCCTCGGTGCGCGAGTTCGGGATCAAGGAGCTGGTCCGGACCGGGGCGGTGGTCATGGCCCGCGGCTCGGGCTCGATCGAGGAGGCAGTCAAGCGATGAGGGCGATGGTCCGATGACGGCACGGATGTATTACGACAACGACGTCGATCCCGGGGCGCTCGCGGGGCAGACGGTCGCCGTGATCGGCTACGGCTCGCAGGGCCACGCCCATGCCCAGAACCTCCGCGATTCGGGCATGAACGTGATCGTGGGCCTGGCGCCGGGGTCGAAGAGCCGGAAGCTCGCCGAGGAGGCCGGATTCCGGGTCGAGAGCGTGGCCGACGCGGTCAAGGCCGCCGACGTGGTCATGCTCCTCGTGCCCGACACGGCCCAGAAGGCCGTCTACGACGCCGAGATCGCGCCGAACCTGCGCCCCGGCCAGCTGCTGATGTTCGCGCACGGCTTCAACATCCGGTTCGAGCGGATCAAGCCGCCAGCGGCGATCGACGTGGGCATGGTCGCCCCGAAGGGCCCCGGCCACCTGCTCCGGAGCGTGTACGTCGCCGGTGGCGGCGTGCCGGCCCTGTTCGCGGTCGAGCAGGATCCCTCGGGCAGCGCGCGCGCCCGAACGCTCGCCTACGCGCGGGCGCTCGGCGCGACCCGCGCCGGCGTGCTCGAGACGACGTTCAAGGAGGAGACCGAGACCGACCTGTTCGGGGAGCAGGCGCTGCTGTGCGGCGGTGTCTCGGCCCTGATCAAGGCCGCGTTCGAGACGCTCGTCGAGGCCGGCTACCAGCCCGAGCTCGCCTACTTCGAGACCATGCACGAGCTGAAGCTGATCGTCGACCTGATGTACCGCGGCGGCCTCAACTTCATGCGCTTCAGCGTCAGCGACACCGCGGAGTACGGCGATTACGTCTCCGGCCCGCGCGTCGCCGAGGGCGTCAAGGCGACGATGAAGGACGTCCTCGCCGACATCCAGTCGGGCGCCTTCGCGAACCGCTGGATCGCGGTCCAGGAGGCGGGCGGCCAGGAGTTCCAGGAGCTGCGCGCCCGCGACCGCGACCACCAGATCGAGAAGGTCGGCGCCGAGCTTCGAGCCCAGATGCCGTTCCTCAATCCCGTGGTGGTCCGGGCCGGCGAGGCCCAGGCCGCGGCAAGTGCCGCTGGAAGCGCCGCCGGAGGCACGAATCCGAGGACACCGAGGGCGGCTGGGTGATGGCCCCTGCCGTCCGATCCGTACCGCGCCCCGCGGGCCCGCTCGCCCCGCCCGACAAGGTTCGTGTCTTCGACACGACGTTGCGGGATGGCGAGCAGGCCCCGGGCGCGGGACTCACGGCGGCCGAGAAGCTCGAGGTCGCTCGCCAGCTCGCGCGGCTCAAGGTGGACGTGATCGAGGCCGGCTTCCCCGCCGCGTCCCCGGGCGATTTCGCCGCGGTCCAGCGGATCGCGCGCGAGACGAGGGGCGGAATCGCCGTGGCCGCCCTGGCCCGCTGCCGCGATGGCGATCCGCAACGTGCGATCGAGGCGATCAAGGTCGCCGAGCGGCCGCACCTCCACGTCTTCATCGCGACCAGCGACATCCACCTCAAGCACAAGCTCCGGATGGATCGCGAGCAGGCGCTCGCCGAGGCGGTCCGCTGGGTCGGCTACGGCCGACGGGAGCTCGGCCGCGACGTCGAGATCGAGTTCAGCGCGGAGGACGCCTCGCGCACCGACCCCGACTACCTCATGCAGGTGTACGAGGCCGTCGTCGAGGCTGGCGCCTCGACGCTGAACATCCCGGACACCGTGGGCTACGCGATCCCGTCGGAGTTCGCGTTGCTCGTCGGCCGCGTGGTTGACCGGCTGGGCAGCCAGGCCACGATCTCGGTCCACTGCCACAACGACCTCGGGCTCGCCACGGCCAACACGCTCGCCGCCGTGCAGGCCGGCGCGCGCCAGGTCGAGGTGACCATCAACGGCCTCGGCGAGCGCGCCGGCAATGCCTCCCTCGAGGAGGTGGTGATGGCGCTGCGCACCCGGCCGACCCAGTTCGGGGCGACCGGCGCCAGCGGCGACGGCGCTGTGGCGCTGACGAGCGGCGTCCAGACCGAGCACATCACCGCCGCCTCGCGCCTGGTCAGCTATCTCACGGGCTTCGCCGTCCAGCCCAACAAGGCGGTCGTCGGCGGCAACGCGTTCGCCCACGAGTCGGGCATCCACCAGGACGGCGTGATCAAGAACCCGCTGACCTACGAGATCATGACCCCGCAGTCCGTCGGCCTCTCTGGCTCGTCCATCACGATCGGCAAGCTGTCGGGGCGGCGTGGCCTGACGTCGAAGCTCGCCGAGCTCGGCTACGAGCTCGAGGGCGATGCGCTCGATTCGATCTACCGCCAGGCGATCGCGCTCGCCGACGAGAAGAAGGAGGTCACCGACGACGACCTCGTCGCGCTCGTCGAGCAGCGCTTTGCCGAAGTGCCGCAGGCGGTCCGCCTCGACGGCTGGAACGTGACCTCATCGCACGGCGGCAAGGCGACGGGCATGGTCGCACTGTCGATCGGCGACGAGGAGCAGGCCAAGGCCGCGATCGGCAATGGCCCGGTCGACGCGCTCTTCGCCGCGGTCGACGATGCCGTCCAGTCGGTGTTCAGCTGGCATCCCGTGCTGGAGACGTACGAGATCAAGGCGGTCTCCGGGGGGGAGGACGCCCAGGGCCGCGTCCTCGTGCGCTGCCGCCGGTCGAGCGACGAGGGCCCGGGCGCGCTCATCGTGTCCGGACACGGGTTGAGCACGAACATCATCGAGGCCTCGATCGAGGCCTACCTCGTCGCCGTCAACAAGCTCCACGGAGCGAGCGTCGGCCCGGCATCGCCGGCCTACATCTCGCCCCGGACGACGGAGCTGCCGTAGCCGCGATGGCCGGCTACCGGATCGCGTCGATCGGGGGCGACGGGGTGGGCCCCGAGGTCGTGGCCGCCGGCCGCCGCGTGCTCGACGCCATCGCGGCGCGCGACGGGTTCGCGCTCGACTGGCTGGAGCTCGTCGCCGGCGGGGCGGCGATCGATGCCTATGGCACCGCCCTCCGGACCGACGATCTCGAGGCGGTCGGCAGATGCGACGCCGTGCTCCTCGGCGCCGTCGGTGGACCGCGCTGGGACGACCCGGAAGCCAAGGTGCGGCCGGAGCAGGCGCTGTTCGCGCTCCGGGGCGGCCTCGAGCTGTTCGCCAACCTTCGCCCGGTCAGCGTGCTGCCGGCGCTCGTGCCCTCGTCGCCGGTCCGGCCGGAGATCCTCGATGGCGTCGACCTGCTGATCGTCCGCGAGCTCACTTCGGGGCTGTACTTCGGCCGCCCGTCGGAGCAGCGCCAGACGCCGGCGGGCCGCGTCGGGATCGACACCCTGTGGTACACGGAGGCCGAGATCCGGCGGGTCGTGCGACTGGCGTTCGAGCTGGCGCGCGGTCGACGTCGCCGGCTGACGAGCGTCGACAAGGCCAACGTCCTCGCGACGTCGCGCCTGTGGCGCAAGATCGTCGACGAGACGCGCGACGAGTTCCCGGACGTCGAGGTCAACCACCAGCTCGTCGATTCGTGCGCG
>DATJGH010000073.1:0-30247 GCA_035495215.1 Patescibacteria group bacterium
GTGCCGCCGAACGAGGTCCGCGCCGGCTCATCCGAGCTGGCCGAGCTGGCCGTGCAGTTCAACGCGATGGCCGACCGCCTCGAGGAGAGCGTCGAGATCATCCGCCGTGACCGCGATCGGAGCCGTGACTTCCTGGCCGACGTGTCGCACGAGCTGCGCACGCCGCTGGCCGCCCTGCGGACGTTCAACGAGCTGCTCACCGAGGGCGCCGCCGACGACCCCGCGGCACGCACCGAGTTCCTCGAGTCGAGCGGCCAGCAGATCGAGCGGCTCGACTGGTTGGCCCAGAATCTGCTCGAGCTGTCGAAGCTCGATTCGGGGCTGGTCCTGCTCGACCTCCGCCCTGAGGACCTGCGCGCCTCGGTGGAGCAGGCGGTCGACCAGTCCGCGGCCACCGCACGCCGCCGGGGCGTGCACCTGACCGTCGACCGGCCGGACGCGCCCATCCAGGTGCGGCACGACCCGGTCCGCATCGGCCAGGTCGTCACGAACCTCGTGGGCAACGCGATCAAGTTCACGCCCCGTGGCGGCTCGGTGCAGGTCCAGGTACGGGGCGAGGCCGATGGCAGCGGCACGATCACCGTGGCCGACACCGGGATCGGCATCGACGCGGCGGAGCTGCCGCGGATCTTCGATCGATTCTTCCGCGGCGCTCGGGCGACAGAGGCGCGCAGCAGTGGCAGCGGCCTCGGCCTCGCGATCGTGCGGAGCATCGTGGAGATGCACGGCGGGACGGTGACCGTCGAGAGCCGGCTCGGGGCCGGCAGCACGTTCCGGGTCACGCTCCCGCCGAACCCGCGACCGCCGTCCTCATCGGATTCTCAGCGTGTGGCGGAAACTTCACCGGCACCAGCCCAGAGCCTGAATCCCGAACCGGCACCCTAGGAGCGCATGACCGAGCAACCCGACCCCGCGGCGCCGCGCGACGACCCGTCCGCCACCGGTCACCCGATGGACCAGGCCGCCGACCAGCACGGCCAGCCCGTGACCGAGACCATCGCCTACTCGCCGCCACCCGAGTCGCACCCCGACTGGATGCGTTCCGGCTGGCTCGATCCTGCCGAGCCCGCGGGGCCCGCACCGGCGCCGACGGAGCCCGTCGCGCCCGCCTCGCCCGCCGTGAAGCGCGGCGCCCCGGACGGCCTGGGCCGGATCCTCGGGGCGGCGGTGCTGTCCGCGATCCTCGCCTCCGGCGGCACGGTCGTCGTGCTCGAGAGCACGGGCGCGCTCAACCGCCCCGCGGCCGGCTCGCCCGGACAGCAGGTCGGCCAGACCTCGCACCCGGTCACGATCGACGACTCGTCGGCGGTGGTCGCGGCCGCGGCCAGCGTCAGCCCGGCCGTCGTACGGATCACGGCGACCGGCACCATCAACGACCAGTTCGGAGGCCAGATCCCAGAGCGCGGCGTCGGCTCCGGCGTGATCTACGACCAGGCCGGCTGGATCCTGACCAACCGGCATGTCGTCCAGACCGAGGATGGCTCGATCGCGTCGCAGCTGACGGTCGAGCTCAAGGACGGGCGCGAGTTCAGCGGCACGGTCTACGGCGTCGACACGCTCACCGACCTCGCCATCGTCAAGGTCGACCAGACGGGCCTCCCGGCGGCGCCGACCGGCAAGTCGGCGGACATCAAGGTCGGCCAGCTCGCGATCGCGATCGGCTCGCCGCTGGGCACGTACACCAGCACGGTGACGACCGGGATCATCTCTGCGACAGGCCGCAGCATCGACCTCTCGGCCACCAGCCACCTGACCAACCTCATCCAGACCGACGCGGCGATCAATCCCGGCAACAGCGGCGGGCCGCTGCTCGACGCCGCCGGCCAGGTCATCGGGATCAACACCGCGGTCGAACGTGATTCGACCGGCATCGGGTTCGCGATCCCGATCGACATCGCCCGGCCGATCATGGAGCAGGCGCTCGCCGGCGAGCAGCTGGCGCGTCCGTACGTCGGCATCCGCTACATCCAGATCGACCTCAAGGTCAAGAAGGACAAGAACCTCAGCGTCGACCACGGCGCGCTCATCGAGCCGACGACTGACACGACCGGCACCACCCTGCCCGCGATCACCCCCGGCAGCCCCGCCGAGAAGGCCGGGCTCAAGGCGGGCGACATCGTGCTCGAGATCGAAGGCACGACGGTCGATTCGGAGCACCCCCTCGACGCCCAGCTGACGAGCTACGCGCCCGGCCAGTCGGTCAGGCTGACGATCCTGCGCGACGGGAAGCAGATCGACGTCAGCGTGACGCTGGGCACGCGCCCCGAGGGACTCTAGCTAGCCCTCGCGCCCGCGACGGATCTCCACGCCCGCGGAGTCCAGCGGCCCACCGAGGTCCACGTCCGGCTTGCGCACGCGAACGACCACCTCGTCGACGCTCGCATTCGCGGCGAGGATCCGCTTGGCCACCTCCCCGGCGAGCGTCTCGATGAGCTCGAACGACGTGTCTTCGAGGACCTCGCGGGTGATCCCGTACACGCCGCGATAGTCGACGGTCTTCGACAGGTCGTCGGCCCCGGCGGCTGCCCGTGTATCGAGCGCGAGCTCGACGTCGACCTCGAAGCGCTGCTCCTCGACCTTCTCCCGCTCGTTCACGCCGTGCCGGGCGAGGAAGACCATGCCCGCGAGGACGATGCGGTCGCTCACCGGCGTGTCACGGCATCGGCGATCCGGGCGGCGCGGACGTTCTCGCGGACGTCGTGCACGCGGACGATGTCCACGCCAGCCGCCACGGCCAGCGCGGTCGTCGCGAGGGTTGCCTCGACCCGTTCCTCGGCCGGCAGGTCGAGGACCTTGCCCAGGGTCGACTTCCGCGACGTGCCCAGGACGATCGGGCGCCCGAGCACGCGCAGGCTCCCGAGCCCGTGGAGGAGGGCGAGGTTGTGCTCGGCCGTCTTGCCGAAGCCGAAGCCCGGGTCGACGAGGAGGTTCGCCCAGGCGACGCCCGCGGCCAGCGCCCGCTCGATGGCTCGCTCGAGGTCGGCGATGACCTCCGCGAGCAGGTTCGCGTAGCGCGGCTCGGCGCGGTTGTGCATGAGCACGATGGGCACGCCGCGCTCGCCGGCGAGCCGTGACAGTGCGTCGTCGGGCGCCACGCCCCAGACGTCGTTGATCGCGTCGGCGCCGGCATCCAGCGCCGCCGCGGCGACCGCCGGCTTGGTCGTGTCCACGGTGAGTGGCATGTCCGGCAGCGCCGCGCGGACCGCGCGGATGACCGGGACGACGCGCCGTGCCTCCTGCGCCTCGTCCACCACGGCGTGGCCGGGCCGAGTGGATTCGCCGCCGACGTCGAGGAGGTCCGCGCCCTGCTCCGCCATCGCGCGGGCCTGGGCGACCGCCGCGGCAACGCCGGGACCGCCACGCCCCTCGTCCGACGATCGCGCAAGGAGCCCGTCGCCGGAGAAGGAGTCGGGCGTCACGTTGATGATGCCCATCACGAACGTGCGCTCCCCCCAGCGGAAGGTCCGTGGCCCGATGCGGCTCTCGCCGAGCCCCGCCGGAAGGCCGCCCGGCGCGTCGGACGGCAGCGCGAACGAGGACGTCGCCCGTCCACCCCCGAGCTCGGGGCGGGCCTCGACGACGCTGTCAGTCGACGCGGTCGGCACGGACCGTTCGCGACTCAACTCCCCGATACCTCCGGGTCCTGAATCCGCGGGTCGTCCAGCCAGCGCCGGCGCGCCTCGCCGACGAGGTACAGCGATCCCGCGACAACGATCGTACCGGGCGCGCCCGCCATCGCCCGGTCGAGCGCGGCGGCCACGTCGGGGATCGCTTCGACGTGTGCGTCCGGGCGCCGCGCCCGCCAGCGCGCCGCGACCGCTTCGGCAGGCATGGCGCGATTGCCGGGGACCTGGGTGCTGACGATCCGCGCACGGGCGAGGGCAGCCGCCCGGTCGAGCGCGGCGATGATGCCGTCGACGTCCTTGTCGGCCATCGAGCCATGGACGAGGGTGAGCGGCGGAGGGCCGGCCGAGTCGCCGCCCAGCAGGAATGGCCGCAGGTCATCGAGGGCGGTGGCGAGGGCCGCGGCCCCGGCCGGGTTGTGGGCGCCGTCGAGCAGGACGTCGCGGCCATCGACCCGGAGCAGCTCGAGACGGCCCGGCCACGTCGCGCCGGCGTAGCCGCGCCTGCGATCGGCGGCATCGACCGAGGCGATGCCTGCGACGTCAAGGGCGTCGAGCAGCGCGTCGGCCACCGCCGCGTTCTCCGCCTGGTGGCGGCCCCGGAGCGAGATCCTCGTGGGACCGAGTCGCTCGAGCCGGACGTCGATCCCGTCGCGGTCCCAGCCGAGCAGGACGGGCGACGCCACCTCGGCGAGCGGCGCGCCGACGCGCCGCGCCCGACGTCGGATGACCTCCAGGGCTTCTCCGGTGGCGCCGGTCACGGCACGGTCACCGCGCTCGATGATGGCCGCCTTCTCGCGGGCGATCTTCGGAATCGTGTTGCCGAGCCAGGCCATGTGGTCGAGAGCGACATTGGTGATCGCGGCGACGCCGCCGTCCCAGGCGTGTGTCGCGTCCAGGCGCCCGCCGAGGCCGACCTCGACGACCGCCACGTCAACGCGCTCCTCGGCGAACCAGCGGAAGAGGGCGGCGGTGAGCAGCTCGAACTCGGTCGGGGCCCCGTGGTGCCGCTCGACACCGTCTGCGGCCGCGAGGACCTCGTGGACCAGCCGCGTGAACGTCACCGGGTCGATGGGCTCCCCGTCGATCTCCAGCCGTTCGCGGTAGCTGACGAGATGCGGCTTGGGCGTCGTGCCCACGCGGTACCCGGCGGCTCGGAGGGCGGCTCCGGCGAGGGCGAGCACGCTGCCCTTGCCGTTGGTCCCGCCAACCAGCGCACCGCGCAGCCCGAGCTGCGGATCACCCAGAGCCCGGAGGAGCGCCCGAGTCCGTGCGAGGCCCAGCCGAATTCCGAACCGCCCGCGCTCGGTCAGCGCGCGGACTGCCTCGTGGTAGGCGGCCGCATCGGCTCCGCGGAGTCGGGTCCCTTCGAACGACGCCGTGGCCTTGCTCGACGGCGAGGCCTCGCCCGACCCTCGGGGCGGGCTCAACGGGCGCTGAGCTCCTCCTCGTAGAACACGCATTGGTTGAAGCGTGGCGAGAGGCAGACGTCGTTGACGTAGCTCTGCTCGAGGTGGACGCCTCCGCGCAGCTGACAGCGCGACACGACGCTGTCCTGGCGGACGATGCCCTTGAGCAGGTGCGGGGCGTGGATCGGCAGCGCGCCGCGCGCGCCGGTCACGTAGAAGTGCGGGCAGACGTTGCGTCGCAGGTTCGGCAGCCCGAACGCGCGGGTGCGCGCGGGATCGAACCGACCGCCGGGCGGGTAGCCGCCGGGGGTCGCGTACGTGCCCCCGCCGATCACGCCGAAGCGGCGCTCCGGGGGACGACCGGGCTGGCCCGGCGCGAATGGCTCCGGTGCCGCGGGCGCCTCGGGCGCCGCGGTCGTGGACACACGCGCGATCGGGCCAAGTCCGAACGGTGGGCGCCCGACGGCGCGGGCCCCGCGACTCGGCTTGGGACCTCCTGGTTGCAACGACTCCCCCACTCCAACGGTGGCGCTGGCCACCGGACCGATCTCCAGCGTACACCGGGCATGCCATCAGGCATGCGACGATAGGCAGCGAATGCCGAGCCGCCGCTCTACGCACGTCCGCCCGCGACCAGCATCGACGGGGCGGCCGCAGCTCCAGCCGATCAAGGCGAAGGCGCCGGATCGGCGCCGCGTCCGCCAGCACCCGGGTCTGTCCGCGCGCCGCCAGCGGGCGCCCCTCGTCCTCCGGACCGGGCTCGCCCTCGCTGTCGTCCTGCTGGCCGGTGGCGTGTTCCTGCTGGCCAGCGGCGGCATCGGATCGACGCTCACCGCCCTCGCAGGCGGCTTCACCAACGCCTTCAACCGTCTCGTCGCCACGCCGGTGCCGAGCTCAACGGACCTGCCGCCGTCTGATGCGCCGCGCATCGCCCCACCCGAGCAGACGTACACGAACGAGGCCCTGGTCGACCTCAACGTCTCCGTTCCCATCGCCGTCCTCGGCGACCAGGACGCCAAGGTCCGGATCTACCTGGCGCTCGAGGGCCTGAAGGCCGCGCCGGTCCTCGATGTCCCGGTCGGCACCACCAGCCGGATGGTCGTGCCGTTCACCCTCACCGAGGGTCGCAACGACATCTCGGCGACGCTGTTCCGAGGTGGCTCGGAGTCCGAGCAATCGCCCATCGTCACCTGGGTCCTCGACCTGACCCCGCCCAAGATCAACATCGCGTCGCCGAAGGACGGCGCCTCGATCGAAACGCCCGCGGCCACGATCAGGGGGACCACACAGGCCGGCTCCACCGTCATCGCCCGCAACCCGGCGAACAGTGCCTCCATCACGGCCATGGCCGGGCGGGACGGGACCTTCGCGATCGAGCTGCCGCTGGTGCCCGGCGAGAACCAGATCGAGATCGACGCGACCGATCCGGCGGGGAATACCGCCAAGAAGACCCTGAAGGTCACCCAGGGCTCGACCAAGATGCGGGTCCGCCTGACCGCCTCGCTGTACCAGATTTCCATCGCCCACCACCCGAGCAAGCTCCAGCTCACGGTCCTGGTGACCGATCCGTCGGGCGATCCGCTCGCCGGCGCCCACGCCTTCTTCACCCTCCAGATTCCGGGTCTCGCGCCGATCTCGAACGACCTGCTCACCGGCACCGACGGCCGCGCTCGCTTCACCACGCCACTCGTGGGGACGATCCAGAAGGGGTCGGGCAGCGCGACCGTCCTGATCAACGACGACACCTTCGGCGCCGGCTCCGACCGCGTCACCCTGACCTTCGTGAAGTAGGCGACGCCAGGCACGCCGCAGGGCCAGCCCCTCACGCCTCCGCCGGGCTGAGGTGGGCTCAGCGCAAGGCGGAGGCGCGCACGCTCGCGAGCGCACTTGAACGTGCGTGAGCGAGCGCGCACAGCCGACAACGCCGCGATGGGCACAGATCAGCACGGCGTGCCGCACGCTCCCGGGCGACCGCGTGCTCCCGCGCGCTCAGGCGTGCCGAGCGCAAGGAGGCCGGCCGAGCACCGAGCGAATGCACTCGAAGGTGCATGAGCGAGGGCGGAGGGCGGGCGACGCCGCGATCGGTGCACATCAGCGCGCGGTACGCCGCGCAGCTACCATCCGTGGCACTGATGTGGCGATGTCCGCACTGCGGGGCACCACAGGCAGAGACGGCGCGGTGCTGGGTCTGCCGTCGATCGTCGACCACCTGTTCGACGTGTCGCCACTTCCAGCACGCCCTCGGCGCCGACGGCGGCTGGTGTGCGCTCGATCCGAAGCGGCTGCCCCTGACCGGCGTCGAGCAACGCGGCTGCTGGCAGGGCCGGCCTGCCGCCACGGCGCTCTCGCTTGCGGATGTCGGCGCGGGCACCGGGGGTCCGGCCCGACCACCCATGGCGGATCGAGGCGGGGAACGGTCGGCACCCGCGGGCATCGACTTCATCCCGGTCGAGCTCATCGGACGGATCGTCGCGGCCGCAGAGCCAGCGAGCGTGGACGAGCCCGACGTCCAGCCCGATCTCGCCCAACCGATTCCGTCCGTCCATGCGGAGGCCGGCGACGGCTGGGTCGAGCGGACGAGCCTGTTCGGCGACGTGGAGGCCTGAGCCGGCCTCGGTTCAGGGCTGCTGCGGGCAGGTCGTCGGTGCGGGCTGATCGACCGTCCACAGGTCGATCGCCGTGCCGGGCAGCCGCTTCGCTCCGGGCTGCGGGTCCTGCCAGATCACCCAGGCCTCGGGTGCGTTCGGCCCCGTGATGTTCCCAACCGTGAAGTTGTCGTCCTGGATCGACCCGGCCGCGAGCGCCAGCAGCTCACACATGTAGTTGCCGACGTTCTGGGGCCTGGGCGTTGCCGGGGGTTGGGTCGGCGGCGGCGGTGGCGGCGCCGTCGGCGCGGGCGTCGAGGTTGGCTCGGGGCCCTTCGACACCACGTAGTCGACCGGCGTGCTGCGGGCAACGGCCTGGCCGGCACCGGGCGCCTGGCTGACGATCGACCCCTGGGGCACGATCGCGTCGAACGCCTCCGTCCGCGTGCCGATGGCGAGGCCGGCCTGGGCGATGAGATTCAGCGCCTCGGTCTCGGTCTTGTGCACGATGTCGGGCACGATCGTGGTCTCGGGCCCGCTGGCGATCGTGAGCGAGACGGTGCTGCCGGTCGTGACCAGGCTGCCCTCGGGCGGGTCCTGCCTGATGACGGTGTTGGGCGCCGCCGAGCTCTGCGCGAAGCCGGCCGTCTGGACGTTGAGCCCGACCTGGGAGGCGGCCTGGCGGGCCTCCTCGAATGTCTTGCCGAGCAGGTTCGGGACGGCCACCTGCGCCCCCGGGGAGATGGACGGACCAGGCCCGCCGATGAACTTCGACAGGAAGAAGCCGGCCAGCGCGAGGACCGCGATCGCCAGCAGGGCAGAGATCCACAGCCACGCTCCCGGGCGGGAGGGCTGTTCGTCGTCGTCTGCCGCGGGCGGCGGTCGGCGCCCGCCGGCGCCGGTCGCGCGGGCCGGCGTGCCGGTCGCGTAGGCGTCACGGGGATACTCGATTCGCGCGTCCGGGTTCGGCCGTGCGACACCCGCGGCGATGGTCGGCGAGGCTCCGGCACCCGTGGCACCCGCCGCGGCTCCAGCTGCAGCCACGCCCGCAGCGCCGGCAGCTCCCGCGCCCGCGGCCGCCGCGAGACCTGCGCCTCCGACTCCGGCCGCCGCGACGTCTCGCGCCCCGGCGCCGCTTCGCTCCTCGCCAAGGAACGCCTCCAGCGCCTCGGCCATCTCCGCGGCAGACGCGAAGCGCTCCTCCGGGCTCGGTGCAAGCGCCTTGCGGCAGATGGATTCGAGGGTCGGCGGGACGCCGCCGTGCGCGGCCGACGGGCTCGGCACGGCGCCGGTGAGCCGCGCGGTGGCGATGGCCGCGGCGGTGTCGCCGGTCCACGGCCGCTTCCCGGTGAGCAGCTCGTACAGGACGATGCCGAGGCTGTAGATGTCGGAGGCCTGTGTGGCCGTCTCACCACGAGCCTGCTCGGGGCTGAAGTAGTGCACCGAGCCGAGCGTGGTCCCGGGCAGGGTCAGCGCGGACTCGGACATCGCCCGGGCGATCCCGAAGTCCGTGACCTTGACCCGGCCCTCGCGCGTCACGAGGATGTTGCCGGGCTTGACGTCACGATGGACGAAGCCCCGGTCATGGGCCGCGGCGATGGCTCGAGCCGCCTGGGCCACGAGCCGGGCGGCGGCGCGGGGCGGCAGGGCCCCGGTCCGGCGAATGATCGTCGCGAGGTCCTCGCCCTCGACCAGCTCCATGACGATGAACGGGCCGACTGGGTCCGTGCCGTAGTCGTACACGGCGACGATGCCCGGATGGTTCAGCGAGGCGGCCGACTGCGCTTCGTGCCGGAAACGGTCGTTGAAGTCGGGGTCGGCGCCATACTCGGGTCGCAGGACCTTGACGGCGACGTCGCGCTCCAGCTGGTTGTCACGGGCCCGGTAGATCGTGGCCATGCCGCCCTGCCCGAGCAGCTCCACCAGGCGGTACCGCCCGCCGAGGACGGTGCCGATGTCCGTCAAGCGTCCCCCCAGGGTTCGTTGCTGTGGCGCGCCGGCCGGGCCGCGCGGCGGGCATCGTAGCGCAGGACGGCCTGCACTCCCGGGCCGTGTCGATGGCTCACCCGGCTACGCCCCCGAGTCGAGGCTCCGCAGGTGCTCCCGGAGCTCGTTCCCGAGATCCGGCCGGGTGAGTGCGATGTCGATCGTCGCCATCAGCCAGCCCATGGTCGTGCCCGCGTCGTAGCGAGTGCCCTCGAACTGGTAGGTGTAGACCGACTGCTCGGCCATCAGGGCCTCGATCGCGTCGGTGAGCTGGATCTCGCCGCCGGCGCCGCGCTGGGTCTGCTCGAGCTTGTCGAAGATCTTCGGGGTCAGGACGTAGCGGCCGATGACGGCGAGCGTCGACGGCGCATCCTTGGGCTCGGGCTTCTCGACGATCGCAGTCATGCGTTGCAGCCGGCCGCCATTGACGTGGCTCTCGTCGATCTCGGCGGCGACGATCCCGTAGCGCGAGACCTCGGCCGTGGGCACGTCCGCCACGGCGACCACGGACGAGTGCGTCTGCTCGAAGGCATGGATGAGCTGGCCGATCGCGGGCCGGTCGGCCACGATGACGTCATCGGGCAGCAGCACCGCGAACGGCTCGTGGCCGACGACGTCCTTGGCCATGAGGATCGCGTGGCCGAGCCCCAGCTGCTCCTTCTGCCGGACGTACGCGATCTGGGCGAGGTCGCTGATCCGGCGGACCTGGCGGAGCTTCTCGATCTCGCCCTTCTCCTCGAGCAGGCGCTCGAGCTCGTAGGACAGGTCGAAGTGGTCCTCGATCGCCCGCTTCTGGCTGGAGGTGACGATGATCACCTGCTCGATGCCGGCAGCCACGGCCTCCTCGACCGCGTACTGGATGATCGGCTTGTCGACGAGGGGGAGCATCTCCTTCGGCTGCGCCTTGGTCGCCGGCAGGAACCGGGTACCCCATCCGGCCGCCGGGAACACAGCCTTTCGGACGCGCATCGAACCTCACGTAGGGGAGCGGGCCGAGAGCGGGTTGGCCCGGGGCGAGGATACCACCGGGGCCTTGCCGGCCCGGCCGGCACGATCGGCCGGGCGGTCGGACGGCCGCTGCAGCGGCGCCGCTCCGGCGGCTGACCGTCAGGCCGGAAGCGAGTCGATGAACTCCTCCACGAGGCCCGTGAAGACCTCCGGCTGGTCCACGTTCGACAGGTGTCCCGCGCGCGGGATGATCCGGTTGGTGACGCCGGGCACGCCTGCGACGAAGCGGCCGGCGCCAACCTTGAAGACGAGGTCGAGCGTGCCGTTGATCACCAGGATGGGACCGCCGTAGGCGACGAGCCGGTCCCGAAAGCGCTGCCCCGCGATCCGTTGGACCGCCCGCGCCCCGCCCCGGGCGAAGTGCCCACCGGCCGTGATCGCGGCGGCCAGCATGCTCCCGTAGCGCCGTCGGAAGACGGCGAAGGCGAGGGTGCGGACGACCCCCTCCGGGAGGGCCCGCAGCGCGCCGGCGTAGAGCAGGAAGGCAAGCCGGCTGACGCCCGTCGGCTCGCGCGTCGAGCCGGCGATGACCAGGCCGCGAACCTTCTCCGGATGGCGGCCCGCGACGGTCATCGCGACATAGCCGCCGAGGGACAGCCCGACGAGGACGGCCCGCCCGCCGGCCTCGGTGTCGATCGCCCGGACGACTCCGTCCGCCGCCAGGTCGAGCTCGAACTGCAGGTCGCGCTGCGTCCCGTGGCCGGGCAGGTCGACGCTGATGCAGCGGTACCGGTCGGCGAGCGCGTCGATCTGGGGCTGCCAAACCGAGCGGCCCATCAGCGCCCCGTGGATGAACACGATCGGCGGGCCCTCCGGCGGGCCGGTGACATGCCAGGTTGGGGGCTCGCCCATCGACCAACACTCTAGTCGGGCAGCGAGCCGTCGGTCGTCAGCCGGTCGGGGTCTCCACCTCCCGCCGCGCGCCGCCGATGCTGATGGTGGTGAACGGGATGCGCAGCTCGCGGAACGCCTCGATGGAGATGAGGAAGCCGAGGAAGATCAAGGCGATGCCGATGAGCTTGCTGGCCTGGAAGATCTCGGTCGATCCCGACTTGACGCCGAAGTCCGTGCCCGAGATCAACAGCGCACCCAGTGCGATCAACAGCGTGGCCGGCACGCGGCTGTGGAGGCGGCCGAGGACGAGCGCCGTCAGCGCCGCGGGCAGGGATGCCACGAAGTTGACGACGATGGCGACGGGCGCGATGAGCAGGTTGAACAGCATGATGTCGCCCGTCTGGCCCGGATCGAGCGAGTAGCCGAGCACGCGTCGCTTGGGCATGAACACGTAGGCCGAGAACAAGGCCCCCAGGACGAGGGCGAGCCCGCCCGTCACGTTCATCAGCGGCGTCAGCAGCCGGAGCATGCCCGGCAGCGGGTCCAGCACCGGAACCCCGTGGCTGTCGAGTGCGATCGAACCGTCGGGGAGCGGTGCGACGACCACGAGGGCGAGGCCCAGCAAGGTGACGGCCACGACGCCGATCGCGGCGATCCTTGGCCATCGCTCGTTCTGGAAGTACGTCTCCACGCCGATTGCGACGGCAAGGATGAGGGCCGCGATCAGGTAGCCGAACACGAGCGGACCCACGTCGGGGTAGTGGTTCCGGGACTGGCTCAGGACCGTGAACACGCCCGACAGTGCGACCAGGACCGCGTAGGCGTAGCCGAAGCGCGTCCTGGCAAGCAGGAGTGCGGTACCGAGCCCCAGCCAGCCGACGTTCAGGACGGCCCCGGTCAGGTACCAGACCCGGAACAGGGCCGCGTTCCAACCACCCGCCGCGGCGATCGCCTCGCAGGCCGAGGCCACCCCGAAGAACAGTGCCCCCAACGCCCAGGCCAGCTGATACGGCCGTCTTCGCTCCCGCCACTGGTCGAGCAGGGCGACCGCAAGGAGGACGGCCAGGATTGCGGTCAGGCTTGGAAGCAGGACGGTCATCCGGCGCCCTGGGTCGCCTGCTCTGCCTGGCGGGCGCGGAGGACGACGTGCGTGAACGGGATGCGGATCTCGCTGAACACCTCGACGGAGACGACGAAGCCCGCGAACAGGAAGACCACGCCGAGCAGCTCGCCGACGAAGAAGCCACTCGTGTCACCGAAGCGATTCAGACCGCTGGTGATGGCCGGGATGATGCCGCCGATTGCGATGAGGATGGTCGCCGGGACTCGCCTGTTGAGCTTGCCACGGACCAGAGCGACGACAGCGCCGGGCAACGAGGCGACGAGGTTCACGGGAAAGCCGACGGTCGCCAGCAGGATGTTGCCGATCAGCCGCCCGATGGGCTGATGTCGATCCAGGCTGTAGCGGATCAATCGTCGCTTGGGCATGAAGATGTAGGCCGAGAACAGGGCACCGAAGCTGAGGGCGAAGGCGCCGGTGACGTTGAACAGCGGAGTGAGCAGGCGCAGGTAGCCCGGGAACAGCTGCCCGGTCGGGATGTGCGTCTTTGCGTCCACCACCCAGCCCGGCGACGGCAGGGAGACCGTCAGCGTGAGCGCCGTCGCCGCGATCGAGCCCCCGACGACGCCGATGGCGACGATGGTCGCCCAGCGCTCGTCGCGCCGGAACGCCAGCCACCCGACCGAGACCGCCAGCACGAGCGACACGACCGCGTAGATCGGCGAGGCGATGCCGACGTCCGGGTAGAGTCGAGCCCCTCCGATCGAGATCAGCGCCAGCAGCAGGAACACCGGCACGAGCGCCAGCCCGAAACGTGTCCTCGCGAGAAGGAGCGACGTCCCGAGCCCGAGCCAGCCGGCCACGAAGATGGCCCCGATCAGGTACCAGGTCCGATACAGGGGCTCGCTCCACCCGAACGCGCCGCCCAGGAACTCGGTGCCCGCCGACAGGCCGTACCAGACCATGCCGATCGCCCAGACGAGCTGGTACGTCCGTCGTCGCTCGCGCCACTGGTCGATCAGGAACGCGAAGAAGATGAACGAAAGGACGGAGGAGCAGAGCGGGAGCACGACGTTGAGGTTCACCTGGTCCTTCCTCCAGTGGCGGCTGCGTTGAAGCTGGAAACGAAATGCAGCAGCAGGCGGTCCAGCAGCGACGCTGCGGAGTCATAGAGCCCGGTCATCGCGGCAACGTCGAGGGAGCGCCGACGACCCACGGCGGCAAGCGCGCCGAGGAACGGCCGTCGAGCTGCCACGAACGCCTCGACAGCCTCGGTCGTGTCGACGCCGGCCTGGGCCAGCCGCACCGCGGTCGCGGCGACGATCTCGCGTGCTTCCGCCTCGAGCCCGTCCCTGCCCTCCCCGTCCGTGCTGTCGAGGAAGGCAATGAGCAGCTCAACGAGACGACGGCCGTCGCTGCGGAAGGCATCTCGCTCCTCCGGGTCGAACGAGTCGCCGGCGGTGGCACGGGCACTATCCCTGTACTGGCGCGCATAGGCACGCGTCACACGCTCCGTCGTGGCACCGAGCGTTGCCAGGGGACGATGTGCCGCGACCCTGGCGGACTCGAGGCGGACGAGATCCGCGCGCAGGAAACGGCGGTGACCGCCCGGCGTCGTGAACGCCCGGACACGTCCGCTATCCGCCCACCTTCGAAGGGTGTCGGGGTCGACGCCGACCAGCCTGCTCGCCGGGCCGAGCGAGAGCCACCCGGAGAGGGGTTTCAACGCCGCGACGCTGACCGCTGGCAGCTGGTCCTCCATTTCGAAGCGGGGACGCCGTGGCGCGGCCGTCCAACGCGGTCTGAATCTAGGTAAATCTAGGTATCGTGATTCTGACCGCGACGGCGGGAGGATATTGGGCGTGCGTCACGTTGTCAAAGCGCACGATTCGCTGGTCGTCGCCGGGCCCCACGGGAGCCGGTGGACAGCCGCAGCGGTCAGGCAGGCACGAGCTCGTGGTCATCGCGATGGAGCCCGTCACACAGGCCGTACCGGAGCGGGGCGTCCTCCGGCCCCGGGATCGGTATCGGCCGCATGATCTCGCGAACCTCGCCCTTCCGGCAGAACAGGTAGCCGCGCTTGCGCATCCAGGCGCGGACGTGACCGCCATCGCCATGGAACTCGAATGGCCCGGGATTGATCGGTGGCCGTCCAGCCCACGAGACGGGAGTTTCGGCCGCGACGACATCCAGGATGTTCATTCGCCAGGGCGTCCCCTCGATCACCTCGAGGCAGCCATCGCAGCGGATCGCGACGTTGTCCTCGATGATCGTGTCGATGTGGACACCGAGGTAGTCGAGCGGGCTCATCGATCGCGATGGTACGCGCCAAGAACCGTGCGGTCCCGAGCGCCCGTCAGCCGCGGGCCTGCCGAAGTGCGTCGCCGCGTTTCGAGGGTGGCTCAGCCGCGCCGGCCGCAAGGAGCCACCAGGCCCCGAGCGGCCGTCAGCCGCGGGCCGGCCAAGGCCGTGGCGAGCATCCCAACCGAGCGCACTTCGAAGGTGCGTGAGGGAGGGTGCGGAGCCGCGAACGCAGGCCGGACCCGGATCACGGCCGCGAGCGTTGGTACCCCCAGCCGGATTCGAACCGGCGATCTCCACCTTGAAAGGGTGGCGTCCTAGGCCTCTAGACGATGGGGGCCCGCGGAGCCGCGCGAGTGTACGTCAGGTGTTCCAGACCATTGTCGCGAGCGCGGTGAAGGTGAAGCAGCCAATGGCGACGAGGGCGGCGACGCCGCCGATGATCGCGAGGCCGAGGGCTCGACCCGCGCTGGCCCGTGATGCCGCCCGCCACATCTCGATGAGCGACCCGATCGCGATCACCGCGAAGCAGGCACCCAGGACCCCGAAGCCGGCCCCGAGGAGCGGGATCTGCTCGTCCTCGACCCGGAAGACGACGTACAGGATGAACCCTGCCGAACCGAGCAGGGCGATGGCCACCAGGACGACGGCCGGCGTGATCCTGAGGGGACCGAGGTACAGGCCGCGACGCGGCGGCATCGGTGACGGCGCCGGCTCCACGGCGGGAGGTTGATCGATCACGGTCGCGAGCGATGGTAAACGGCAACGTTCCACGACAGACGCGGTCGCTTGAGCGTCCTGGCCACCGTCGCGCCTACCTCCCCGAACGCCGATGTGAGGAAGTCGATGGTGACCTCCATGGACTCGAACTCCCAGAAGCAGTGCACCACGCGGACCTTGAAGCCACCTGTCAGAAATGGGCCGGTGCGCTGGCTCCAGGCACCGTACTCGGGTCGCTCGCCGTGCAGGCGCGACACATCGTCGCGCCCGTAGTCGTGGACGACGAGCTGTCGCCCACCCGGGCGGAGCACTCGATCGACCTCGGCCACCTCGGCGCCATCGACCCCGCGGAACGCCGACCACAGGCCGATGACGACGTCTGCCGAGGCGTCGGGCACGTCGAGCTGGAACGGGTCGCCGGCGGGCACGGACGTGAGGCGCGCGCCGGCGGCCACGAGCCCGTCGATGACCGGGCCGGCCGCGGCATCGATGACGAGCACGTCCCGATCCGTGATCGGGCCGAGCGCGTCGAGCGCTGCGACGAGCTTGCCGGCGGCATCGACGGCGCGAACGAGCGTCCGTTCGAGCTCAGCCGGCAGCGCCACCGGGAGATCGGACATCGCGGGAGTATGAAGGGTGGGGCTCGGGCCCGGGTGAGCCCCGTCAGGCGAGGCGGATGACGGCCCCGGCGCGCGGTGGCAGCTCGACTCGCACCGCCCCCTCGAGCTCGCCGAGGCGCGCCGGGCTGATCCTCGCCCGCCCTGTCGACAGCAGGACGCTCGCGGGTCCGTCGGCCGGACCGAGGTCGAGCGAGGCCGTCCCGTCGCCCGCATTGATCGCGACGGCGAGCCGCCTGTCGCCCGAGCGTCGCTCGAAGGCCAGCGCCGCGCCCGCCGCGCCGAGCACGCTGACGCCGTCGGCTCGCAGCGCGGGCTCCGCCCGTCGGAGGGTGAAGGTCGCGCGCGTGGCATCGAGCAGGTCGGCCTCCCAGCGGGCGCGGTCCCAGGGGAAGGCCTTGCGCGAATCGGGGTCCTTGCCGCCGGTCAGCCCGACCTCGTCGCCGTAGTAGACGCAGGGCGCGCCGGGCAGCGTCCCCTGCAGCAGCACGGCCAGCTCCATCGCATCCACGTCGCCACCCAGGAGCGACAGGACGCGCGGGGTGTCGTGGCTGCCGAGGAGATTCAGCTGCACGGCCGCCGTCTCGGGCGCATAGGCCGACAGCAGCTCGGCGAGCGCTACGGCGAAGGCCGGGGCATCCAGCCGCGTCACCTGTGCATATTCGTGATGCGATCGCAGGAGCTGCTCGTTGAGCGAGCGCCCACCCACGAAGCCGATGATCGCCTCGGCGAGCGGGTAGTTCATGAGCGCATCGAACCGGTCGCCGCTCACCCAGTCCGGCGCGACGTGCCAGATCTCGCCGACCAGGTAGGCATCCGGATTGACGGCGCGGCAACGCTGCCGGAACTCCTGCCAGAACGAGGGATCGTCGATCTCCGCGGGGACGTCGAGGCGCCAGCCGTCGATGCCGAAGCCGAGCCAGTGCTCGGCGACGCCCATCAGGTACTCCCGGACCGCCGGCTCGGCGGTGTTGAGCTTGGGCAGCGCGGGCATGCCCCACCAGGCGTCGTAGCCGAGCCTGACTCTCGCCGAGGCGGCGTCGACGTCGGCCGTCCCGGGCCATGGCTCGTCGAGCGGCATGCCGGCTCGGAGGCGCCCCATCGGATACGCATCGATCGGCTTGTGGTGGTCGAGGCCCGCCTGGTCGAAGTGGAACCAGTGGCGGTACGGCGAGCTGCCACCGGTCTCGAGCACGTGGTGGAACGGCCAGAACCCGCGGCCGGTGTGATTGAAGACGCCATCGAGGATCACCCGCATGTCGCGGGCGTGCGCCGCGTCAAGCAGCTCGCGGAGCGCCGCGTCGCCGCCCAGCAGCGGGTCGACCGCGAGGTAGTCGTACGTGTGGTACCGATGATTCGACGCCGACTGGAAGACCGGGGTGAGGTACAGCGCGTTGACGCCCAGCCCGGCGATGTGGTCGAGGTGCTCCACGATCCCGAGCAGGTCGCCGCCCTTGAACCCGTCGTTCGTCGGTGGCGCGTCCCACGCCTCGAGCGGTCCGGGCTTGGCCACGCGCTCGCTTGCCGCGAAGCGGTCCGGGAAGACCTGGTAGAAGACCGCGTCGCGGACCCAGGCGGGGGTGTCGGGCATGCGCCGCGGATTCTTACCTGTTCGCGCGGGTCGTCGACGCCCTGACCACCAGATCCGTCGCGAGCCGCACCCGCTCGGGTCGCTGGGCGGTGCCGACGGCAATTCGAGCGAGGAGCAGCCGCGCCGCCACGGCTCCCTTCTCCCGGATCGGCTGGTGGACCGTCGTCAGGGGCGGGTCGACGTGTGCGGCAAGGTCGATGTCGTCGAAGCCGACGACACTCAGGTCGTCCGGGATGTGCAGGCCGCGCTCCCTCGCCGCGCGCGTGGCGCCGACCGCCATCGCGTCGGACATTGCCAGGATTGCGGTCGGTCGGATGCCCGCCGCCCACGCCCGCTGGAACGCGTCGGCGCCGCCTTCGATCGACGCCCGGCCCGCGATGACGTGGTCGCTCCGGAGCGCGATGCCGGCCCGCTCGAGGGCCGCGCCGTAGCCGCGGAGCCGGCGCTCGCTGACGCCCTGCGGTTGGCCGGGCAGGAGGGCTGCCGACTGCGGGCCTTCGACGGCGAGGATCAGGATGTCCCGGTGCCCCAGTCCCACGAGGTGCTCGGCAGCGGCCCGGGCGCCGGCCTCATCGTCCACGACGACCGAGCTGTGCTCCCGCAGGTCGTCCGAATCGACCAGCACCATCGGCAACCCGGCAGCCAGGATCTGGCCGACCTCCGGATGGTCGGCGGAGAGCCCGATCGCAACGACCCCGTCGACCATGGCTCGGCCGATTGCCAGCTCGAGGGAGCCGTGCAGGGGCGAGATGAAGTGGAGCTCGTAGCCAAGGTCCTCGGCCGCCTGGGCCACGCCCTCGCTGAACAGCGCGAAGAAGGGGTTGGAGAAAATGACCGCCAGGGCCTGTGGGGTGAGCACGCCGAGGGTCATCGTCTGACCCTGCGCGAGCATTCGGGCCACGGGGTTCGGGCGGTAGCCCAGCCGGTCCGCGACGTCCCGGATCCGGGTGACGGTCTCGGCAGACAACCGGTCCGGGTTGTTGAACGCGAAGGACACCGCCGTCTTGGACACGCCCGCCGCGCGCGCGACGTCGGCGATCCGTGGCCGTGGCCCAGCCCGCTCCACGCCCCTCCTTCGACCGGCCGACACGAGACGCCGGACCCGCTCCTAACCGTTTAGCAAACCGGTTTAGCGACACTATGCGCCGCCTGGCCCGGCGTCAATCGTGGGAACCAGCAAAATGGGCTCGAGATGGGAACGTTGCGCGGCATGCCCTGGGGCCTGGCCCTCTTCCTCGTCTACGCCCTGGCGATCCTCGCCGGCATCGGCCTGTCCCTGGGCTTCGTTGTCGACCAGGCGCAGACCGTGCCCTTGACCCCGCTCGGCCTCGTCGTGATGGCGCTCCTCGCCTACACGATCTTCACCGTCACGATCGTCCTCCAGCGCAAGGCCGCCGCGCGCACCCTCGCCCTGGGGCTGGCAACGCTGGCGCTGCCCGGGATCCCGCTCGCATTCCTTGCCGGCGGCGTGATCGCCGCGGTCGTCGTCGCCCTGCTCGCCGGGCTGCTGCTCCAGGGCCTGCGCGCGCCGGCCGTCGCCCTGTGGCTCGACCAGCCGTGATCTGGCAGACTTCCTCGCCGACCTCCCTCCGAATCCAACGAGGATTTCCTTGACCAGGTCCCCCCGTCGTCCGAGCCCGGCCGGCCGTGCCGTCCGCCGCTCCCGCCGCCCGGCCCAGCGCCAGCCCTCCTTCCTGGAGCGCTACCGGACCGGCCTCCTCTGGATCGGCGGCATCGTCGTCTTCATCGCGCTGATCTTCGTGGGCTTCGTGGCGCCGAGCATCACGCCCGCCTACGAATGCGTGAAGCCGTTCGAGCCGACGCCTGCGCCATCGTTCGTCGCGCCCAGCCCGGCGCCGATCGCGTCCGGGGCGACCGCCGCGCCTCAGGTCACCGCTCCCCCCGCGGGGTTCGTCGAGCCCGACATGGGCCGGACCCACGTGGCGCTCGGCACGAAGGTGAAGTACACGTGGTGCCCGCCTGCCAGCGGCAACCATTACGCGGCCGCCGGCCAGGGCCCGGTCCGGGGCGGCTTCTACGACCAGAACACGCCAACGATCCCGGAAGGCTGGATTCACAACCTCGAGCACGGCGCGCTGGTGCTCGCCTACAAGTGCCCGGGCCCGGGCTGCACCGACGATGGCCAGTCGGCGCTGCAGTCATTGCTCGGACGGTGGCCGAACAGTCCGATCTGCAAGATCCCGCCGGGCAACTTCACCCCGGTGTTCACGCGCTTCGACGACATGCCCTACCCGTATGCGGCGATCGTGTGGGACATGGTCCTGCCGCTGCAGACGCTCGACGAGCAGGCGATCCTCGCGTTCTACGCCGCGTATGCCGAGCAGTTCAACCCCGAGCGGCAATGTGCCTATCCGTCGCCGACGCCGGGGCCCGCGACGCCCAGCCCTGTTCCATCGGGCTCGCCCGCGGCCTCGGGCGCAGCGACGCCGGGCGCCTCCGCGACGCCGAGCCCCGCCGGGAGCTGACCGACGGCCGGCCGGCGCGTCGCTGACGAGGCCGCACGCTGATGCTCGCCCTGGTCAAGGCCAAGGCCGGGCCCGGGCTGCGCCTGCAGGACGTGCCGGTGCCCGAGATCGGGATCAACGACGTGCTCATCCGGGTTCACAAGACCGGGATCTGCGGCACCGACCTCCACATCGAGTCGTGGGATCCGTGGGCGGCTCGGACGATCCAACCGCCGCTCGTGCTCGGCCACGAGTTCGTCGGCGAGATCGTCGAGGTCGGCGCGAACGTCAGCGGCTTCAGGCCCGGTGACATCGTGAGCGGCGAAGGCCATGTGGTGTGCGGCAAGTGCCGGCACTGCCTTGCGGGCCAGCGGCACCTGTGCGTGGACACGGTCGGGCTGGGCGTTGGTCGCGACGGTGCGTTCGCCGAGTATGTCGCCCTGCCGATGACCAACATCTGGCATCACGCCCCGGGCATCGACGAGGAGGTCGCCGCGATCTTCGACCCGTTCGGCAACGCCGTGCACACCGCGCTGGCGTTCCCGGTCCTGGGCGAGGACGTCCTGGTGAGCGGCGCCGGGCCGATCGGGCTGATGGCGACCGCGGTCGTCCGCCACGCGGGCGCGCGCCACGTCGTCGTGAGCGAGCCGAACGCCTACCGGCGCGACCTGTCGCTGAAGATGGGCGCGACGATCGCGATCGATCCGCGGGAACGCGACCTGCACTCGGTGCAGGGCGAGCTGGGCATGGTCGAGGGCTTCGACATCGCGCTCGAGATGTCGGGCGTGGAGGCGGCGCTTCGGTCGGCGATCGAGAACATGGCCCACGGCGGACGCATCGCGATCCTGGGCATCCCCACGGGCGAGATCTCGCTCGACGTGAATACCATCGTCTTCAACCAGCTGACGCTGCGGGGGATCTACGGTCGCGAGATGTATGAGACCTGGTACCAGATGACGGTGATGCTCCAGTCGGGGCTCGACATCAAGCCCGCGATCACGCACCGCTTCGGCTTCCGCGACTTCGAGGCGGCGTTCGCGGCTGCACGGTCGGGCGACTCCGGCAAGGTCATCATGAGCTGGACGGACTGATGGCCACGACTGCCCGCAGGAACCCGCTCGACTTCATCGCCGCCGAGATCGACGACCTCAAGGCGAAGCACCTGTACCGGCCGCTGCGCGTGATGAGCGCAGCCCAGGGCCCGGTGACCGTGGTCGACGGGCGCGAGGTCATCTCGCTGTCCTCGAACGACTATCTCGGCCTGACCCACCACCCGCGCCTGCGCGACGCGGCGCTCAAGGCCGTGGGCGAGTACGGCGTCGGCTCCGGCGCCGTCCGCACCATCGCCGGGACGATGTCCGAGCACGAGCTGCTCGAGTCGGAGCTGGCGGAGTTCAAGGGCGTCGAGGCGGTCCTGACCTTCCAGTCGGGCTTCACCGCGAACACCGGCGTGATCCCGACGATCACCGGCGAGGCCGACCTGATCGTCTCGGACGCGCTCAACCACGCCTCGATCATCGACGGCATGCGCCTGTCCAAGGCGCCGCGCAAGGTCTTCCCACACAAGGATGTCCCGGCGCTGCGCGAGATCCTGCGCGAAGCGACCGAGAAGGGTCGCCCCGATGGCGCCGGCCCGTACCGGCTCATCCTCGTGGTCACCGATGGCGTGTTCTCGATGGACGGCGACATCGCGCCGCTGCCGGCGATCGTCGACGCGGCGGAGGCCTACGGCGCCGCCGTGTACATCGACGACGCCCACGCGTCCGGCGTCCTGGGTCGCAACGGGCGAGGCTCGGTCGACCACTTCGGGCTCCACGGACGGGTCGACATCCAGGTCGGCACGATGTCCAAGGCGATGGGCGTGCTCGGCGGCTACGTCGCGAGCACCCGGGCGCTGCGCGAGCTGCTGATCCAGCGGGCCCGGCCGTTCCTGTTCTCCACGTCACACCCGCCCGCCGACGCCGCCGCATGTCGCGAGGCGGTGCGAGTGATGCTCGACGAGCCGTGGCGGATCGAGCGGCTGTGGGCGAGCACCAGGCGGTTCAAGGCCGAGCTGACGCGCCTCGGCTTCGACACGGGCAGGTCGGAGACGCCGATCACGCCGGTCATCGTCGGCGAATCGGACGCCGCGATCCGGTTCTCGAACCGGCTCTTCGAGGAGGGCGTCTTCGCCACCTCCGTCGTCTTCCCGACCGTCGCGCTCGACCAGGCTCGCCTGCGCACGATCGTGACTGCCGCCCTCAGCGACGAGCACCTCGACCGCGCGCTCGAGGCGTTCTCGCGCGTCGGGCGCGAGCTCGGCATCATCGCCGGGTGACGTCGGAAGCCGAGGGCAGCTCCCCGAATCGCGCATCGTCCGGGGCCGCCTGGGACGACTGGACGAGCGATGCGGGCCATGCCGGGCACGACCTGCCCCTCGACGCCCATCTCCACACGGACCAGTCGCCCGACAGCTCGGTCCCGATCGACGTGTACGCGGCGCTCGCCGTCGAGCGCCACATCCCCGAGATCGCGATCACCGACCACGTCGACTTCGACCCGCGCGACCCGGCCTACCGGTACACCCGGTTCGAGGATCGTGAGCGCACGGTGCGGGGCGCCGCGGAGCGCTGGGCGAAGGAGGGGGTGACGATCCGCTTCGGCGCGGAGCTGACGTACAACCGGCGCTGGGATGCCGACGTCCGCGAGCACCTGGCGAAGCACCACTACGACTACGTGATCGGCTCGGTCCACGACTGGCCCGAATCGCCGTACTGGCCGTCGCGTGTCCGGGCCTGGGTGGAGGGCCGCACGCTCGACGAGATCGTGGAGCCGTACTACGCGGAGATCATCGCCGCGGCGCGGTCCGGCCTGTTCGACACGATCGGGCACCTCGATGTCGTGAAGCGCTACCTCCATCCGCTCGTCACCGCGGAGCAGCTGGCCGCCCGGGCAGACCTCCAGGAGCCGGCCCTGCGCGCGATCGTCGAGGGCGGCGTGTCGCTCGAAGTCAACAGCAGTGGATTGAGATATCCGGGTGCGGAGACGTATCCTTCCGGACCTGTCGTCGCTCGGTACCGCGAGCTTGGGGGAGAGCGGGTGGTTGTCGGTTCCGATGCTCACGCACGCGGCTCGTTCGCGCACCGGCTCGGGGAGTCGTACCGGCACCTGATCGACGCCGGATTCGGGCAGCTCACGTTCAGACGGGGGTCGGATCGGGTGCACATCGAGGTCCCGCGGCGCACCACGATCGGTACCCCTGACGCATTGCGCGCCTAACGATGTACGTGAATCCTCGTTACCCAATGGACGAGGAAACGCTGGATCAGCTCGTCGCCGAGGCGCAACGTGGGGACACGGCAGCCTTCGGACGCATCTTCGATGCGTATGCCGGGCCGATCTATCGATTCATCGCCAGCCGCGTCAGCCGCCCGAGCGACGCGGAGGACCTGACGCAGCTCGTCTTCGTCAAGGCCCTGGAAGCGCTCCCGCGCTACGAGGCGCGGGGCATCCCGTTCGGGGGCTGGCTGTTCCGGCTGGCCAGGAACGCGATCATCGATCAGAGCCGAACACGGCGGGAGCACCTCTCCCTGGTCGTGGCCGAAGCTCGGGAGTCCGAGGAGGCCTCGCCCGAGGCGCTGGCCTCCCTGCGCGACGACCTCGACCGGGTCGGCGCGGCCCTGGCGGAGCTGACCGATGACCAACGAGAGGTGATCGAGCTGCGCTTCTTCGCCGGGCTTTCGGTCGCTGAGACGGCAGAGGCAATGGGACGCCAGGACGGGACCATCCGCGGACTCCAGTTCCGCGCGATCGGGGCACTCCGGCGTTCGCTCGGCATCGAGTCCGAGCGTGCCGTCGTGATGGCCGTCCAGGCCGCGACGGCCGAGGTGTGCTGGTGAGCTACTACCTCGACAACGACCTCTCGGCGCTCGACCGGCTCGAGGACCTGCTTGACGCGTACGCCGACGCGCGCCTCGCACCGAAAAGCGCCGTCCTTGCTCGCATTCGCGCCAACGTGCTGGCCCAGGCCGCGGCCGCTGTCGCGACGACTGCCGCCGCGAACCGGCTGCGACTCGTGGAGTCCCCTGCCTCGCGGCCTCGCTGGTCGCTCCCACCGCGATTCTCCCGCGCGGTCTTCGGCCTCGGCTTCGCAGCAGCCCTGATGCTGGGCACGACCGCCGCCGTGCTGGCCGCACCGCCCGGCAGTGCGTTCTACAACGCCCGCGTGTTCCTCGAGACGATCGCCCTGCCGACACAGGCCGACGCCCGCCTGGCTCGTCACGAGGAGCTCATCCAGGAGCGGCTCGACGAGGCGATGGCGGCCGCGACCCGCGGCGACACGACAGCCATGGCCGCGGCCCTTGTCGCCTACCAGTCCGAAGTCGACGCGGCAACGGCGGAGATCGGGAGCGACCCCGATCGGTTGGCGCACCTCGAGGAGGAGCTCGCCAAGCACACGGTCGTGCTGACCTCCCTCGCCGCTCAGCTGCCCGAGCAGACGTCGATCGAGCACGCGATCGATGTGAGCTCGAGCGCGATCACGAAGCTCCAGGGCCGAGAGCAGCCCACCCACCCGAGCCACACGCCACAGCCTGGTGGCGGCAACGCCGGCAACGGTGGCGCTGGGAACGGGGAGCACCAGGGCGGGCAGAACGAGCGGTAGCTGCCCTTCGACATCTCGAGACGACGCCCCCAAATCCGTCCATGACGGTCTCATCGCCCGGGCCTGACCGCGGGCGCTACCCTTCGGCGCAACCCGCACCGGGAGGTCCAGTGGAGCCAGGCGCCCCGCCATTCGAGCCGGCGCCGCCCTCCCCGCGGCGCGGCCTTCGCAGCAGGCTCCGCTCCTCCCCGCTCGGGCGCGTCGCCGCCCGCGCCGCCGAGAACCTGCGCGACCCTGCCCGTGGCTTCGCGCTCGTCCTGCTCTCTGCGTTGATCCTGCGCGGCGTGTGGCTGAACGTCCCCCCGAAGGGCCTCATCTTCGACGAGGCGTACTACGTCAACGCGGCACGGGTCATCCTGGGTTGGCCCGCAACGAGCCACTACGCCGACAGCCCCGCCGGCCTCGATCCCAACACGGAGCACCCGCCCCTGGGCAAGCTCGCAATCGCGGGCTCGATGGCCGTGTTCGGCGACCAGGGCGCGGCGTGGCGGCTGCCGAGCATCGTCGCGGCACTGATCGCGCTGGTCGTCCTCTTCGAGATCGTGCGCAGGACCGACCGTTCGGCCTGGTTCGCCGTGCTCGTCGTGGCGCTCGTGGCGTTCGACAACCTGACCTTCGTCCACGGCCGCATCGGCACGCTGGACATGCTCGTGCTCGCGCCGATGCTCGTCGGCTCGTGGCTCGCACTGCAGCGCCGGTGGCTTCTGGCCGGGCTCGCCGTCGGCATCGCGCTGCTGGTGAAGCTGACCGCGATCTACGCGATCCTCGCCGTCGGGCTGTGGTTCCTGCTCACGGATGGGCCGGAGTGGTGGCGGCGCCGCAGGCTGCCCGTGCGCGAGCTCATCGGTCCGGTGGCATTCGTGGCCGTGGCCGCGGTCGTCTTCATCGGCGGGCTGGCGATCCTCGACGCGCGCTTCACGACGTTTGCGACCCCGTTCGATCACATCTCCCGGATGCTCAGCTACGGCACGGCCCTGCGCGCGCCGGCGAACGTGGGCATCTGTCCCGAGGCGGACAGCCGGCCGTGGCAGTGGCTGTTCAACGAGTGCCAGATCCAGTACCTGCGCGTGGACGTCACGACCAAGGCCGGGGAGGCGGTGGTGTCCCGGATGGCCACGATCGACTTCCGTGGCGCGTTCAACCCGCTCCTCGCGGGCGCGATCCCGCTGTCGGCCCTGTTCCTCGTCTGGTCTGCGTGGAAGGCGCGGAGCCCGGTCGCCATCTGGGCGGTTGCCTGGGGCGCCGCCAACTACCTGCCGTACGTCGCGCTCGCCCTGTTCACCAACCGGATCATGTACCTGTACTACGCGCTGCCCCTCGTGCCCGCGTTCGCCGTGGGCCTGGCGCTGCTCCTGCTGCGCGCCGGCCTGCCGCGGCCCGTCCGGTGGGCCTTCCTGCTCGCCTATGCCGTGGGCTTCGTCGCGTACTTCCCGTTCCGCCAACCGCCCTGATCCGGGTCAGCGACCGAGGACGATCCGGTCCGCGGCGACGCCGGTGGCGAGCTCCGTGCCCGAGGTCGAGTCACTGACCGTGAACCCGTACGTCAACGGCCCCGGGGGCACGTCGCCGGGATGCCAGGTCATGGTCACGGTCTGCCGCGAACCCGCAGCGATCGGGATGGCGTCGTACCACGCGCTCCAGACCCCTTCGCCATCCGGCGCCCACGCGATGAATCGGAGCCTGCTCGCGGCCACGGCGCCCCCGCGGTTCTCGAGGTGGGCCGCCAGCGAAACCTCCTCCGTGTCGCCGATTCTGATCGTCACGTGGCTCAGCTCGGCGATGGAGACCACGGGCGAGCTTCCGGACGCCTGCCAACCGAGCCCGATCGGCGCGAGCGGCGGAAACGGGACGGAGAAGGCGAGCAGGAGCACGGCCATCGCGGCGGCGGCCCGGGTCGTGGCCGACGACGCGACCGCCGACGGCCCGAACGAGCGTGCGACGCCAAGCGCACCGAAGGCCAACGCGAGGAGGAGCACCGCCGTTCCCGTGTACCCGCCGAGACCCCAGCGGACCCACGCCGCCGTGGTCGCGATCTGGCCGGCCTCGAACCGGGGGAGCCACAGCTGGACCAGGGGATCGGTGAAGCGCTCCGGCGCGTTGGGCATGGTCGCGGTCGCGACGAAGAACACGGCGGCGCCGACGAGCATCAGTGGCGCTGCAAGAAGCCGGATCGGCCGCGGGACGAACGCGACCAGGACCGCCGCGAATGGCAGTGCCGGCATCAGGTAGCGCGGTCCGGGCGTCCAGCCGCCGAACGGATTGAGCGCCCCGCTGTTGTAGGTCAGGAACGCGGCACAGACCAGCGCCGCGAGGAGCACCTCGAAGCGTGCGTCCCGGCGACGCAACGCCACCAGACCGAGGGGCGCAAGCGCGAACCACGGCGCCAGCCGGAGCAGGCCGCGCGGCCCGAACAGCAGCTCCCAGGTCGTGCTCAGCTGCGGCCAGACGATCGAGATGAGCCCCTGCTCGTTCTGGCCCTGGAAGGTCGGCGAGAACTGGTAGCCGATGCTGAGCGGGCTGCCGAACGTCAGCCAGTTGTAGGCGATCAGCACGAGGGCCAGCGGGATCCCACCCGCCACGAAGCGGGCGACCACGCCTCGCCCGAGGAAGGCCGCGTAGATCAGGAGCACGGCCACGCCGAGCACCACGGGAACCTCGACGAGCACCGCCCATCCCGCGAGGAAGCCGGCGACGACAGGTCCCCAGCGGCCAGGATGCAGCTTCTGTCGATGGAGGAGGTAGAAGGCGGCGAAGAGCCCGGCGCTGGACGCAGCGTGTCCGAAGAGCATCGTCGCGAACGGGAACGCCATCGACCCCAGCCCATAGGCGAGGCCGACCCCGGTGGCCCAGGTCTCGCCGATGAACGGTCCCAGGAAGCGGATCAGCAGCAGCACCAGCACCACCGTGGCGATGCCACTCTCGACGAAGGCGAGCGCCTGCACCCCGTCGACCTCCGCGGGCAGGCCTCGCACCAGGGTCAGCAGCGCATACACCGGGACACCGAGGAGCGCGGAGCCGGGCGATTTGTCCGAGTACCAGTGGCCCTGGTACAGCGCAGCGTCGCCGGTGTTCTGGTGATAGGTGTCGATCCGGGTGGTGCCCTGCTCGACCACCGCACGGACGAGGTCGTACCGGCTGTACTCGTTCCACGCTGGTTGCTGCTGGAAGAAGCCGTACGCGAACAAAAGGAGCGCGGCGATCAGGAGCTCCCGTCTCGGCGAGAGCCCGACCAGGTCCCACCGCCCGCGCCATCGTTCCAGCACGGTGCGCAGCATGCCATCCCGTCCGCGTTCGACAGAAAAGAAGGAGGGCCCGGTGACCGGGCCCTCCTCGGGATGCTTGGTCAGGTCCCTTCCGGGACTGCGACTAGCGCTTCGACTTGGCTCCAGCCGGCGTCAGAAGCACGACGCTGGTGAGGAGGCCGCCGAGGGCCAGCACGAGCAGCCAGGCGTTGTTCGACGGATGCGACGGCCCGCCGGTCCCAACCGCCGCCGTGTTCGGCTGCGTCGGGACGTCGGTCTCGCCACCCGTGCCACCGGTGAAGGTGGTCGTCGTGGTCGTCGACTCGGACGTCGTGGTCGACTCGCTGGTGGTGGTCGACTCGCTGGTGGTGGTCGACTCGCTCGTGGTGGTCGACTCGCTCGTCGTGGTCGACTCGGAGGTCGTGCTCGACGAGCTGCTCGACGAAGACGACGAGGTCGTCGTGGTCTCCTCGCCCGGGCAGCCGTGGCTGAGCGTCAGCACAGCGTTGCCATCGACCGCGCCGTCGTACGTCACGAAGACGTTGCCGCCGGTGCCAGTCGTCAGGTCGCCGATGTCGTGCCAGCTCGTGGCGAAATGGTACGCACCATTGCCCTGCTGAACGCCCTGCACGAGCTCGCCATCGACGCTGATCCAGACGTTCGAGCCGGTGCCAGTCCAGATCCAGAGCTGGCCGGCCGTATTGTTCTCATCGCACTCGACGTTGTCGATCTCGCCATCCGTGGTGCCGTTGCCGGCCCAGTACTGGGTGTTGTCGGCTGCGAGCACGCCGGGGGCCGCCGACAGGCCGAACATGCCAATCATCAGTGAGCTCGCCGCCAAGAGCATTGCGAGCTTCCGTCGGTTCATGGTGACGCGAGTCCCTCCGCTAGTTCCGAAAGATGGACCGGACCAATAAGTGCTGCTCCGACCAGGCACGCAGTGCCGCGACCGAAGCCCCCGCCCCGACCCTTCAACAGGGTCAAATCGGAGCCGTAGTGTGCGCGCGAGGCCCATTGGTCGTCTAGTACTTCATTCCCCCTACGGACCCCACAAGACCAGTGCGGAGTGCACCAGACCGCCCACGAAATCGGTGCGTTCTGTCGATCCGGAGTACTACCCGCGGCGCTTTGGACCAGGACCTGGGTCCTGCCGGCGTACAGGACCTGGGTCCTGGGGCTGCCCGAGTCCCGGCGCTCAGTACCATCTCGACGGTGACGACGAAGGAGGCCGCCGCGCGGACGACCCTGCGGGCACGGGCACGCGACGCGGTCGGACGCGGCCTCGATCGGGCGATCCAGACCGGGGCCCTGCCTGATTCCCCGGAGGCACGCTCGGTCGCGGCAGAGGTGAGCCGGCCGGCCAACCCGGAGCACGGCGACCTCGCGACGAACCTCGCGCTCCGGCTCGCACGGCCGTTGCGCATGGCCCCTCCGGCAATCGCGGCGGCGCTGGCCGCGGCAATCGACGTGGAGGCCGCTGGCTCTGGCGCCATTGTCGCCTCGGCCGAGGCGGCGGGTCCCGGATTCGTCAACCTGCGCTTCTCGGATTCAGCGCTCGAGGCGACCATCGATGCCATCCGGGCTGATCCCGCCTCGTGGGGTCGAGTGGCGGCTGACGCGGCGGCGTCGGCGGGTCGCAGGGTCAACGTCGAGTTCGTCTCCGCCAACCCCACCGGGCCGCTCCACGTGGGCCACGGCCGCGGAGCCGCGCTCGGCGATGCGATCGCCGCACTCCTCGAGTGGACCGGCCACCGCGTCACCCGCGAGTTTTACATCAATGACGCCGGCGTCCAGATCGACCGGCTGGCGCTGAGCCTGTGGGCTCGCGTGCGGGAGCTGGCCGGCCACCCGGCCGCGATACCCGAGGGCGGGTACCACGGCGACTACCTCAAGGAGATCGCCCGAGAGGTGCTCGACCTCGAGGGGCGGGGCTTCGCCGACTTGCCGGAGGACGAGGGCGTGCGGCGCAGCCGTGCGCTCGCGCTCCGCATGCAGCGCGTCGAGCAGGATCGCGATCTCGCCGACTTCGGAGTCCGGTTCGATGTCATGTCCTCCGAGCAGCTGATCTACGACTCCGGCCGGGTGGACCGCGCGCTCCGGCTGCTGCACGAGCGCGCCCTCACCTTCGAGGCCGACGGTGCGCTCTGGCTCCGCACCACGGCTT
>DATJGH010000074.1:0-4795 GCA_035495215.1 Patescibacteria group bacterium
AGCGTCGCCTGACCGACGCGCCGATCGCGCTCGGCTTCCTCGAGCCGATCGCCCGCCGTCCCCGGCTTGCCGCCCTCGTCGGGGCGATGTGCATCGCCTTCTCGGGCATCTTCTACCGCTTCGCCCACGTCACCCCGGAGACGGCGACGGCATTCCGATGCCTGTACGGGCTGCCGATCCTTGCCCTCGTCGGCATGGTCGAGCAGCGCCGCTACGGCCCGCTGCCATCGCGGACCGTCTGGCTGGCGATCATCGCCGGCGTGTTCTTCGCCGGGGACCTCCTGGCGTGGCATCACGCCGTCGACCAGGTCGGCGCGGGTCTGGCGACGGTGCTCGGCAACCTCCAGGTGATCGTCGTGGCACTGGTCGCGTGGATGGTCTTCGCCGAGCGACCCCCGCGGAGCGTTCTGCTCGGGCTGCCGATCGTGCTCGCCGGCGTGGTTCTCATCTCCGGCGTGGTGGGCAGCGGCGCGTACGGTCCGAACCCGGCGCTGGGCACGTTCCTGGGGATCATCACGGCGCTGTCCTACGCCGGCTACCTGCTCGTGATCCGTCGTGGCTCGAGGGACCTTCGACGTCCAGCCGGCCCGGTCGCCATCTCCACCGCATCGACTGCCGTCGTGGCGATCGTCTTCGGGCTTGCGGTTGGGCAGCTCGACCCGGTTCCGTCCTGGCCGAGCCACGGCTGGCTCATCGCCGTGGGCATCACGTCACAGTCGATCGGTTACCTGGTCATCTCGCTCTCGCTGCCGCGCCTGCCGGCGGCGCTGACCTCGATCATCCTGCTGGCCCAGCCGGTCGCGACGGTCATCTTCGCGCGGATCCTCCTCGACGAGACGCCCTCGGTCGCCCAGCTGCTCGGGGTGGCGCTCGTGATCGCCGGGATCGCGGTTGCGACGTTGCCCGTCGGTCGCATCAGAGATCGTGCCCGGGCGGCGCTCGCGTAGCGCCTTCCCGAGGCATCATCGCGCCTGCGATGGCGATGGGGCCTGACATCGAACCTGCTGGAACTGCTGCGACGCCCGAAGTCGCCGTGGTCGCGGCCCCCGGCCCGCCGACGCGCGAGTACCGCGCCACCGTGACCTTCGTCGTGGCGGCCGGGTTCATCGTCTTCATCCTGGCCGTCTTCAGTGGCTACATGAGCCGCCTTCCGCCGGCGACCTCAGTGGTCCTGGGCTCGCTCGTCGTGGTGGCGGTGGACGCGACAGAGGCCTACGGCCTGTATCTGCGGCGCCCGTGGGCGAGATTCGCCATGACGCCGATGCTGTGGATCGTGCTCGTCCTCGGCCTCCTGAGCTCGTTGGTCGCGCTCAGCCGCAGCACGATCGAGATCCCCATCGGCAGCATCCTCGCGATCTGGGCCTTCAATGCCCGCCCAGCGGAGGGGCTCGGTCGGATCCCGGCATCGTCGACGGAGGGAACCGTCCTGATCGTCGTCGCGTTCGCGGCGGCCCTCGCCCAGTTCATCACGATCTGACGTTCAGCCGGGCTGGTCGGGGTCCTCGGCGGCGGCCTGGCCGTACGGGGCGAGCGCCGGTCCCTCGAGCGGGGATTCCTCGACGGCATCGACCAGCGCGGCGCCCCACTCGTGCGTGTGCGGCGCGGCCGGCTCTGTCGGGCCGGAGTAGGGCGGGAGGTCGGCACGCGGGATCGAGCCATCATGGGTCGTCCCCGGGTCGCCGAGGGACAGTGAGCGGGCGGGCGCGCCGGCGGCAATGACGTCGGCGACGATGTCGTCCGGGAACCGATCCGATGCGACCCCGTCGAGCTTGGCCGCATGGACCGTCGGGATCAGCACCGGCCAGCCATCCTCGCCGTCGTAGCTCGGGCGCAGGAGCGTGGACGTGTCGACACCGTGCGCCTCGATCATCGAGGTCACGGTCTCCGGGCTGACCCAGCCCATGCGCGCCGGCCAGACCAGCGCCGCGTCGACCTCGCGCACGGTGTCGCGCGCGACCTGGATGCCGCGGCGGATCTGCGCGACCGGCACGCCTTCCGGCTTCGGCACGGGCTCCGCGAGGGTCACCGCCGCTCCCGCGAGCGCCGCGGCGATCGCGCCATCGGGGTCGAAGGACACGACCACGACCGGGAGCGCCCCACCGGACCAGGCCGAGTCGACGATCCGCCGCACCCGGGGCACGCCATCGGCATCCGCCAGTGCGGACTCCGGCGATGCGGCGAGGACCACGGCGGCAACGGTCACGGCCCTGATGCTATCCGGCCGCGACGGATCCCGATGGCCGCACTGCGGGTCTTCCCGGCTCAGACCAGCACGATCGCGTCGCCGCCCGGATCCCTGCCCTCGACGAGTGCCTTCAAGGCGGTCTTGCCGGGGACCGGAAAGCCCGGCTCGACGTCGTTCAGGCGAACCACTCGCCGGCACCACTCCGAATCGGCCAGGACGAGGATGAGGCGGTCAACCCCGCCGTCGCGCTTCTTCAAGGCAAGTCGCCGCTGCAGCTCCTGCATGTCCGTGGGGCGTGTCTCGCCCTCGACACCGATGACGACGCCATTGCCGCGCATGACGCGGTCCCACGCACGCTTGTCACCCGCGATCGGCAGGGGAACTTCGCTCGCCCAATCCCACCCGGAACCGATCGCGCGCCTGAACCGATCGAAGAGGTCGATGTGCGCTCGATCACGGAGGGGCTGACCGCCGGGAAACGCCCTGAGCGATAGGTCGAGCCCGACACACGCGGCAACTCGCGCCAATGCGCCAAGTTGAGCGGCAACATGACGGCCGCGCTCGATTTCGGACACCTGTGACTGCGCGATGCCGACCGAACGGGCGATCGCGGCTTGGCTGAGGCCATGCGCCAACCTCGCCTCATGGATCTCGCGGCCAAGCTCCATCAGGCTGCGCCGCGATCGCTCACTTGCTCGATCCATCGCTCGTTCCACCGCCGGCATGCATGCATTCTCGATTTCCATGCTTACGTGCCGGTTGTCTGCCGGGCCCGGCGGGCCTCGTCCCACCGCCCGGCAGCAGGCTTCTTGGCAACTCAGCGATCGCTCAAGGCGATGATTACCGTGGGAATCACCGTTCACTGCCCCGCTTTGATCGCCAGGGCCGATGGAAACCCGAAGTTCATTGCCGCAAGCGATGGAATCCCTGACATGCGGGCGCGATGCCTCTCCTTCATTGCCCCGGGCGATAACGCGGAGGAAGCGTCGAACGGGCCCTGCCGCGGCCGTTGCGTGCCACAATCCGCCGGCCCATGACGGACGACCTGCCACTGCGCACGCCACTCGACGAGCCGCCAGCGTCGCCCGACGCGCCAGCGCCCCCGATCGCCGTCCGCGAGCAGCTCCGGAATCTCGCGATCGTTGCCCACGTGGACCACGGCAAGACCACGCTCGTGGACGCGATGCTCCGCCAGACCGGGGCGTTCCGCGCGAACGAGCAGCTGGTCGATCGTGTGCTCGACTCGGGCGACCTCGAGCGAGAGAAGGGGATCACGATCCTGGCCAAGCAGACGACGGTCGACTACGACGGCGTCCGCCTGAACATCGTCGACACGCCCGGCCACGCCGACTTCGGCGGTGAGGTCGAACGCTCGCTGCTCATGGTCGACAGCGTGCTGCTGCTGGTCGACGCCGCTGAAGGCCCGCTGCCGCAGACCCGCTACGTCCTCCAGAAGGCGATGGCGCGCCGGCTGCCGGTCGTCGTCGCACTGAACAAGATCGATCGCGGCGATGCGCGCCCCGCCGAGGTGCTCGACGCGGTGTACGAGCTGTTCATCGACCTCGGCGCGACGGACGACCAGATCGACTTCCCGGTCGTCTACACGAACGCGAAGGCGGGCACGGCAACGAAGGACCTCGCGGTCCCGGGCACGGACCTGCGGCCGCTGCTCGACGTGCTGGTCGATGTCACCCCGGCACCGCGCCACGAGCCCGGGCACCCACTCCAGCTCCTGGTCACCAATCTCTCGGCCAATGACTACGTCGGCCGGATGGCCGTCGGCCGGATCCGCAACGGGACGATCCGGATGGGCCAGCGCATCGCAGTCGTGCGCGAGGAGGCCGATGACACCGCAGGCGCGATCGAGCCCGGCCGCGTCGTCACCCTCAGCGGGACCGTGACCGCGCTGCAGACCGCGCACGGCATCGACCGGGTGGACATCGGCGAGGCGGGACCCGGCGACATCGTTTCGGTCGCCGGGCTGCCGGACGTGACGATCGGCGACACGATCACGGATCCCGCGGATCCGCGGCCGCTGCCGCGCCTCGACGTCGACGCACCGACGCTGCGCATGACGTTCGGCGTGAACACGTCGCCGCTCGCCGGGCGCGAAGGCCGCTACGTGACCTCTCGCCAGATCAAGGCCCGGCTCGATCGAGAGATCCTGGGCAACGTATCGATCGAGGTCTACCCGACGGAATCCGGCGACACCTTCGAGGTGCGGGGGCGCGGCGAGCTGCAGCTGGCCGTGCTCATCGAGCAGATGCGGCGCGAGGGCTACGAGCTGACCGCGTCGCGCCCCGAGGTCATCCTTCACGAGACGCCCGACGGGCTGCAGGAGCCGTACGAGCGGATCACCGTCGACATCCCGCCCGACTACATCGGCGAGGTCCAGGCGGCCCTCGCCGGGCGCAAGGGCCGCCTCGAGCAGATGTCGACCGATGCCGACGGCCGCGTGCGCCTCGAGTACGTCCTCCCGGTCCGAGGCCTGATCGGGTATCGCGGGCAGCTGCTCACGGAGACCCGCGGGACTGCCCTGCTCCACCAGATCGGCGAGGGCTACGGGCCATGGGCGGGTGAGGTCACGCATCGAACCGAGGGTGTCCTCGT
>DATJGH010000075.1:0-9838 GCA_035495215.1 Patescibacteria group bacterium
GCCTGCGCGATCCGCGCCACCGGCGCGTTGTCCCGCGGGCTGATCGCCGGGAAGACGGCGCCGTCGGCGGCAGGCACGAGCCGGCCGCCGATCAGCAGGGGATAGGGCTCGGGGCTGACCAGCGACCAGCGCGGATCGGCCGCCGGCTCCACCTGCATTGCCATCACGATGTCCTCCGTGCGCCGGCCGGCCCCGGGCCGGCCGTTTCGGCTCAGCTCAGCCGGCGACGAGCTCGCCCTGGCCGGCCGCCTGCATCGCCTCGTCGACCGAGGCGCCGCCGTGGATGATCGCCGCCAGTCCGCGGGTGATGCCCGCCGGATCCGGGTCTCGCCAGATGTTGTTGCCGATCGCGACGCCGGCGCAACCCGCGACGATGACGGCGTCGTAGACGTCCTGGTACAGGTCCCGGACGGAGCCCTTCTTGGCGCCACCGAGGATGACCACCGGAACCATCGCGTACTCGACGACCCGGCGCATCGACTCGGGATCGCCGGTGTAGAACGTCTTGATCATGTCGGCGCCGGTCTCGGCGCAGATGCGCGCCCCCGCGGCGATCTTCTCGGGCGTGTGCATGTCGGTGGCCATGAACCCGCCGGGCACCGACTCGGCGATGTACGGCATGCCGTAGCGCGCGGCATCTGCGGCCAGGCGTGCGGCCTGGCGGACCGACTCGTCACCGCTCAACGGGTAGAGCATCGACTTGACCGCGTCGGCGCCCACGGACAGCGCGCGCTCGATGGCGACCTCGAGGAACGGCGGCGTGGTGTCGAACGAGGCGATCGCCGCCGCAGGGCCGATGGCCTCCGCGTACTTGATGATCGAGCCGATCGGGGACAGGAACGCGTCGGCGCCGGCGGGCACGACCGAGCGGCACGTCTCGCCGTACCGGGCGAGGCCCTCGACGGTGGAGTCCATGAACGAGGTGTGGTCCATCGCGACGATGAGGACCCGCCCGTCCTCGTTGAGCAGGCGGTGCATGCGGCGCTTCATTGCCTGTGCCTCCAGCTGGGTGTTCGTGGTCGTTGGGTAAGCGATCTCACATCTCGACGATGACGCGGTACGTGCCCGGCTTGATGGCTTCATCAAGCGCGGCCGACAGGTCCGCGAGGGGGTGGTGCGCGTCGATGAGCGGGCGCAGGTCGACGAGGCCGTAGCGCACGAGCCGTGCCGCGGTGTAGAAGTCCTGCTTCTCGCCGGACAGCACGCCGAAGACGCCCGTCTCGCGGTTGTGCGTCTCGTTGGGCTTGATCGTGAACTCGGGCTCCGGGTGAGCCGCGGCGAAGAGGACGTACCGGCCCTTGTCCGAGAGCATCGCCCAGCCCTGGTCGTTGGCGCTCCTGTGGCCGATCGCGGCGATCACGGCCTCGGCACCGCGACCCTCGGTGAGCTCCTTGACGCGGGCGACCGGGTCGACCTTCGTGGCGTCGATCAGCTCGTCGGCACCCATGCGCCGGGCCATCGCCAGCCGGTCGGGATCGACCTCGCTGACGATCACGCGTGCGCCGTGCTGCTTCGCGGCGATGACGTTCATCAGGCCCATGACTCCGGCGCCGAGGACGACGACATCCTGCCCGACGTACAGGTTGAGCAGGCGCGTCGCGTGGATCGCGCAGGACAGCGGCTCGGTGAGCGCGGCCACGTCGTACGCGGCGTCGCCGACCCGGTACACGCCGTCGGCCGGATGGACCTTGTACTCGGCGAACCCGCCCGGGCCCCACGCCTCGCCGTACTTCACGGCCCCGGCGTAGTGCAGCTTGCAGGCTCGATCCTGGCCGGTGTAGCACCAGTGGCACTTGCCGCAGGAGGACGAGCCGACCGTGACCCGGTCGCCGAGCTCGAGCTCCGTGTACGTGCCCGGGCCGATGGCGGCAACCTCGCCGGCCATCTCGTGGCCCCCCACGAACGGGAACTTGTTGGCCTGGGCGCCGCTGTAGCTGCGCTGCTCCCAGGTGCAGATCGCGGTCGCGTGAAGGCGCACCAGGATCTCGCCGGGTCCTGGCTGCGGGATCGTGATGTCGCGCACTGCGATGTCGCCGACCCCGGCCATGATGCCGACCCGCATCGTGGCCGTGGCCGCCCGCACTTCCTCGAGCACGGGGGTTGTCATTCCACCCTCCCGGCGCGGCAACGAACCGCGCGCCGTGGTGTCATCCTCGGATGACGTCATGCAAATATTTGCAGCAAGGAATACCACACTGCCTAGGCATCATAGCAGCCCGATTTCGGGCGTCGACCGGGCCGAAGGTCGCAAAGATGCGCATACTCCGGGGCATGGTGCTGCGTCGGTTCCTGCCGGGTTCGGGCGGCGCTGCGCGCGCTCCCGAGCCGAAGCTGACCGCGACCGATACCGAGACCGTCCGCCGGATCGCCGTGCAGCTCGAGGCCATGCCGGTCGACCGGGCCCGCTACCTCGCCGCCTTCGCCTACATCCTGATGCGTGCCGCGGCTGCGGACATGGACATCTCCGACGTGGAGTCGCGGGCGATCGAGCGGCTGGTCGCCGAGTACGGCGGCCTGCCGGAAGCGCAGGCAGTGCTCGTGACGCAGATCGCCCGGAACCAGTCGCTGCTGTACGGCAGCACGGAGGACTTTCTCGTGACCCGCCAGTTCCGCGGGTTGGCCACGCTGGAGGAGCGGCTCAATCTCCTGCGCTGCTGCTACCTCGTCGGCGCCGCCGACGACACGATCACGGCCGAGGAATCCGACACGCTCCAGGGCATCGCCAAGGAGCTCGACATCGAACGCGACGCGGTCAACGCGATCCGCAGCGAGTTCGCGCCGAAGCTGTCGGCGATCCAGGCCATGCTCAAGCTCCAGCGCGGCTGAATCGGGCGTCGTCTGCGGGCGCGTGGCGCGGCGTGCGGTGCTCGGCGCGCCTGGATCGGGCGCCGTCTGCGGGCGCGCGGCGCGGCGTGCGGCGCTCGGTGCGGCGGACGGGACGGCTCAACGCGCCGAGGACCAGGCGCGCGTGCCACCCGCCGCCTGACGGCGCGGCCGTGTACCAACCCGCCGGCTGACGGCACGGCCGGGTACCAACCCGCCGGCTGACGGCACGGCCCGGTACCAACCCCGCCTGGCCAAACGCCGATGCCCACCCGCCCGCCAACGCGCGGCCCTGCCTTCCTCCGCATCTGGTGCGGAATCGGTCGCCGGAAGCGCCCGCGACACGGCGTTCGTCATCAGGCGCCGCTTTGGATGCGGCATTGGTTGCCGGAAGGGGTCCGATGGGCCTTCCTGCTCTCTTGGGGCGATGCATTCCGCATCTGATGCGGCGGCGGCGGATTTACCCCGGTCCGACGGTCCGTCGGACTCCGTCGGGCGATGAATTCCGCATCGAATGCGGCGGCCAAGGACTTAGCCCGGTCCGAGGGCCGCCTCGAGCTCCTCGTCGGAGGGCTCGCGCAGGATCATTTCCGGGTTGCGCGGGTCGCCGATCAGGATCGTGGGCGTGACCCACATGTCGTCGTTGAGGCTTCGGATCCATTCGTCCGCTGTCGGCTCGCGGTCGACCCGGAAGTAGTCGTAGGCGATCCTGTGCTCGTCGAGGAAGTGCCGCGATCGCGTCGTGTCCTCGCACGTGTCGCGGCCGAGGACCACGATCCGCCTCGGCGTTCGGCTGGGCCTGGGCGTCCAGTCGGTCAACGTTGCCTCCCGTTCATGCGTCTTCGCGGCCCACGTCGGGCCTGCTCACTTTGCCCCGCACGCCCTACGTGCGCCCGCTCCAATTCGCGCACCGCGCTCAGTTTGGGCGCCCGCTGCCGCCCTGCTGGCCGCCCTCGCGCAGGAACCGCTCGATCTCGCTGATCAGGTCCTCGCCAGACGGCAGCCGCGCCTCGTCGACGAGCGACTCCAGCCGCTCGACGTACTCCTTCGTCGTCTCCTCGCGCGCCGCCGCGGCGTCGAGCCGGACGCGCATCAGCCGGGCCTCCTCGGGCAGTCTGCCGTAATCGAGCTCGGTGTCGAGGTGCCGCCCGAGCGCGCGGAGCAGGTCGATCGACGCCTGGGGGTAGTCGCCGGATACGTAGTGGGGGATCTGGGCGAAGTAGCCGAGCGAGGGGATGCCGGCCTTCGAGACCGCGATGTCGAAGATCGAGATCGCGGCCGACGGAACGCGCAGCACGCCCTCGGGGCCGGCCGCCACGCCGCCCCTGAGCAGGCCGGATCGCGACTCCGTGCCGAGGATGGGCACGGGGCGGGTATGGGGCACGGCCGCCGGGATCGCGCCGAGGCTGATCCACTGCCCGACCTCGAGGTCGACGGCCAGCCGCGCGACGTCGCCCGACAGCTCGTGCCAGCGGTAGTCGGGCTCCGCGCCGCTGAAGACCAGCACGTCATGCTCGCCGATCCTGTTGGCCCGGATCGTCAGCTCGGGCCACTCGAGGCTGCGCGGGCGGCCATGGACGATCTCGAGCGTCGGCCTGCGGGCCCGGTAGTCGAAGATGGAGTCCGCATCGAACGTGGCGATGATGCGGCCCCCGTGGGCCAGGGTCGACGCCGCGTTCGTGGCGGCGCTGCCCGCGTCGACCCAGCCGTCGAGGGCGACGACGACCGTCGGCTCCTTGAGCTCGGGCATGCCGCGGCGCAGCTTGTACAGGCTCACGGGCGCCGGCTCAGGCCTCCGGCCAGCGCGGCGTCGGCGTCCCGACCACCGGCTTCTCGTCCCAGTCGGAACGGATCGGCGTGAACACGTCGATGACCACGGCGCCCTCGGGCCCGGCGACGACGTCGTGGGGCCGGTCGCCGAGGATCCGCCACGTCCCGCCCGGGCCGAGATCGCGGGTCTCGCCGTCGACGGTGAAATGCATCTGGCCGCGAATGACCATGCCCAGCTGCTCGGCCGCGTGGCGGTGCTCGACCACCACCGCGTTGGGCTCCAGCTCCACGATCGCGAGCGTGATCCGCTCGCCCTGGACGCGCCTGGCCTTGACGGTGTCGCCCCAGATCGCGAGAAGGGGCAGGTCGGCGAGGTTCTGGAAGTTGGTCATGCGGCCTCCGGGTCGGCGGGTCGGTCGTTTGCGGCGGTCAGTCGCGCCGACTGTCGAGCCTGCGCAGGGCTGAGTGTGCCGCGTGCCAGCCGCACATGCCGTGGATGCCGCCGCCGGGTGGGGTGGATGAGGAGCACAGGAACAGCCGCGGATCGGGCGTGGAGTACGGGTCGAAGCGGGCCACCGGCCGGGTGAACAGCTGGCGCAGGTCCAGGCGGCCGCCGCTGATGTCGCCCCCGACGTCGTTCGGGTTGTACGCCGCGAGCTCGGCCGGCGTCGTCTTCCTGACGGCGAGGATGCGCTCGCGGAAGCCCGGCGCGAAGCGCTCGACCTGGTCGAGGATCGCCTCGCTCATGTCCGCCGATGTGGCGTGCGGCGCGTGGCAGTACGCCCAGACCGTGTGCTTGCCCTTCGGGGCCCGCGACGGATCGAACAGGCTCTGCTGGGCCAGCAGCACGAACGGCCTCGGGTGAACCTCGCCGTTGGTGGCGGCCGCCTCCGAGGCGGCGATCTCCTCGAACGATCCGCCGAGATGGACCGTGCCGGCAAGGGCGACGTCGGGGTTCCGCCACGGGATCCGGCCGTCGAGCGCGATGTCGACCTTGAACACCGAAGGCCCGTAGCGGACACCACGAAGCTTGCTCCGATAGGCGTCGGGAAGGCGCGTTCGGGCGACGGACTCGAGCGCACCGGGCGACGTATCGAAGAGCGCGAGACGGCTGCGCGGAAGGTCTTCGAGGCGCTCGACCGGCCGCTCGGTTTCGACCGAGCCACCGAGGTCCTCGAGCGCCGCCGTCATCGCCCGCGGAATCTGCCCGGCGCCGCCGGCCGGGAAGGGCCAGCCGTCGTCATGGGCAGCGGCGAGGAGCCCGAGCGCCGCCGCGCTGCTGATGGGCTCGTCGAGGCGCAGCATGGAGTGAGCGGCCACGCCGGCAAGGAGCGCGCGCGCCGGCTCGTCGCGGAAGCGCCGCCCGACCCACGTCGCGGGCTGCAGGGCGTTGAGCCCGAACCAGGCAAGCGACAGCGCCCGCCGCGGCCGCAACGGGACGTGGAATGGGGCCAGGATGTCCGGCAGCAGGTCCTCGAAGCTCCGAACCAGCGGGCCGAGCAGCCGGCGGTACGCGTCGCGATCGACGCCGAGCTGCGCCGCCGTCGCATCGACGTCGCGGTGCACGATGATCGCCCGGCCGTCGTCGAGCGGGTGGGCAAGTGCAGCTGTGGGCTCGATCCAGCGCAGCCCGAAACGCCCGAGGTCTGCCTCCCTGAAGAACGGCGATGTCCGACCGAATGGGTGGATCGCGCTGCACACGTCGTGGACGAACCCGGGCAGGGTGAGCTCCGCCGAGCGGCTGCCGCCGCCGACCTCCGCCGCCCGTTCCAGGACCTCGACGGCGTGGCCCTCGCGGGCGAGCGTGATCGCGGCCGCGAGACCGTTCGGACCGCCGCCGACGACGACCGCATCCATCACTTCAGGCACCGGGCGCTCCGGGTCGAGGCAGGGGTGCGAGATCGTCGAGCGCGTCGAGGACGCCGAGGTCGCCGGTCGATCGCCCGGTCGCCGTGAGAATCGCAGCGGCGCCGGCGAGCTCCATCACCCCATGCTCGACCACGTGCAGGAGATACATCGATAGGGAATAGCCCTCGAGGCCATTGGCGGTGACCGGTGCCTTGAGATCGGCTGGCGTGAGGCCGGCGAGCCACGAGCGCATGGCGGCTTCCTCGATCGCCCAGCGCTCCCGGACCGCCTCGAGCGTGGGGACGTGCTCAGGCTTGATCTCCGCCTCGGCGCCCCACGCCGCCGAAGGCTCACCTCGAAGCCTCGCGCGCCAGCTCATCTCGACGTCGATCTCGTGGGCGAGCGTGCCGCGCAGGTCCCGCGTCCCGACGACCGGCGTCTCGGCAAACGCATCGCCCAGCGTCGCCGCCGCACCCAGCACCCGATCACGCGCCCAGTACAGGTAGTCGAACAGGAGCCCGATGCTGACCGCGGACGGAGCGCCGCTGGTCACGTGCCGCCCCGAAGGGTCACCGGCGGCATGTACTCGCCGATGAGCGTGCGCGACCACCAGGCGCCGGTCGCACGGCGCTCGCTCGCGGTCGTGAACCGGTAGCGGTACAGCCGCGCCCGCACGAAGCGCGGCGGTGCATCGGGGAACGGATTGGACCGGAGGAGCGCGAGCGTCGGCCGGTCGCCCTCGAGGAGCTTGATCAGGAACGGCACGAACCAGCGCTCGCCGTAGCGCGCTGACAGCGGCAGGAACCACATCAGCCAGTCGAGCCGGAGGTGGTACGGGGCGAACTGCGGCGGCAGCCGCCGCACGTCGCCCGGCTTGCCCCTGAACTCGTACTCGCGCCAGGTCGCGTCCGGTTCGATCGCGGCCGCATCCGTGCCCTCGACGATCACCTCGTCGCGGTGCCGGCTCACCGAGCCGAACGCGCCGTAGGTGTTGACGAGGCGGAATGGGTCGAACGAGGCGTTCATCGCCTGGTTCGGGCTGAGCAGGTTGCGCACCGGGAACCAGCTGAGGACGATGACGACCAGCGCCAGCAGCAGCACGAGCCCGGTGAACCACACGGGCGCGACCTCGAAGCCCGACGGAGCGAGCTGGAACGCCGGGTTCACGAAACGCATCGCGGCGGCCAGGACCGGGTCGGCGAGCGCGGCGGTCATGACCACGATGGTGACCCAGTTGAGCCAGGCGTAGTTGCCGCTCACGACGAGGTACAGCTGCGTCGCGATCATCAGGAGCGCGGCGATCGTGGCCAGGGGCTGCGGCAGGAACAGGCCGAATGGCAGGACGAGCTGGGCCACGAAGTTGCCGAGGACCTCGACCCGGTGCAGGCGTCGGGGCAGCCGATGGAACAGCCAGCTCAGCGGGTTCGGCATCGGCTGCGTCTCGTGGTGGAAGTCCATGCACCGCAGCTGGCGCCAGCAGCGGTCGCCGCGGAGCTTGATCAGCCCCGCCCCGAACTCGACGCGGAACGCGAGCCAGCGGAACGCGAACAGGACGACGATGGGCGGTGCGAGCGTCGCGTTGCCCAGGAAGATCGCGAGGAAGCCCGCCTCGAGGAGGAGCGTCTCCCAGCCGAAGCTGTAGAAGCTGCCGCCGATGTTGACGATCGACTGGTAGCCGGCCCAGAGCACGAACCAGGCGAGCATCGTGACCGGCAGGGGCGCCGCCTGCGGCAGCCCGACGAGCAGCGTCCCCGAGACGGCGATCCCGACCCAGCTGAGCGCCCGCAGCTTCGCGTCCGAGTAGCCGATCCAGCGAAAGACCGTGGGCGCATCGAGGAACCCCGGGACGACCTGCAGGAACCGCGGCGCGGGTTCGAGGCCCCGCTCGCCACATAGCGCCGGGAACTGGCGCAGCGCGACCACGAACGCGACGAGGTAGATCGCCGCGAGGCCGCGCTCGAGCAGGAACCGCGCGACCTGGTAGTCGGCTGCGCCGAGGTCGGGCATGTCAGGCACATCGTCGCGCGGTTCGCGCTCCGGCGAAACGTTCGCACGCCCCGCGGGCATCTCTCGGGCATGGCTCTTTGCCGCGCAGCGCGCTGGAACCGCACCGTTCCGCACGAGACCTCAGCGGACCGCACCAGGGCGCTCCTGAGTGTTCTTTCCTATACACAACCGTTACTTCCGTACCATCTCCGCCCTTGCGGGTGCGTTGCATAGTGGCCTCCTTGAGCGCAAACGACACCCCGCCGCGAGCCTCGGCACGTCGCGCAGCCATCGCCGGTTTCCTGGGCCTCTTCGTCCCCGGCCTGGGTCATGCCGTGCTTGGCCGGAGGCGAGGAATGCTCCTGTTCCTCGTCCCGATGGTCCTCCTCGCGGCCGCCCTGCTCGGCTACTACGCCGGCGGTGGGTTCTCGGCGCTCGTCGCCTTCGCGGTGGCGCCCGGGGTCCTGCCGGTGCTGGCCATCATCAACATCGCGCTTGCCGCCTGGCGGATCGCGGCGGCGCTGGACGCTGCGCGGGCGACGACCAGACCCGGGCCTGTGATCGCGCTGCTCGGTCCCGCGATCCTGCTCCTCGTCGTCGCCCCGCACCTGTGGGCCGGCACGACCATCGCCGCCGCGGACGACCTCCTCGACTCGATGTTCGCGAGCGGCAACACGCCGACCGAGACGGAGCCCCCGGACACCGAGACCATTCCGCCCGACTTCACCTTCCCGCCCGACGGCGAGGACTGGGCGACCGACTCGCCCGAACCGTCGCTGGCACCCGGCGCCACCCCCGGCCCGACCAAAGCGCCCCGCGACCCGGGCACGTCGGGCACCGGCAGCCTGCCCGGGCTCAACGTCTCGGTGCCGTGGCAGCGGCCCGGCGCCGTCCCCTGGGGGAACGACGGCAAGTTCGACCTGCTGCTGCTCGGCTCGGACGCCGGGCCCTACCGCTGGAGCCGGCGCATGGACGTGATGCTCCTGGTCGAGATCGACGTCAACACGGGCAAGGTCGGCATGATCGGCATCCCGCGCAACCTCGTGAACGTGCCGTTCCCGCCGGGCAAGGCCCGCGACGCGGTCGCCTGCGGCTGCTTCACCGATCTGCTCAATGCGCTCTACGTCGAGGCCACGTTCCGCCATCCCGATCGCTGGCCGGGCTCGGGCACGACCGAGGGCATCGGGGCCGTCCGGTCGACGATCTCCGAGCTGACCGGCCGCCCGATCGACGCCGTCCTCGTCGCGGACCTGTGGGGCGTGATCAAGGTCGTCGACGCGATGGGCGGCATCACGATCGACGTGCCCACGACGCTCGACGACCCGAAGTACCCCGACCCGGTCTACGGCCGCATCCACCTCGTGATCACGGCCGGCAAGCACCATCTCGACGGCCGCCTCGCGCTCGCGTA
>DATJGH010000076.1:0-6571 GCA_035495215.1 Patescibacteria group bacterium
GACCGCCCTCACCGGCAACCTGCTCGTGCTCGGCGGCACCCGCTGGCTCGAGGGCGGCTCGACTGCGGCCTCGGTCCCGTCGATCCTGGGCTACATCGCGATCGCGACGGCCGGCAACGAGGCGCTGCGCGGCCGCGCCGCATCCCGGTTCGAGGCGGCCACGCTGGCCGGCATCGGCGGGGGCTTCATCGTGGCCCCGACGCTGTTCGGGCTCCTGGGCCCGACGGCGTTCCTGCTCAATGCGGCGCTGTACGGCGTGTCCCTGGCGATCTACTACTTCGGCGTCAAGGACCCCCAGGGCGAGCGCGAGGCCGTGGCGCGTGAGCACACGTCCCTGGGCCGATACCTCGAGCTCGTGGGCCATTCCCACGTGTGGCTGCTCGCGCCGACCTGGATTGCCGTGAACGGGGCGATCGGGTTGTGGTTCAGCCAGTCGCTCTTCCAGTTCACTCGCCCGGACTCGCCGTTCCGCGACACCCAGTGGCTGCTGCAGGGGTTCAGCTACAACCAGGTCACCATCGCCGGGATCGTCGTGGCGATCGTGTTCGGCCTGGGCATCTTCTGGTGGGGTGACCGTTTCGATCGCTGGCGGAGGACGACGATCATCATGTACGGCATCTACGGCGGAATCGCCCTCGCCATCGCCGGGCTGGTCGTGAACCATGCGGCCTTCGAGATGAGCTCGAACGTGGTGCTCCTGGCGGTCGTGATCGCCGCGGGCGTCGTCGTCGGCTTGGGCCTGTTCATCCTCGCCGGAGCCACGCCCGCCGCGGTGGGCCTCCTCGCCGACGTGTCGGAGAAGTTTCCCGGCGACCGGGGCGCGATCATGGGTCTGTACTCCGTGTTCCTCGGCGTCGGGCAGATCGGCGGCGCGCTGCTCGGTGGCGTCCTCGCCCAGGTTCGAGGCATGGACGGGCTGCTGATCGGCACCGGAGCCGTGCTCGGCCTGGCGCTGGTCCCGCTCTTCCAGCTGCGCAAGGTCGAGCACTACCTGGGCCCGGGCCAGCCCTCCACCCTCGATTGAGCTGGAGCCGAATGCCTGAGGCGGTCGCGGCGGGCCGAACCCTCATCGCTCGTGGTCGGCGCGGCGCGGTCGTGGCGCCCCACCACCTCGCCACCGAAGCCGGGCTCCAGATGCTGCGGGCGGGTGGCCATGCTGTCGACGCGGCGGTTGCCGCGAACGCCGCCCTCGGCGTGGTCGCGCCGAACACGTGCGGGGTCGGCGGCGATGCCTTCTGGCTGGTCTGGGACGTGACGGGTGCCGGCGGCGCGGGCGAGCAGCTCGCCCTGAACGGCTCGGGCAGGTCGCCGAGTGGCGCCGACGCGGGCCGGCTCCGCCGCGAAGGGCGCGAGACGATGCCGGTGCGAGGCGCGCAATCGGTGACCATCCCGGGCGCCGTTCGCTCGTGGGCGGACGCCCATCGGCGGTTCGGGCGACTCCCCGTGTCCACGGTCCTCGCGCCGGCCATCGAGCTCGCGGAGGGCGGCTTCCCGGCATGGGGCGAGCTCATCGACGCCATCGAACGCAGCGCACGAGCCTTCGGCGATGCACTCGGAGCCGACGCGCCGTTCTTCGCGGTCTACCGGCCGCACGGTCGGCCCTGGCGCCCCGGCGAGGTCATCCGGTTGGGGGCGCTCGCCGGCACGCTGCGCCGCCTCGCCGACGATGGCTTCGACGCGTTCTACGACGGCGAGGTCGGCGAGCGCCAGGCGGCGCTCCTCGCACAGCTGGGGGTTGATTGCGGACCCGCAGACTTCCGGGAGCACACGTCGACGTGGGACGAGCCCATTGCGACGACCTACCGAGGGCTGCGGGTCACCACGCACCCGCCCAACTCGTCCGGCATCGTCGCGCTCGAGCTGCTCAACATCCTCGAGCAGTTCGAGCCGCCGGCCGGGGGCTTTGGCGCGGACGGCGTCAAGGCGCCGGCCTGGGCGCATCTCGCGATCGAGGCGGCGAAGCTGGCGATGGCCGACCGCGACGCCCACCTGAGCGATCCCGAGGCCGTCGAGATTCCCGTCGGCAGGTTGCTCGACAAGGACCGCGCGGCGGCACTCGCGGCGCGCATCGACCCCTGGCGGGCGTCGGTGCCGAACGCCGCCACGAACCCGCCCGGGGGCGGCACGGCCTACCTCGCGGCGGTCGATGCCGAGGGCAACGCGGTCTCGCTCATCCAGTCGAACTATCTCGGCTTCGGGTCCGGCGTCGTCGATCCAGAAACCGGCGTGCACTACCAGAACCGGGGCAGCTACTTCTCGCTCGATCCGGATCACCCGAACGTGCTCGCGCCGGGCAAGCGGACGCTGCACACGCTCATGCCGTGCATGCTCTTCCGCGACGGCCAGGCGGGCCCCTGGCTGGTCGTCGGCTCGGAGGGCGGCGATGCCCAGCCGCAGATCCATGCACAGCTCGTGAGTGACCTCGCCGACGGAGGTCTCGACATCGCGCACGCGGTGGCCGCGCCACGCTGGTCCGTCGAGCCGCGGTTCCACTTCGACCCGCCCCGGCAGGTGATTGCCGAATCGCACCTCGAGCCCGGCTTCACCGAAGCCCTCGAGGCGATGGGTCATCCGGTGACCAGAACCGGCGGGTTCGAGGACGGAATCGGGACGCAGCACGCGATCGAGCTCGTCGACGGCGGTCCCGCGACACCCGGTGGATCGGTCGCGGCCGTCACCGATCCACGAAGCCACGGACTGCCGGCGGTCTGGTGAGCTGCGGCCTGGAGCGTTGTGGGCCGGCTGGACGCCCGCGAACCATGTGCAATACTGCCCGGCACCGGTGACGCGCCGCGCTCACACGAAGCCGTCACCGGTCTTCCATCTGCTCGACCGAGACGACCGATCGGGAGGCGGCCCGTGACCTCGAACGTCGGCCAGAACTACCCCTACTCGAGCGAGAGCGACAGCGATCGCGCGGCGCGCGTCAGCGCGGTCGTGGAGGCGCGCGAAGGCCTCGCGGACAAGCTCACGGCCGAGACCACCCCGCTCGACACCCAGGACCGGTGGTGGACCTGGAAGTGCACGACGCCGGGCTGCCACGGGATCCTGCACGCGGCCGGCTACGCCCGCGATCTGCACGCGGTGTACGTGGTCTGCGACGGGGAGTGCGGCAAGACCTTTCTCCGCTGAGCCGCCCGGGGTTCGGACCCGAACCGTAACCCATCTCGGCCATTCCATCGGTTATGGTGTCGGCGATGGCCGCCCAGGTCCAGGCCGCTTCCGGGTCGATGTCACTCGCCGATTCGCGCCGCCGGCTCCTCCTCGACGCGCTCGGGATCATGGTCTCCGCCGGCGGCTTCGGCCTCGTCTACGGGCTGAGCGCGAGGACCGCCGGGTTCTCCCCGCTCGAGGCGAGCGCGATGAGCGTCCTCGTCTTCGCCGGCGCCTCGCAGTTCGTGGCGGTCGGCTACGTCCTCGGCGGGTTCTCGTGGCTGGCGATCGTCCTGCTCACGGCGTTCCTGAACGCGCGACACCTGCTGTACGCGGCGGCACTCGCGCCCTACCTCGCCGACAAGCCACGCCCACTGCGCGCGCTGATGGCGCATGTCCTGACCGATGAAGCCTTCGCCCTCGCCGTCGCCCACTTCCGGCGAATCGGGCGTGCCGACGTCCCGGGCTACTGGCTGGGCGCGATCCTGAGCACGTTCATCCCGTGGAACCTCGCGACCCTCGTCGGCGTGACCGTCGGTGGCAGCATCCCCGACCCTGCGCGCCTTGGCCTGGACGTCATCTTTCCTGCCGCGATGGGCGGCCTCGCGGTCGGCCTGATCACGGGGCGGCGCGAGCTCGTCGCGGCGGTGGCGGGTGCGGTGATCGGCGTGGCGATCGGGCTGGCCTGGGATCCCGCGGCAGGGATCATCGCCGGCGGTCTGATCGGGCCGGTCCTGGGCATGGCCGTGCGGGCGCGCGCCGGGGAGCACGCCCGCGAGGGCCAGCTCGCGTTCGGGCCTGAACCGCAGCACGAGCACGCGGCCCCCTACTTCCCGCAGCGCACCGAGCACGCTCGCGACGACCCTGACGCGGGTATCCCATGAGCACGGCCCTGGTCCCGCTTGCGATCCTCATGGGCCTGGCGACGTACCCGTTCCGGGCGATCCCACTGCTCGCTCCGGGCTTCGAGCGGCTGCCCGAGCGGGCCAGGCTCTACCTGCGGCTCGTCGGACCGTCGGTGCTGGCGGCGCTCGCCGCGGTCGACACCATGGTCGTCAAGCCCGAGGCCGGGGCGCCGGCGTTCCGGATCGGCTGGGAGTGGCTCGCGGTCGGGCTGTGCGTCGCGGTCGTCGGCCTGCGCCGGAGCCTGCTGATCGGGCTCGTGCTCGCCGCCGGTTCCATCGCGCTCCTGCGCGCCGCCGGAGTGGCAACAATGCCCTGATGCGCTACGCGATCGGCCTCGACTTCGGCACCGAGTCGGGCCGTGCGGTCCTGGTCGACGTCTCGACCGGAACCGAGGTCGCGACGGCCATCCATGCCTACGCCAACGGGGTCATCGACCGGCACCTGCCCGTCCCCGACGAGGACCTTCGACTCGAACCGGACTGGGCGCTCCAGGATCCCGACGACTACCTGGCGACGCTCCGATCGACCGTCCCACAATTGCTTCGCGAGACCGGCATCGATGCCGGCGAGGTCATCGGCGTGGGCATCGACTTCACCTCGTGCACGATGCTGCCGACCACCGCCGACGGCACGCCGCTGTGCCGGCTCGCCGCGCTCCGTCGCGAGCCGCACGCCTGGGTCAAGCTCTGGAAGCACCACGCCGCGCAGCCCGAGGCGGACCGGCTCAACGCGGTCGCGGCCGCGCGGGGCGAGCCCTGGCTGCCACGCTACGGCGGTCGCATCTCGTCGGAGTGGTTCTTCTCGAAGGCCCTGCAGATCCTCGACGAGGCGCCGGCCGTGTATCGCGCGGCCGACCGGCTGATCGAGGCCGGCGACTGGCTGGTCTGGCAGCTGACCGGCGTCGAGACTCGGAACTCGTGTGCCGCCGGCTACAAGGCGCTGTGGTCGAAGGCCGACGGCTTCCCGGATCCCGGCTACTTCGCCGACCTCGACCCCGCCTTCGCCTCGGTCGTCGCCGACAAGATGTCGGGCACCATCCGCTCGATCGGCGAGCGCGCCGGCGAGCTCTCCTCCGAGGCCGCAGCCTGGACGGGCCTGCGTCCGGGCACGCCGGTGGCGATCGGGAACGTCGATGCGCACGTCTCGGTGCCGGCGACCGGCGTGACCGAGCCGGGCACGATGGTCGCGGTCATGGGCACGAGCACCTGCCACATGGTGCTGGGCTCGCGCCTCGCGCCAGCGGAGGGCATCGCCGGTGTCGTCGAGGATGGGATCATCCCCGGCTTCTTCGGCTACGAGGCGGGCCAGGCGGCCGTCGGCGACATGTTCGCCTGGTTCACGCGACAGGCCGTGCCGCCCGAGATCCACGACGAGGCCCGGCGCACGGGGAGCAGCGTCCACGCCGTGCTCGAGGCGGAGGCCGCCCGATTTCGGCCCGGCGAGACGGGGCTGCTCGCGCTCGACTGGTGGAACGGCAACCGGTCGATCCTGGTCGATGCCGAGCTGAGCGGGCTCCTCGTCGGCGCGACGCTCGCGACGCGGCCGGCAGACATCTATCGGGCGCTGCTCGAGTCGACGGCGTTCGGCACGCGGACGATCATCGAGTCGCTCGAGGCCGCGGGTGTCGGCGTCGAGCGGGTCGTCGCCTGCGGCGGGCTTGCCGAGCGCAACGCGCTGCTCATGCAGCTCTCGGCCGACATCACCGGTCGCGAGCTCGCCGTCGCGGCTTCGAACCAGGTCGCGGCCCTGGGTTCGGCGATGTACGGCGCAGTCGCCGCGGGCGCGGCGGCCGGTGGCTACGACTCGATCGCGGACGCGGCGCGGCGGATGGTTCGGCCCCCCGTCCGGACGTATCGGCCGGGTCCGTCGACGCGGGCCGTGTACGACGCGCTCCACCGCGAGTACATGGGACTCCACGATCATTTCGGGCGTCACGGCACGGACGTGATGCGCCGGTTGCGGGCCCTGCGCACCGGTGCTGCCTAGCCTCGGGATCGTCGGGCGTCGACCTCGATCTCGACGAGCAGCGACGGGTCGATGAGCGCGGCGACGACGACGATGGTCGCCGCGGGCCGGATGCCGCGGAACACCTCGCCGTGCACGGTCGTGACCGGCGTGATGTCGGCGACGTCGGTCACGAACATCCGCGTCCGCACGACATCGGCCAGGGACAGTCCGGCTTCACCGAGCGCGCGGCCGATGATCTCGAACACAGCTCGCGCCTGGGCCGCGGCATCGCCCGGGTGGAGCGACCGCCCGTCCGGGCCGGCATCGGTCGTTCCCGAGACGAACGCCTCGTCATCGAGCGCAACGGCGCGGCTGTAGCCGGCGCGGGCCTCCCACGGCCCACCGCTCGAGATCAGCCGGCGCGCCACGAGGCGACGATCGGATCGCGCCCGACCTCGAGGAGGAGCGCGGCGAGAAGCGCCAGCCGGGGGACGATGGAGCCAACCTCGAGGTATTCGCCCGGCGCATGGTCCAGCCCGCCGATCGGCCCCAGCCCGTCGATCGT
>DATJGH010000077.1:0-3505 GCA_035495215.1 Patescibacteria group bacterium
CACGAGGCCTGCGTCTCGCGATGAGAGCCTTGCCGCCGCGCCATATGCCGCGTCGATGTGCAGCCACAGCCGTTCGCGCTCCGCCAGGTCCGCGAGCTCGCCGATGGCGTCGACCGAGCCCGTGTTGGTCGAGCCGGCGACCGCGGCGATGGCGAGCGGCACGATGCCCGCCGCCCGGTCGCGCGAGATCGCCTCGGCCACGGGCGCCGCGCGGAGCCGGAAGTCGTCGCCGGCCGGGACGACCGCCAGGGTGTCGGGTGGGAAGCCCAGCTCGTCGAGCGCCCGGCCGATCGAGAAGTGCGTCTGGTCCGAGGCATAGACCCGTACTCCCTCGAGCGCGCGGCCGCGCGGCGGCGCATCGCTCCCGCGGAGCCGCGGCAGGTGGACGTCGCGGGCGAGGACCATCGCGATGAAGTTGGCCATCACCCCGCCGGAGGTGAGAATCCCGAAGCTGCCCTCGCCGTAGCCCACCAGGTCGCACAGCCAGCGGATGACCTCCTCCTCGACGAACGCGCCGATCGGGCCGGCGTGCCAGATGTCGATGCCCTGCTGGGCGACCTGGGAGAGGACCTCGCCGGCCACGGAGGCGAGCAGCGGCGGCGGCGTGAAATAGCCGAACGAGCGCGGGTGCCAGGCGCTCACCGTGTGCGGCGCGACCCGCCGGCCGAACTCGTCGAGCACCGCCTGCAGCGTCGCTGGGCCGCTTGGCGCCGGCGCCGGACGACGCGCCGCGCCGAAGAACTCGGCCCGCAACGCGTCGTAGTCGATCGGCGTGCCCATCGCGCGCTCGAGCGCGTGGTCGTACAGGTAGTCGAGGGCGGCCCGCCAGATGTCCTCGCCGGCCTGTTGCAGCGCCGCACGCGAGGCCCCGGCATCGCGGATCGAGAGGAGCTCGGGCTCGGGGTGCCAGGCGAGATCCGGGGCGGGCTTCTTCGTCAGCTCGGCCACCCGGCGATGGTAGCCGCGCCGATACCATCGACCGCCCATGGCCACGATCGTGTTCTTCCCCGAGGGCGCCTTCGGGCCGACCAACAACTGCGTCGGCATCGGGCAGGTGCTGCAGCGTCGCGGGCACCGCGTCGTGTTCATCGTCGAGGAGTCGTTCGCCGGGCGCCTCGAGGCGCAGGGCTTCGAGGAGCGCCTGATGCGGCTCGGGCCGCCGCCCGAGACCGAGGAGGTTCCCGGCCAGTTCTGGATCGACTTCATCCGGGACACGGCGCCGATCTTCCGCAAGCCGACCATCGAGCAATTGGGCGAGTTCATCCAGCCGACCTGGCAGGCCCTCATCGACGGCGCGAAGTACGTCGACGGCCGGCTGCGCGAGATCTTCGACGATCTCGGGCCGGACGTCATCGTCGAGGACAACGTGGTCGGCTTCCCCGCGCTGCCGGCCTCGGGCCGGCCGTGGGTCCGCATCGCCTCGTGCAATCCGGCCGAGCTCAAGGACCCGGCCATTCCGCCGTTCTCGTCGGGTTACGCCGTTGCGGATCGATCGGGCTGGGCAGCATTCCTCGACGAAGTCGAACGCACGCACCGCCCGATGTGGGACGACTTCGACGCGTTCGGACGCGAGCACGGCGCGCCGCCGCTCGAGTGGGGCGACGTCGGCCCCGACTTCATCTGGGAGTCGCCCTGGCTGAACCTCTACCTCTATCCCGCGATCGCCGACTACGAGCGGGCGCGTCAGCTCGCGCCGACGTGGCACCGCCTGGAGTCATGCGTTCGCGTGACGGACGCCGATTGGACGCTGCCCGAGCGGCTGCGCGACGGCGATGGCGGCCTCGTCTACCTGTCCCTCGGCAGCCTCGGCTCGGCCGATGTCGGGCTCATGCAGCGCCTGGTCGACGTGATGGGCCGGACCGGCCACCGCGTGATCGTGAGCAAGGGCCCGCTGGCCGACCAGATCCAGCTCCACGACAACATGGCCGGCGAAGGCGTGCTGCCGCAGCCGGCGATCCTGCCCCAGGTCGACGTCGTGATCACGCACGGTGGCAACAACACCGTCACAGAGTGCTTCCACAACGGCAAGCCGATGGTCGTGCTCCCGCTCTTCTGGGACCAGGTCGACAACGCGCAGCGCCTCGACGAGACCGGCTTCGGCGTTCGGCTGTCGACGTACGGCTTCGACGACGCGGAGCTGACGGGCGCCGTCGACCGGCTGCTCGCGGACAGCGCGCTCAGGGATCGCATGCGCGCGGACGCGACGCGGCTGCAGGCGAATCCCGGCACGGCGAGGGCAGCGGATCTCATCGAGCAGGTGGCGCGCACAGGCGAGCCCGTCCATCGCTGATCCGCGGCCGCCGGGCCGGAACGCCGTGCTCCGCTACAGTCGTCGCTCGTGACCGACCAGCCCAGCCCGGGCGGCCAACCGCCGACCGTCCGCAACGTCGAGTACAAGGGCGCCCCGCTGGACGCCGAGAAGGGGCCGGGCCTCGGCTGCTTCTGGCTGCAGGTCGTGGTGCTCGCGGTGGTCGTCGTGCTGACGCCCCTGAGCGCCGCCTGGAACTGGCCCGTGCCGATCACGATCGTGCTGCTGGCCACCACACTCGTGCTGCTCCTGTTCGTCGGCCAGACCGTGATCTTCCTTCTCCGGCTCGTCGCGGCCGACCGCCGCGCCGATGCGCGCCGCCGGCCACTGCGCTCGGCGACGAGGACCGTCGGCGAGATCGAGGACGAGGCGAGGGGCGAGGCCGAGGACGAGGCCATGGACGAGGACGAGGCAAAGGAAGCGGTCGCGGGCAACGGAGCACCGAGCGAGACCGGCTCCGGCACGCCACCCGGCTGATCGAACGCGGCATGCGAGAATACCCTCCGCCCCGGAGGACCCGAACGCTTGGAGGAGCCAGCGCCCCGTGCCCGTGCTCGCGACCTACTTCACCGTCCGCCGCGGCCGCGATCCGTTCTTCAAGTTCTACATGAAGACGCTGTTCCCACGGCAGGTCCGTGAGTACAGCGAGAAGTACGGGATCAAGTTCATTGGCTGGTACAACGTTGCCCACGGCTGGGACTTCGACAACGTGATCATGTTCGAGCTGCCGAGCTATGCCGTGCTCGACGAGCTCGAGAAGGACGAAGGGATCCAGTCGATCGCCCATCGCGGGTCCGAATGGATCATGGAACGCCATCACTCGATGTTCCTCCGCGAACGGATGGGACCCGAGCTGAAGGTCCACCTGTAGGGAGGCCGGACATGGAAGGTCGACGCAACGCCCTCCTGGCCGACATGGCCCGCGACGCCGAGATCGAGCGCACCGATTTTCTGGCGCGCTCCGGCGAGCAGCTGGACAGGTTCATGAGCAGCCACCAGGGCCGGATTCGGCAGCTCGGCGGGATCGTGCTGATCGACGAGGACCCCGACTACCTCGCGGTCGCGCCCGACGGCACGTTCCGAAGCCGGAGTCGCGTGTACGACGAGGCCCGCGGCCAGTGGATCACCGAGACCGAGGTCATCGAGACGGCGGCCGAGCTGGTCGAGCTGTACAACCCGGCCGACATCCTGCAGGCC
>DATJGH010000078.1:0-4146 GCA_035495215.1 Patescibacteria group bacterium
GCAATGACGCCCGGCACGGACCGATGACCTGCGTCGGCGCCGGACTCCTGGGTCGTCAGCGACCTCGATCACGCCGGGCGATGCGCCGGACTGGCCCAGGTCGTTGCCGTAGTCGCGCCTGATCGGCGACTGTCAGGAAGATCAGCCCAGACATCGCGCCAGCCGGTGACGCGAGCCACGTCCAGGCCGCGCGCCCGCGCAGCGGGTAGGCACGACCGAGAACGTTGGCGAACCGCTCGACCTGGCGACGCGGCGTACGCTCATCCGGCAGAACGAGCAGCCTCGCCACGGCGCCCGCTTGCCAGCCGAAGCGATCGAGCGCGATCCGAGCAGCCAGCCGAGTCTTTCCGTCATGCCGCCGCACCGTCTCTTCGATCGATGGCAATTCGGTCTTGAGCTCGATGACAAGCAGCGTCCGCGCTTCGGCATGCCACGCGAGGAGGTCGATCGACCCGCGCTCGCCGTATTCGGAGTAGGAAACCTCCGGCATGACGGTCCAGCCGAGGCGCTCCAGACGCGAGACGACCGCATCGCCGAGCATCGCGTGTCGGCGATCGAGGAGCCGATCCAACTCGCCGCCACGCCAGCGGACCAGGATGACGATCTCCGCATCGAACGCGCTGAAGAGCCGACGCAGCGTTCGAATGGTCAAGCCCTCAATGCGGCCACGCTCGACTCGCGACACGACGTCGTGACCGATGCCGACCCGTTCGGCCGCGTCGACCTGGCGCAGCCCGAGTCGATGGCGCAGTGCGCGTGCTGCTCGGCCGATCTGGAGATCATTCAAGGCCAGCGATGATCCCAATCGGCGCTTACTCGCCAATAGACTCCGCGCGAGGTCGAGGAGCTCGCCGAGCTGGCGATCCTGGTTGGGACGGCCGCGGCCCGCCGGTAGACTTCGGCCGATGCCGAGCTTTCGCGCCCCGAGGGGCCTGCGCGACCTGTTGCCGCCCGAGCGCCATGCGCTCGCGCGCCTCGAGCTGCTCGCCGCCGAGCTCGCCGCGCGCTACGGCTATCGCCCGATCGAGACCCCGCTGTTCGAGCAGGCCGCCGTGTTCGAGCGGGGCCTCGGCGAGGTCACGGACGTCATCGAGAAGGAGCTCTTCCTCCTTCAGCCCCGCGAGGAGGACGGCGAGCGCTGGGCCCTCCGGCCCGAACCTACCGCGGGCATCGTCCGCGCCTATGTGCAGCACGGGATGAAGACCTGGCCGCAGCCAGTCAAGGTCACGATGATCGGCCCGATGTTCCGCTACGACCGACCCCAGGCCGGCCGCTATCGCGAGTTCTGGCAATTCGACGTCGAGGCCATCGGCGACCCTGGCCCGGCGGTAGACGCCGAGATCATCGAGCTCGCGGCGCGCTTCTATCGCGAGGCAGGGCTCGAGGGCGTCGTGATCCAGCTCAACTCCATCGGCGATCCGGAGTGCCGCCCGGCGTACGTCGAGGAGCTCACCGCGTACTACCGCAAGCACGCCCGTGAGCTGCCGCCGCTCGAGCGCGCCCGGCTCGAGCGGAACCCGCTGCGCATCCTCGACTCGAAGGACGAGGCTATCGCCGGGCTGAACGCGGCCGCGCCCAAGGCGATCGACCGGCTGTGCGACGCGTGCGCGGCGCATTTCGCCGGCGTCCGCGCGCACCTGCACGTGCTCGGCGTGGAGTACTCCCTCGAGCCGCGGCTCGTGCGCGGCCTCGACTACTACACCCGCACCGCGTTCGAGGTCTTCCCGGCAGGCGCCGTGGGCCAGCAGTCGGCCATCGGCGGCGGCGGGCGCTACGACGGGCTGGTCGAGCTGCTTGGCGGCAGGCCGACACCGGGGATCGGCTTCGGGATCGGGCTCGACCGCGTGCTCCTCGCGCTGGACGCGGCCGGGGTCGCCCGTGCCGCCGAGCCGCCCCCGGTGGCCGTGGTCGTCGGCAGCGAGCCCGCCGACACGGCAACACGCCTCCGCATCGCCACGGAGCTTCGCGGCGCGGGGCTGGCAGCGCGAGCCGAGCTCGGCGCCCGCAAGCTCGGCAAGCAGCTCGAGGCGGCGGCCCGCGACGGCGCGCATTTCGCGGTGATCGTCGGCGATGAGCTCAGTGAGGGCCACGTCCAGCTGCGCGACCTCGAGGCAGGGACCCAGCGAGCGGTGCCGGCCGCCAACCTCGCGCGGGAGCTCGAGCGCGCCTCCAGGACCCACCGCCACGGTCTGGCCGCCGGCCAGCCCGAGGCCTGACCGCCGGCCAGCCCGAGGCCTGACCGGGAAGCGCCGCCGCGGAGCTCAGCCGGCCTGCCGCTTCGTGCGCGCCAGCCGGTGGTAGGCCTCCGCGATCAACGGTTTGAGGACGTCGTCGAACGTCCGTCGGCTCGGGTTGAGGACGGCGATCCAGCGCTGCTTCGCGTACACGGGGTGGGGGACCACGGTGTCGAGCGCGGCGTAGTCGGGATCGCGCATGCCGCCAACGAGCCGCTCGAACGTCGCCTTGCCGACACCGATGTTGAGGCGGTAGACGCCGGTGCGCGCCAGGTCCGACGGGTTGCCCATGTCGTGCTCGTCGGTCGTCACGATCGTGGCGAAGTTCGGCCAGTGGCGCTCGTCGAGCGAGAAGAACGTCGCGCCCATCGCCTCGGCGACGACAGTGTCCGGATACCTGGTCGTGATCCAGCCCGTGATCTCAACCGGGTCGGGCCCGGCCATCTCGTGATTCGTCATGTCCCGAGCGTAAATCGTGCATGTCAAGCCCTTGCGCGGGCTTCGATCCAGGTCGGACCGATCCGCCGCGCGGCGCGCAGCCCGACGCTCGCGACCGCGTCGGCCAGCTCGGGGTCGGACAGCACCCGGGCGGTGAACGGCTGGCGCGTGTTCCGACCACCGATGTCATAGACCGAGACGGCCGACACGAACGGCGGATTGCGCCGGACATCCTCCATCCCCACGTCGGAGCCCGGCGTCGGCTCGACCGCTGCCGCCGTCTCGGCCCAGTCGACCGGGTGGTGCTCGATGATGAGTGCGCCGCCTTCGGCCATATGCCTCGCGGCGAGCGCAAGAAACTCGGTGCGACGGGCCTGCTCGGGCAGGTTGACCAGGTGGCTGCCGAGCACGACCGTCGCGTATCGATCGCCGAGTTCGAGCGACGACAGCTGGTCGAGATCGAGGTCCGACGGGATCACGACCTGCGTGATCGAATCGCAGCGGATCCCGGCCTCGGACAATGCGTGCACGATGCGCCCCGCGCCGGCGGTGCCGTCCAGCGTCCCAACGCCGCTCGGATCGAGCGGACCGAGTGCCTCGGGCTCGCCGATGGGTCGCCGGCGGCGGATCAGGAGCAGCCCCACGCTCACGGCTCGATACCATACCGGGCCATGCCACCGAGCCAGCTTGCGAGCCCGTACCGCACCCACTCGTGCGGCGAGCTACGGGCGTCGGATGCCGGGATCGAGGCCAGGCTGTCGGGCTGGGTGCACCGCCGGCGAGACCATGGCCAGCTGATCTTCCTCGACCTGCGGGACCGCCACGGGCTGACCCAGGTCGTGATCGACTCCAGCGATGCCCCGGCGGCCCATGCCACGGCCTCGAAGGTCCGCGCCGAGTTCGTGGTGACCGCGTCCGGGAAGGTCGCGAAGCGCCTGGCGGGCACCGAGAACAGGCGCCTGCCCACGGGCGAGATCGAGCTCCAGGCGACCGACCTCTCGATCCTCAACGAGTCGAAGACGCCGCCCTTCTACATCAACGAGCCGGACGCACCGATCGACGAGGCACTGCGGCTCAAGTACCGCTACCTGGACCTGCGACGCGAGCCGATGGCCGAGCGGATGCTCCTGCGATCGCGCCTCGTCCACGCTATCCGCGACGCGCATCACCGGGCCGGTTTCGTCGAGGTCGAGACGCCCAACCTGATCAAGGCCACGCCCGAGGGCGCCCGCGACTTCCTCGTCCCGAGCCGGCTCCAGCCCGGCAACGTCTACGCCCTGCCGCAGTCCCCGCAGCAGCTCAAGCAGCTGCTCATGGTCGCCGGCGTCGATCGCTACTTCCAGATCGCGCGTTGCTTCCGCGACGAGGACCTCCGCGGCGACCGCCAGCCGGAGTTCACCCAGCTCGACCTCGAGATGAGCTTCGTCGACGAGGACGCGGTGATGAGCTTCGTCGAGGCAATGATCGTGGGCGT
>DATJGH010000079.1:0-12966 GCA_035495215.1 Patescibacteria group bacterium
ACCCGACCGATCGGTCCCGACTCGCGCACGAACACGAAGATCGGGATCGCGAACAGGGCGAACAGCACGGCCGCCACGAAGAACCGATCGTTCACCGGGACCCCGAGGGCGAGCATGACCAGCCCGGCAAAGATCGTGCCGCAGTAGCCGATGCCCACCCCGATCCCGGACAGCCGGCCGCGGGTCTCGGGTCGGCTCACGGTCTTGAGCGTCGCGTCGTAGTAGATGAGCGCGGCCTGGTAGCCGAAGTTCGCGACGATGAACAGGAGCACGCCGAGCACGGGCTGGCTGGCGCCGATGAACGCCGTCGGGACGATGCACAGCGCGGTGAACGCCAGGAGGAACGGCAGCCGCCGGCCGCCGCGATCGCTCAGCGCGCCGAGGATCGGCGACACGATCGCGTTCAGACCGACGCTCACGACGATGGCGACGCTCAGGATGAAGTTGCCGTCCCGCTCGCCGAAGCGCTCATCAGCCACGAGCCAGAGTCCGATCGCGCCGGACACCACCGCGAACGAGAAGATCGTGTTCGCGAAGTCGTACAGGGCCCACGCGATGGGGACGCCGGCGCGACCCGAGGGGGTCAGGCTCGCCAGGCGCTCGAGCGGGCGCAAGCCGGTGCGCGGGGACGCCTGGGCCTGCGCCGCTGCCACGGCCCGATCATAGGGCCGGGTACGATGTCCCCGTGGCCCAGCCCAGCGCCCCCGCCCCATCCCGGATCCACTCGGCGACCGCGTCCTGGCGTCCGATGGCGTTCGGTCACAGGTCGCCCTACAAGATCGCCGATCCAGTGTGCGAGCCGCTGTGGGGCGGCCGGCGCGTGCTCGTCGAGGTCACCGCGGACGGCGTCGAGATCCGCGGTACGGATGGCGTCGACGTGGGCGGCTACGAGGACCTGCGCGCAGCCGTCGCCGACGCGGCGTTCGCCGACGAGCTGCTGCTCGACGGGTCGCTCCTGCCCGCGCCGCTGCGCGACACGGAGGGCGCCCGGATCCGCGTCGGTTTGGACGCGGTCAAGTCGCCGGGCGAGCGGGTCAAGCACATCTTCATCGGGGAGAGCCCGATGACCGGCAAGCGCGAGGCGCTGGCGGTCGCCGACGAGGCACGGATGCCGGCCCCAGGCGATGAGCCGGCCGCGCTCGTGGCCACGGACCTCCTGTGGATCGATGGCCAGGCCCTGCTCGACGTCCCCCTCCTCGAGCGCAAGCGGGTGCTGGAGTCGGCCCTCGACGAGCGCGAGCTGGTGCGCCGCTCGATGGTCGTGCGTCCGCCGGTGGAAACCTGGTTCGCGCAATGGCGCGCGCTCGGCTTCGAGGAAGTCACCTACAAGGCCGCGAATGGGCGGTACCGGCCGGGGACGGTCGCCGATGACTGGACCGTCATCGTGATGCCACGGCGCTGAAACGCCCGCGCCACGCCACTGCGGCGGGGCTGCAAGGCCCACGCGTGCGCGGTCGGCGCGTCTCGTCGGGCAACGGTGGTACGGTGGGCTCAATGCCCCAGCCCGTGCTGACGCCGGCCATACGGGAAGAGATTGCCCGCCTCGAACGAGCGGACATCATGGTCGGGATCCCGAGCTTCAAGAATGCCACGACGATCGGCTACGTCGTGCGCGCGGCACAGGCCGGCCTGGTCCAGTTCTTCCCGGATCTGCGCCCCGTCGTCGTGAACTCGGACGCGGGCTCGCCCGACGGCACGCAACGCGTCGTCGTCGAGACCGAGCCGCCGGACTACGTCGAACGCATCCTGCTCGTCCGCCCGACGAACAAGCTCAGCCGCGTTTCCCTGACATACCCGGAGGTCGACGGCTCGGGCGGCAAGGGCGCGGCGCTCCGCACGATCTTCGAGATGGCAGCGGCGCTGGAGGTCCAGGCGCTCGTGGTCGTCGACTCCGACCTGCGCTCGATCGGGCCCGAGTGGATCGAGCTCCTCGCCGGCCCGATCCTCAAGGGCGGCTACGACTACGTCGCCCCGCTGTACGCGCGCCACAAGCACGACGGCACGATCACCAACAACGTGACCTACCCGCTGACCCGGGCGCTCTACGGGCTGCGCATTCGGCAACCGATCGGCGGCGACTTCGGCGTGTCCGGCGATCTCGTCCGCCACTACCTGAGCGAGGGCCACTGGACGCCGGAGGTCTCGAAGTTCGGCATCGACATCTGGATGACGACACTCGCCCTGGGCGGCGGCTTCGCGGTCTGCCAGGCACGGCTCGGCGCGAAGGTCCACGACCCGAAGGACCCCGGCGCCGACCTCGGACCGATGTTCCGCCAGGTGGTGACCACGATCCTCCGGCTGGCCGTTGCCAACGCCGAGCGCTGGCGCCGGGTGCGCGGCAGCCATGACGTGCCGGCCTACGGCTTCGAGCGCATCGTCGATCCGCCCCCGCTCGAGATCAACGTGCTCCGGCTCCTGTCCGAGTTCCACGCCGGCGCGCTGACCCTGGCCGCGACGTGGGGGGAGATGCTGACCAGGGAGACAGCGAGCGCCGTCATCGCGCTCGCCGAGGAGGCGGGCGCGGTTGCCGAGCACGTCCGGACGACCCTCGACGTCGACGCCCCGGGTGCCGAGCGCCCGTCGACCGCGTCGATGGCGGCAGCGGCGTCGGGCTTCGCGTTCCCGGACGGGACCTGGGCAAAGGTGATCTACGACCTCGTCGTGACCGCGCGCGAAGAGCCCGAGCGCCTGGAGGCATTCGTGACGGCGCTCGTGCCGGTCTACTTCGGCCGGGTGGCGAGCGCCGTGATCGAGAACCGCGACCTGTCGACTGACCGCGCGGAGGAGAGCGTCGAGCGTCAGGCGCGCGAGTTCGAGCGGCTCAAGCCGTACCTCCTGGAGCGGTGGTCCGCGTCGTGATCCTGCGGCCGTTGCCCGCGCGCATCGTCATCCCGGTCGCCAACCCGTCGACGGCAGAGGAGCTGATCCGCCTCGGCGCCGACCTCCTCGACCCGAACGGTGGTGAGCTCACGGCGCTGGGCATCGTCGAGGTGCCCGAGGGCATGCCCCTGTCGGAGGGCGCCACCCGCGCGCGCCATGCCCGCCGGCTGCTCCAGCGCGTCCTCGACTTCGTCCCCGAGGGCACGCGCATCCATCCGATCGTGCGCATCGGGCGCCACGCCGCCGAGGGCATCGTCGAGGTCGCCGCTGAGCTCGAGGCCGACCTGATCGTCTTCGGCTGGGGCGGCAAGACCCCGACTGGCCGCGATGGCCTGACCTCGCCCTTCTCGGCGACGATCGAGGAGGTCCTGCGCGAGTCGCCGTGCGACGTCGCCGTGGTCAAGCAACGAGGTGTGCGCGACCTCAAGCGCGTGGTCGTCCCGGTGCGTGGCGGCCCGCACGCGGAGCTCGCCCTGCAGGTCGGCGGCGCGATCGCGGCCCGCCACGACGCAACGCTCGCCGCGCTCCACATCGTCCCGCCGGGCATCACCCTCGCGGTTCGCGCCCAGGCCGAGCGCGCGCTCGCCTCCTTCGTGCGCCAGCACTCCGATGGCAAGGTGGAGACGCTGGTGCGCGAGGCGTCGAACGTTCGCGCCGCGATCCTGCGCGAGGCCGATCACTCGGACGTCGTGGTCATGGGTGCCGCCGCCCCGAGCGTGACCGACGGCAATGCCCACCTCTTCGGCGCGATGCCCGAGGCCATCGCCACGCGCTCGCAGACGACGGTCGTCGTCGTGAAGACCCGCGAGACGATCGGCCGCCAGACCTTCGAGCAGCTCGCGACCCGTGCCGAGTCCCTGGCGGCTGCCGACCGGGCGGCGGAGGAATCGCGCGCCGTGCCGACCCGCGTCGAGCGCTGGTTCGGCGAGTCGAACTTCCATCACGCCGAGTTCTCGGACCTGCGCCGGCTCACCCAGCTCAAGGAGAAGCAGGGCCTCACGGTGAGCCTCGTCCTGCCGACGCTCAACGAGGAGGAGACGATCGGCCCGATCGTCCGGCGGGCGATCCGCGAGATGGTCGGCCGCGTGCCGCTGCTCGATGAGGTCGTGGTCATCGACTCCGCCTCGACGGACCGGACGCGTGAGATCGCGGAGGCCGAGGGCGCCCGCGTCATCCAGCACCACGAGGTGCTGAGCCGGTATGGCAGCTTCCGGGGCAAGGGCGAGGCGCTCTGGAAATCGCTGTACGAGACGTCCGGCGACCTCGTCGTCTGGGCCGACACGGATGTGCGCAGCTGGCACCCGCGGATGGTCTACGGGACCCTCGGGCCGCTGCTCCACGAACCGCGGCTGCAGTATGTCAAGGCCTACTACCAGCGCCCGATCGTGCAGGGCGGTGTCCTGCGCGAAGGCGGTGGCGGGCGGGTCACGGAGCTGGTCGCCCGGCCCCTGATCAACCTCTTCTTTCCCGAGCTCTCCGGGTTCATCCAGCCGCTGGCGGGCGAGTACGCCGGGCGGCGGAGCCTGCTCGAGCAGATCCCGTTCTTCACGGGCTACGCGGTCGAGATCGGGCATCTGATCGACGTCGTCGAGCGGTCCGGCCTCGACGGCCTCGGCCAGGTCGATCTCGAGCGGCGCGTGCACCGCAACCAGGAGCTCGAAGGCCTGTCCGCGATGTCGTTCGTGATCCTCCAGGCGGTCATGAAGCGGCTCGAGGAGCGGCGCAAGGTCCGGCTCTTCGCCGAGCTCGGCTCGACCATGAAGCTGCCTCGGTCCGGGCGCGGGCGGCTGTCGCTGGAGGTCCTCGAGCTCGCCGACTTGGAGCGCCCGCCGATGGTCCGCATCCCGGAGTACGTCGAGCGACGCCAGGGGCTGCGCAGCGAATCCCTCGCGGGCTGACCGCGCGTGCGCGCAAGTGGGCGAGATGCCGCGCCTCCTGTCACAGGCAGGGGAGGTTCGCGCCTTTTGAGGCTTTGGCAGCGTGGGATCGGTCCCCACGGGTCTCGTTCCCGTCACACGCAAGGGCGTCTCGCGCTATCCAGGGTTTGTCGGCCCGTGTCGGTCCGCCACTGGTCACGCCGACATCCCTCCAGCACGAGTCGGCGACGGCATCGGATTCCCGGCCGGCGCGTCGGTGGATAGCGGAAGGCTCGTTTGCAGGTGATCCCACCCGACCGTCGACTGAGCACAGGCGCAGGCGTTGCTGCCGGATGAGCGCCTCCGAGGGCGGGCGGCTGCGCGTCGTCATCGCGCCTGACTCGTTCAAGGGCTCGCTGACCTCGGTCGAGGTCGCGTCCGCCCTCGCCCGCGGCTGGCGCGATGCCCGGCCCGAGGACGAGATCCTGCTCGCGCCCCTCGCAGACGGCGGCGAGGGCACCCTCGTCGCGATCGAGGCCGCCGGCGGCTGGGAGTGGCGCAGCGCGCCCGCCACCGACCCGATCGGCCGACCCGTGTCGCCCCGCTGGCTCCGCTCCGCCGACGGCTCGCGGGCCGTGGTGGAGCTCGCCGAGGCGTCCGGCCTGTCGCGACTCCAGCTGGCGGAACGTGACCCAGTGCACGCGTCGACCATCGGAACCGGCGAGGTCCTTCGTGCGGTCCTCGACGACGGGATCCGCACGATCACGCTCGGGATCGGTGGCAGCGCCACGACGGATGGGGGCGCCGGGATTCTGCGTGCGCTCGGTGCGCTGATCGACGCCGGGCGGGTCGATCTCACGAACCTCGACCCACGGCTCGCCGAGGTCGACCTCCGGATCGCCTGCGACGTGAGCAATCCCCTGCTGGGGCCGCGCGGCGCGGCGGCGACGTATGGCCCGCAGAAGGGCGCGACGCCGGCGCAGGTCGAACAGCTCGATGTCGCGCTCGGCCGATACGCGGACGCCCTGGGCGCCGCGACGGAGCGTGACGAGCGAGAGACGCCCGGGGCAGGCGCAGCGGGCGGCACCGCCTTCGGCTTGCTCTCCATTGCCGGCTCCTTCCGATCCTTGAAGCTCGTCCCGGGGGTCGACGTCGTCATGGCGGAAACCCGGCTGCGCGAGAAAGTCGATGGGGCGGGCCTGGTCCTGACCGGCGAGGGCCGGATCGATGCGCAGACCGCCTTCGGCAAGACCGCCCTCGGCGTCGCGAAGCTGGCCCGGGACGCGGGCGTGCCGTGCGTCGCCATCGGCGGCGGCATCGAACCGGCAGGAGAGGCGGCGCTCTGGGAGGTCGGCGCGATCGCTGTTGGTGTCGGCGAGAAGCCACAGTCGCTCGAGGCCGCGATCGCGGCCGGCGTCGAGCCGCTGGAACGCTGCGGCCGCCGGCTCGGTCGGCTGCTCTCGGCAGGTCGTACCCTCGCCGGGTGACGCTCGTCGGGAGAAAAGCACCCACCGGCACCAGGCCACCTGCTCGCAGGAAGCCCGCGAAGCGGCGTCGGCGGAAACCCGATCCGTACCTCGCCTGGCGCAAGCGCCTCGAGCGCACCCGCCCGGGGCTCGTCCGATTCTCGCTCGACAGCCTTGCCGCGCTGTACGGCCACCAGCCGTGGGTTCGGCGTTGGGATCCCACGAGCGAGCTCGTCATGACGATCCTGACCCAGAACAGCGCCGATGTGAACGCCGAGCACGCCTTCAAGGAGCTTCGACGGGCATATCCGTCCGGCCTGCCGGCCGAGCAGCACAACCCCGGACCTGGCTGGGGTGGCGTCGGGCTGCCCGATGGCGCACCCCCGGACTGGGGGCAGGTCGACGCCGCGCCGCTCGAGGAGCTCGTTGAGGTCATCCGCCCGGGCGGCCTGCCGAACCAGAAGGCGAAGGGCATCAAGGCCGCCCTCGCGGCCATCCGCGAGGCCCGCGGCGACTACTCGCTCGAGTTCCTCGGCGACATGCCGGCCCTCGAGGCGCGCACCTGGCTGACCAACGTCAAGGGCATCGGCGTCAAGACCGCGTCCGTCGTCCTGCTGTTCTCGTTCGGGATGCCGTTGATGCCCGTCGACCGCCACGTCGAACGCGTCGGCTATCGCGTCGGCCTGCTGCCGAAGAAGGCCACGGCGGACGAGGCGCACGACTACTTCCTGGCCATGCTCGAGCCCGACGAGATGCACGAGGCCCACGTCAACCTCATCCGCCACGGCCGCCTGGTCTGCCACGCACGTCGCCCGAACCACATGGCCTGCCCGCTGCGCGACCGCTGCCGCTTCTTCGACCCGAAGGCGCCCTGAGGCGCGAATCTCGCTTGCTATCCTCCGGCCATGCTCGCGGGTGGATGGCGGGGCGGCGGTGGGGCGCCACGCATCCTCATCGTCGACGACGATCCGAACCTGCTCGTCCTGCTGGCCGACCAGCTGCGCAACGACGGCTTCGAGATCCAGACGGCCCGGGACGGTGAGGAGGCGCTGCGGCGCCTCGATGGCGGCTGGCCCGACCTCCTGATCGTCGACATGATGATGGCCCGCATGGACGGGCTGACCCTCGCCCGCGAGATCAAGGCCCGCGCCGACCTGCCGATCATCGTGCTGTCCGCGATCGACACCGCCGACTCCAAGGCCGACCTGCTCGAGGAGGTCGCCGAGGACTACGTCACCAAGCCCTACCACTACCCAGAGCTCCGGGCGCGGATCGCCCGCGTCATGCGCCGGCTCGGCGACAAGGTGCCCCGGCGCGAGCTCATCCTCGGGCCGGAGCTCACGCTCGACCTGCGCCGCAGGGCCGCGACGGTCAAGGGCCAGCCCGTGCAGCTGACCCCGACGGAATCCCGACTCCTGTATGCCCTCGCTGCGAACCTCGGCAACACGGTCAGCACCGAGACACTGCTCGACCGCGGCTGGGGCGATACCGACGACGCCGATCCGTCCTACGTGTGGGTCACGATGCGCCGCTTGCGCCAGAAGATCGAGCCCGATCCGGACCACCCCGTCCACCTCGTGACGGTGCGCGGCATCGGCTACCGCCTCGTCCAGCAGCCGACCGCGTGAGCGACGCCGGGAGGCGGCCGATCGATCTCTCGACGGCGACCGGGGCGCGGGCCGAGCCGCAGCGGATCGGGCCGTCGATGTCGTTCCGAGCGAGGCTCACGCTCGGGCTCGTATTGAGCGCAGTCCTGCCGCTCCTGGTCTTCGGCGTGGTGCTGCTGCTGGTCGAGGTCATCCGGACAGGCGACCTGGACCCGAACCTCGTCCGGGTGGCGCTGTTCGTCTTCGCCGCGGCGGTCATCGTGGCGGTCCTGATCGCGTATGTGCTCACCACCAACCTGACCGCGCCGCTCAAGGCCGTGTCGCGCGCGGTCGAGCGAGCGTCCGCCGGCGACCTGTCGGTGCGGGTCGAGGTCGCCGGCGAAGACGAGCTTGCCCGGCTGGTCGAGAGCCACAACCGGCTCGCCGCGGCGCTCGAGCAGCGCAACGCGGAGCTGCGCCGGATTCTCCTGGCCATCGGCGAGACGTCGCCGCGCGACTCGCTCGAGCGCCTGCTCGCGCACGCCACCCGCAGCGCGAGGGCGGCGTTCGGCATGATCGATGCCCGGATCGAGCTGGGCGACCCGGCCGAGATCCCGCCCGAGGAGGACATCCCGGGCGAGGCGCGGCCGGTCCGCGCGGTGCTCGCACTCCCCGACGAACGCCTGGGCCTGCTGCTCGGCCACCTGCCCGCGACGCGCGCCTGGGATGCCGCCGACCAGGACCTGCTCGAGCTGTTCGCCAGCGAGGTCGCGGTCGCGATTCGCAACCTCGAGCTGTTCGACCAGGTGGAGCGGCAGCGCCTGCAGCTCGTCGAGCTCGACCAGGCGAAGGACGAGTTCCTGCGCGGCATCAGCCATAACCTGCAGACGCCCCTCACGAGCATCCGCGCCTACGCCGAGCAGATGGGCTCCGAGCAGCCCGATCCGCGTCTCGCGATCATCGTCGAGCAGTCCGATCGGCTGTACCGCATCGTCCGCCAGCTCGTGGCGACGTCGCGTCTCGAATCGGGGACGCTCCGACCGGCCACCGAGGTGCTGGCAATCGCGCCTCGCGTCCGGCGCGCGTGGGATGCGCTCGGCGCGAGCAGCGTGGGCTTCGAGCTCGAGGACGACGCCGCCGGCTGGCTCGCGATCGCGGATCCGGACCAGCTCGACCAGGTGCTGTGGGCCCTCCTCGACAATGCGGTCCGCTACGGCGGGGGAACGCCGATTCGCGCTCGCGTGGCAGCTCGCCCGGCCGATGCGCGACTCGCCATCACCATCGCCGACCAGGGCTCGGGCGTCCGCCCCGAGGATCGCGAGCGCATCTTCGATCGCTACGAGCGTGGCGCCGCCGGGGTGCGGGCCGAGGGCACCGGCCTGGGCCTGTATGTCTCCCGCTCCCTGTGCCGCGCGATGGGCGGCGACCTCGCCCTCGAGGCCCCGGAGGGCGCCGTCGGCGCGACGTTCACCATCCTCCTGCCCGGGGAGCCACCGGCCACCGACTCCTGATCCGACGACCTAGCTCATCTGGGGCAGTACCACCGGCTGTTGCGGTCCCGAACCAATGGCAAGGTGACGTGACAGGTCCCCTGCGAAGACTTCATGGTCGATGGCGAGCACCCTGACGTCACGCACCGGTCGCGCGCGTGCGCGACCTGGTGACGCGCGCAAGACACGACTCGGCGGCTCCGGACAGAGCCTGGCCGAGTTCGTGCTGACCATCCCGATGGTCCTGCTGATGGTGCTGTTCGGGCTCGATTTCGGGCGCGTCTTCCTGGGCTGGGTCGCGCTCAACAACGCGGCGCGTGAGGCGGCCAACTACGCAGCGATGAATCCCGATGCGTGGACGCTGCCCTACAACCTCGCCGTCCAGGCCGAGTACAACCGCCTGGTCACGACCGAAGCCTCGAACATCAACTGCACGCTCGGCGCGATCCCCGACCCGACCTTCGGCAGCGGCACGAGCATCGGGGCGCCGGCCGAGGTCAAGCTCACCTGCAGCTTCGGCCTCATCACGCCGTTCATCGGCGCGATCACCGGCAACCCCATCCCGGTGAGCGCCTCGTCCGCGTTCCCGGTCCGGTCGGGCCTGATCGAGGGCATCCCGACTCCCGCACCGACGCCCTCACCGACGCCGACGCCATCGCCCACCCCGACGCCCTCGCCCACGCCAACACCGACCCCAGGCCCCAGTGACACGCCCACCCCCGCGCCGACGCCGGTGACGTGCACGGTGATCAGCCTCCTCAACGAGCAGACGAACAAGGCCCAGCAGGACTGGTTCGCCGCCGGCTTCAGCGGACAGGTCATCTTCTCGCCCCTCGTGCCGCCGAACTACCGCATCCAGTGGCAGAGCCTGACGGTGGGCACGCCAGTGGCGTGCACAAGCGGCATCACGGTCCGGAGCAACGCACCGTGACGAGCCCCCTCCTCCGTCGCAGCCGGCGCCGCGGCCAGCACGGCCAGAGCCTGGTCGAGTTTGCCTTCGTGCTGCCGATCATCGTGCTCGTCATCGTGGCGTTCATCGAGATCGGTCGGGCCGTGTTCGCCTGGAACACGATCGCGAACGCCGCCCGGCAGGGCGCACGCGTCGCGGCCGTGAACCAGCTTTCTGCGGTCACCGACTGCGACGAGAGCCGGCCGATCGAGGACCCGTACGAGCCGCACTGGTCGATCCGCGGCTGCGCGATCGCGGCGGGCGGCGCGCTGGGCATCTCCTCGGCCAACGTGACCGTCTCGTATGCCTCGCCGCCGAGCACGACGCTCGCCTGCGACCCGACGCTCCACGTCGGCTGCATCGCGGCGATCACGGTCACCTACGACTACGCCGTGTCGACCCCGTTCCTCAACTGGGTCATCCATTCGTTCACGATGAGCCAGACCTCCGAGATGCCGATCGAGCGGGTGTTCCCGTGATCGGCCGGCGAGTCGTCACGTCCCTCGCCGCGCGCCGCACCCAGACGGGCCAGGCCATCGTGATCATGGTCGTCGCGATCGTCGTCGCGGTGGCGATGGTCGGCACGATCGTCGATGGCGGCAACGTCCTCGCCCAGCAGCGGGTCACCCAGAACGGGGCAGACGCCACCGCCGAGGCCGGCGCCGTCATGCTCGCCGGGCGCCTTGCGGGGGCTGTGGAGCCTTCGGGCGGCTGGGACACGAACATCGCGGCACGCCTGGCCCAGACCGCGGCGGCCAACGGCATCACCCTCGAGGCGGCCTATTACACAGACATCTGCGGGATTCCCCTGCGGATCGACGGCTCCGGCGCGATCAACGCGGACCGGACCGAGAACCTGGCCGTTGCTCTGACCGTGGGCAACACCACGAACGCGCTCCCCGGTGGCACCGCGACCGCGCCGGACTGCCCGAACCGCCTGGTCGGTCCCGTGGCCGGGGTCCTGATCGTGGCTCGAAAGGATGTGGGCACCTACGTGGCCGGCGCGATCGGCATCCGCAGCTTCCGGGTCAACACGCGCGCCACCGCGGTCGCCGGCTATCTGCAGGGCTACTGCGATGCGACGGAGGGCCACTACTGCGCGCTCATGCCGCTGGCGATGCCGGTCAACGCGATCGGCTGCGATGGCCAGCACAACCCGGTCGACACAGGAACGCCGTGGACGTTCAACATCGTCTACAGGGTCCCGCTGTGCTCCACCTCGTCGGGCAACGTCGGCTGGCTCGACTGGACGCCCAAGTCCGGCGGCGCCGGCGAGGTCGTGTGCTCCGTCCTGACCGCCGACAACCCGGCGATCGACCTGCCGTCCTGGCAGTACGTGACCGCCGCCGGCAACCCGAACGGTGGCGGCGGCCCGTGCGCGATGAGCCTGGAGGACGCGATCCGGACATGGGAAGGCACCACGGTCCTCGTCCCGCAGTTCGATCTGACCTGCAATCCCGGCAACAGCAGCGATCCGGTCAGCACCCAGCCGGAGATCGTCACCGCGCCGAACTACGGGTGCCCGGCCGGTTCGCTGGGGGGCAATGGCTCGAACATGTGGTACCGGATGCCGAGCTTCGCGTTCTTCGAGCTGTGCGGCCCCACCGTGCCCGGCTGCAACGGGCTGCACGCCGCCTATCTGCAGGGCAACAACACGGCGGAATGCGATACCGGCAATGGGGCCACGTCGTGCCTGGTCGGGAGGTTCATGCACGTGATGGCCACGGGCACGGTGGGCGCGGGCGTGGGTTCGGGCACCGGCTCCAAGGCGATCGGGGTCCAGCTCATCAAGTAGCCCCGCCTCGGCGGCGCGGTTCGCGAGTCAGGCCGGCAGGTCGCTCGGGACGGAATCGCCGGTTTCGCTGACGAGCTTGACGGCGCCGTTGGCGTCGACGTCGAACGTCCAGACGTGGCGCTCGATGCAGCCCGCCATGCAGTCGCCCCAGCCGATCGTCAGCTCGACGCGGTAGCCACCACTCGGCAACGCTGTCGCCGTCCACCAGCGCGACGCGCCGATCACATCCGGCCGCAGCTCCATCGTGCCGCTGAAGATCGGGTTCGTGGCGATCACCAGGGCGGCAGCGTCCGCCGGGCTGGAGACACGAGCGACGATCGGGGTGGGCGTGGGCCGCACGGTCGGGACGGGCGTCGGCGTTGGCGCACCGGCGGCGCTGCAGGCGGCGAGGGTGGCCACCAGGAGGCTCGCGGCCAGTGACAGGGCGCGCATGCGCGGATGGTGCATCGGCCGTGGGACGACCGTCGATGGCCTCCAGTTCCCCGGGCGCTCGCGTACCCTCGGGCCATGCCCTCCCGCGCCGACGCCTGGCGGCTGCTGTGCGACTGGACGCAGACCGACGCCCTGCGCCGGCACGGCCTGGCCGTCGAGGCGGCCGTCGCGTGGTACGGCGAGCACAGGTTCGGGATCACCGGCGATGAGCTCGATGTGTGGCGCTCGGCCGGCCTCCTGCACGACTTCGACTACGAGCGCGACCCCGCGAACCACCCGCTCGGCGGCGCCGAGGAGCTGCGCCGCCAGGGCTACCGGGACGACGTCGTCGAGGCGATCCTCGGCCACGGCGACCACACGGGCGTCCCGCGCACGAGCCTTCTCGCGAAGGTCGTCTATGCCTGCGACGAGATGACCGGCTTCGTCATCGCGGTGACCTACGTCCGACCCAATCGGAGCCTCGACGAGGTCGACGTCCGCTCCGTCGTGAAGAAGATGAAGGACAAGGGCTT
>DATJGH010000080.1:0-43284 GCA_035495215.1 Patescibacteria group bacterium
CTCTCCTGGTCGCGCGACCAGGGCTACCGCTCGATCGCGACCGATTGGCGCTCGACGAACACCGAGGCCGACCGCGCCTGGCGCGGCATGGGCTTTCGACCCACATTCAGACGGCTGCACCGCCTCATCGGCTGACCAGTCGCGGTTCGAGTGACGGCCGGGCTGCCGCCGACCTGACGCGCTCAGCCGACCTTCGCAGTCTCCTTCGCACCCGGGGACCTGGCGCCCCCGTCGAGCGTCGCCCGAGCGGCCTCCCAGTCGCGCTTGAACTGGACGATCCCCTTGTCGGTGAGCGGATGGTGAACCATCTGCTGGAAGACCTTGAACGGCAGCGTCGCGATGTGGGAGCCGTTGAGCGCCGCCTCGGTGACGTGCCGCGGGTGTCGGACGGAGGCGGTCAGGACCTCCGCGTCGTACTCGAAGAACCGGATGATCTCGGCGAGCTCGCGGATGACCTGCATCCCGTCCTCGTTGATGTCGTCCACGCGCCCGACGAAGGGCGAGAGCAGCGACGCGCCGGCCTTGGCCGCGAGCAGGCCCTGGTTGGCCGTGAAGATCAGCGTGCAGTTGGTCTTGATGCCCTCGGCCTTGAAGCGGCTCATGGCCGCGAGGCCGTTCTCCGACATCGGCACCTTGACCACGATGTTGTCGGCCAGCTTCGCGTAGTGCCGGCCCTCGCGGAGCATGCCCTCGACATCGTCGGCGACCACCTCCGCGGACACCGGTCCGCTGTTGATCGCGCAGATCTCCTTGAGGACCTCCTCGTAGGTCATGCCCTTGACCTTGCTGAAGAGGGTCGGGTTGGTGGTGACGCCATCGAGGACGCCCCACGAGTTGACGGTCCTGATCTCTTCGATGTCGGCGGTGTCGAGGAAGAGCTTCATGCTCGGCTCCCGAATGTCGTTGGTCGCGTGTTGATCGCTGGAGTGGCGCCGATTCTACGGCTCGCGCCGGTGGGGCCCTTTTTCCTGGCCCGGTTCGGTCCGCGCCGGCCGAGATGATCGCGAGCGCAATCTCGAGCGGCGGAGCCCACGCCGGGGCGGCCGGACCAATCGTGCAACGGGGCTGGGAAAGGTGGGTCAGCGACGACCGGCCCATTCGTCCCGTAGGTTGGCGCCAAATGCCGAATGGTCGTGCTCCGCTCCCGCGGATTCCGGCACGCCCCCGCCGCCGACGTAGGCGCGCATCGACGATGCCGGGCGTGGTGTCTGCACTCCTCGCACTCGTCCTCGGACTCGGTGGGGCGCTCGCGGTCGGGGTGAGCGACGCGGCGGCCGCCAGCTGCCCGACCTCGCCGGGCGTTCGCACGTACCTGTGCAACGGCACCGCCACGCCGTCGAGCGGGACGACCTCGACGACGTTCACGTTCTCCGTCACCTACCAGGACCTTCTCGCTCGTACGCCCTACTTCGTGCGCGTCTCGATCGACGGTGGAACGGGCGTCAGCATGGCGCCGGTCGGTCCCGTGAACCTCGCCAGTGGCACGACGTTTTCGTACTCGACGACGCTCGCCGCCGGGACCCACACGTACACGTTCTCGGGCGGACACAACGGCACCATCCGGTTCGTGACCAACCCGGATCCCGCGAGCATCACGGTGACCGCCCCGACGCCCACGCCGAAGCCCACGCCGAAGTCCACGCCGAAGCCCACGCCCAAGCCCACGCCCAAGCCCACGCCCAAGCCAACTCCGAGGCCCACCCCCAAACCGGCCCCCAAGCCGAAGGCGACCCCGAAGCCGACGCCGAAGCCGACTCGCAAGCCAAAGGCGACTCGAGCTCCAGTGTCCACCATCGACAGCTCTCCCAGCGAGACCGGCGGCGGCGATCCGTGGTTGATCGCCGGCGGTACCGGGGCGATCACGCCGGGAGGAGGCAGTCCGTTGCCGGTCATGCCGATCGTGGTCTCGCTCGCGCTCCTCGGTGGCGCCGGCATCCTGCTGCTCGTGGTGGGGCGTCGGCCGCGCGAGGAACCGAACGATGGCGGCAAGGTCACATTGCCACCCGAACCGCCCCCTGTATCGCCACGGCCGGCGGCCGCCGTTCACCCTCCCGGCGACGGGCCGGACCCGATCCTTCCGGGGGAGGAGAACATCCCGCGCTGGCGACGGCCGTCAGTGCAGGCGGCCCGCTTCTCCCAATCGGCGCCTCGTCAAACGGTCTACGAGCGTTTCGTCGCTGAGCAGCCGGGATTCGCGTTCGAGCCGATTGCCGGCCTCACGGAGTTGCCGCCGATTCCGCCACCGAGGCAGTCGCGGCGGCCCGAAACGCCGTCGACGGCCGGCGAGCGCAAGCCGCCACGGCGGACCCGTCACCTGGCGTCGCCCGAATCCGCCTGACGCGAGGTCAGGACCTTGCCTGTCGGTCGAGGTAGTAGCTCGCACCCGTCAGTGCGACCCCGATCAGCACGATCACGAGCACGACCGCGAAGAACGGGTCACCGGTCGTGAGGAAGAGCCACAGGAGCGTCGCGCTGATCAGGGCGCGTGCCACGAGCGTGGTCGTGTACAGCTGCTCGAGCCTGTGGCGAATGATCTGGACGACCAGGATCCCGATCACCAGCAGCAGCACCCCGGCGAGGTGGAAGGGCGCGTAGTCGTACGTCCGGTTCGAGAGCAGGAGCTTCGTCGCGAACTCCGGCACGAAGAGCAGCAGGAGTCCCGCAGGAACGAGGTAGCCCGCCAGGTAGTACAGGCTCAGGTTGGTTCGACGCACGGATCGGCCCTCCTCCGCGGCGAAGGTACGCCGCCCGGGCCGTGGCGTTCGGGCGAATCAGCCCCCGGCGGCGGTAACCCTGGGCTTGGCGGCCTCGGGCGTGTGGTCCTCCCTTGCCGCGATCGCCGTCTTCGGGGCCACGGCTCGTCGCCCGTCGCCCAGCGCCGCGGCGATGAAGCCGTCGAACAGGGGGTGCGGGCGCTCGGGGCGGCTCTTGAACTCGGGGTGGAACTGGCTGGCCACGAACCACGGGTGGTCCTGGAGCTCCACGATCTCGACCAGCCTGCCGTCGGGTGACTGCCCGGACAGGAGCATGCCCGCGCCCTCGAGGGTGGCGCGGTACTGGTTGTTGACCTCGAACCGGTGGCGGTGGCGCTCGTAGATCACTTCCTGGCCGTACGCCGCCGCGGCTTTCGATCCCGGGGTGAGCTTTGCCGGGTAGAGCCCTAGGCGCATCGTGCCGCCCTTGTCCTCCAGCTCGCGCTGGTCGGGCATGAAGTCGATGACCGGGTTCGAGGTGAACATGTCGAACTCGGTCGAGTTGACGTCCTTCGACCCGACCACCTCGCGCGCAAACTCGATGACCGCGCACTGGAGCCCGAGGCACAGGCCGAGGTACGGCACCTTGTGGTCTCGGGCGAAGTGCGCCGCCAGCACCTTGCCCTCGATGCCGCGGTGGCCGAACCCACCCGGCACCACGATGCCCGCCGCGCCATCGAGCTTCGAGTGCAGGTTCTCTTTCGTGAGCGCCTCCGAGTCGACCCAGCGCACCTTGACGTCGACGTCATGGGCCCAGCCGGCGTGCTTGAGCGCCTCGGTGACGGAGAGATATGCGTCGGGCAGCTCGATGTACTTGCCCACGAGCGCGATTTCGAGCTCGGGCTTATCGCGCTTGATCTTGGCGACGAGGGCACGCCACTCGGTGAGGTCGGGCGCCGCCTCGGGATCGCCGAGCCCGAGCTCGCGCACGATCAGCCGGCCGAGCCCGAAGTCCTCGAACTGGAGGGGCACCTCGTAGATCGTCTCGGCGGTCGGGGCCGGAATGACCGCGTCGGTGGCGACGTCCGTGAACAGCGCGATCTTCTCGCGGATCTCGTCGGGCACCTCGTGGTCCGACCGAAGGACGATGACGTCGGGCTGGATGCCGATCCCGCGCAGCTCCTTGACCGAGTGCTGCGTGGGCTTGGTCTTGAGCTCACCGGTCGCGGCGAGCGCGGGCAGCAGGGTCACGTGCACGTACAGGACGTTCGCGCGCCCGACGTCCTTGCGCATCTGGCGGATCGCCTCGAGGAAGGGCAGGCTCTCGATGTCGCCCACCGTACCGCCGACCTCGACGATGACCACGTCCGGGCTGCCGTCGCGCGCGACGCGGGTGATCCGCTCCTTGATCTCGTTGGTGATGTGCGGGATCACCTGGACGGTGCCGCCGAGGTAGTCGCCCCGGCGCTCCTTGGCGATCACGGCCTGGTAGATGCGGCCGGTGGTCACGTTGGACAGCTGGGTCAGGTTCTCGTCGATGAACCGCTCGTAGTGCCCGAGATCGAGGTCGGTCTCGGCGCCGTCATCGGTGACGAAGACCTCGCCGTGCTGGTACGGGCTCATCGTGCCCGGATCCACGTTGATGTACGGATCCAGCTTGAGGATGGAGACGGAAAGGCCCCGCGCCTTGAGGATCCGACCGATGCTCGCGGCGGTGATTCCCTTGCCCAGGGAGGAGGTGACCCCTCCGGTCACAAAGACATACTTCGACATGGATCGGGCGCCTCCGGGGGTTTTTCGAATGCTACCGAAAACCGCCCCCGTGCGCGAATCCTGAAAGCGGTCGCGGGCGGCTTTGGCACCGCCGTTCTGGCCGATTCGGTGCGGACAGCTGGGAGTCGGTGTTCGCCTTGCCCTCTGGCGGCGCCTACCCGAAGTGGAAGGACTCCACGTTGGGCATGGCCTCGGCGATGAAGCCGTCGAAGCTCCCGGGGTCGGGCGCCTCGATCAGGATCATGACCGCGTGGCCACGGCGGCGGCCTCCCGGGTCGTCCTTCGCCGAAACGGCCTATCGCGACCATCCGGGTTGCGCGACCATCTCGGCATGGAATTCACGGCGCTGGTCCGAAAACGTCGAACGGTCCGGCGGTTCGAGACGACGCCGGTCGATCGCGCGGTCCTCGAGGGGATCGCCCGGCTCGCACAGCGAACTCCCTCAGCCGGCTTCTCCCAGGGGCAGCGCGTGATCATCGTCACCGACCCCGAACAACGCAGGCGCGTCGCCGCGACGTGCGATGAGGCCGGCTACGTCGAGATGGGGATGGGGCCGTGGATCAGCGAGTGCGCCGCGCAGTTCGTGCCCTGCGTCAGCGAGCTCGTCTACCGCCGGCGCTACGCGGAGGCAGACAAGGGCGGGACGCCTGAGGGCGAGCAGGACTGGCCGACGCCGTACTGGTGGGTCGACATTGGCAAGACCGCGATGGTGCTGATGCTCGCGGCGCACGACGCGGGCCTCGCGGCCGGTTTCGCCGGACCGCAGGACGTGCCTGGCCTCCAGGCGGTTCTGGGCTTGCCCTCCGAGTTCCATCCGATCGGCGTGATCCCCGTCGGGCGGCCCCTCCCGGACCAACGGTCACCGAGTCTCAAACGCGGCTGGCTCCCGTTCGAGGAGTTCGCCCACTGGGAGCGCTGGTAGTCCGCCGCCGAATCGAAACGCCCGCCGGATGCCGGCGGGCGTCGACCAGCTGTGATCCCGGGCTAGACGTCCTCGTCGAGTTCGAGGGCCTCCTCGTCGTCCTCCTCGGTGAGCTTGAGCCAGACGAAGAGCCCGGCCAGCACGATGAGCGGGATGACCAGGATCGCCCCGAGCGTGATGCCGAGTGCGACCGCGACGGTCTTGAGCGCCTTCATTGAGATGCCTCCAGTTCGATCAGCCCTGCGGGGGCTGGTTGCTGCGCCGCAGCTCGGGAGCCTTGGCGATCATTTCGGTGATGTCGTCGCGGGTGATCTCGATGAGCTCCTGGCGGAGCCCGCTCGGCCCGTTCACGGTGATCCGGGCGATGTACGAGCCATCGACCTCGAAGAAGAAGATGTCGCGCGGGTGCTGCTCGTCGATGTAGCGGCCGATGACCCGCAGCTGCTGCTCGTAGTGGTTCGGGCCGGGGTCCTCGTTCTTCTGGCCGCGGCGCTTGATGGCCTCGTCCATGAACCGGCTGACGTCGTCATCGTGGAGCGTCAGCGTCTCGCGATTCGCCTGGCCGATTGCCTCGCCCGGCCCGGTCGAGCTCTGGATCGAAAGGCCCTGGACGATGAACCCGTTGTCGGTCTCCAGGAAGATGACCGAGCGCATGCCCCGGTCATCGAGATAGCCCCCGACCGAGCGCAGTACCTCTTCCCAGTCCTGCCGGGGACTTCCCTCGTAGATCCGCATCCGCTCTCCCAGGCGACGTCGTGCAGCGCGTGCGAACCAGTCTACCGATGGCCCGAGCGAGCGGCAACGGACGGCGACGCGCCCGGGCGGTGATGGTTCTGGGCACCGTCGGGCGCGCCGGCGAGGCGGCTGGCGAGGTGGGTCGCGAGCCTGCCCGCGAACCCCGCGTTGTTGACGATGAGCGCGGTGTTCGCGCGCACGGATGCGCCGTCGGTCAGGGCCGCGATGCGGGCGAGCAGCCACGGCGTGAGCTCCGGGCCGTGGACGCCGCCGGCCCGGGCGTCGCCGATGGCCTGCTCGACGGCATCCGCGGCGACGGCCTCCGGGAGTGCTGACTCTACGGGGACCGGGACGCAGACGAGGATCCCTGATCCAAGCCCGAGCGCGAGATGGGTCGCGACGAGCGTGGCGGCCGCAGCCTCGTCGTCGACCCTGAAGGGCGCGGCGATCCCGGCACTGCGGGCGTAGAAGCCGGGCAGCTCCGGCTGGCCGACGGCGACCACCGGCACGCCGCGGGTCTCGAGCACCTCGAGCGTGTTGGGCACGTCGAGGATCGCCTTCGGGCCGGCACAGACCACCGCCACCGGCGTCCGGGCAAGCTCGTCGAGGTCCGACGAGATGTCCAGCGACACCGCCCCGGAACCGCCGCCCGCGACGCGGTGGACGCCGCCGATGCCGCCGGTCGCGAACACGGAGATCCCGGCGGCGTGCGCCGCGAGCATCGTCGCCGAGACCGTCGTGGCCGCCCAGCCACCGGCCACGAGCGCCGGTGCGAGGCTCGGCCGAGCGGCCTTCAGGACGGAGCCTGCGTCCGCACGCGCCAGCGTCCCGAGCGCGGCGTCGTCCAGCCCGACGAGGATCCGGCCGCCGTGGATGGCGACCGTCGCCGGGACGGCGCCCGACTCGCGGACGGCCGTCTCGGCGGCCCGGGCGACGGCGAGGTTGTCCGGCCAGGCGAGGCCGTGGCTGATCAGCGTCGACTCGAGGGCCACGACGGGCCGCGCCGCCGCGAGCGCCGCCGCGACCTCGGGCGCGACCTGCAACCGCTCGACGACGCCGGCCGAGATGCCGGCCGTGGCGCCGCTCATCCGGCCGGCAGCTCCGAGCGTGGGCTGCGCAGGTGGCGCGCCGCCGCCCGGTGGCCGGCGATGGTCGCGCGATGCAGCGCGTCGGCGCCCGTCCGGCCACCGGCGAGCGCAGCGAGCCAGCCGGCGATGAAGCCCGCATCGAAGGCGTCGCCCGCGCCGGTCGTGTCCTCGGACGGCACGGGCGTGGTGGCAACGTCGAACTGGAGCGGCGGCTCGGCCTCGGTCTGGCCGTGGTCGATGCGGGCGTAGACGCGCGCGCCGCGCGCCCCGCGCTTGATCACCGCGACGGCCGCGAGGTCGAGGAGCCCCTCGGGGACGTGCCGCCCGAGCAACGCCTCCGCCTCAGGCTCGGTGGCGAAGAGCAGGTCCGGGCGGAGGTTGGCGATCATCTCGCGCGCCTCGCGGCGCCCATGCGCCAGCAGTGGACCAACCGAAGCGAGGTCCACCGAGACCCGGACGCCGCGCTGGCTTCGTGATCGGGCCAGCTCGACCGCGCGCACGCTGGCGCTGCCGAGCGGCTCCACGAGCAGCGAGTAGGCCGGCAGGTGGATCAGGTCGAGGTTGTCGAACCACTCCGGCTTGAGGTCGTCCGGCTCCATGCGCACCGCCGCGCGCCGATCGGCGACGAACGAGCGCTCGCCGCTCGGGGCCACGAGCACGCCGATCCGGCCCGTGCGATGCCCGGCGACGCGCACCGCGCGCACGTTGACGTCGTCACGGCGGAGCTGCGCGATCAGCGACCGGCCGGCGCCGTCGCGCCCGACCGCGCACACGAGCGTCGAGCGTGCGCCCAGCTGGGCGAGCCAGCGCGCACACACGGCAGCCGAGCCGCCGAGGCGGATCTCGACGCGACCCGGGACATCCGTGCCGCTCTCGATCGGGGTCGACGCATGGAGGACGACGTCGAGCACGAGATCGCCGAGGACCAGCACCCGCGGCGGGGCGGGGCGAACGGGGCTCGTGGGGGCGGCCGTCACAACGCGGATGGTAGCGATGCGACCCTTCGTTCAAGGTCGCCGGGCAGGCGCGTTGGTACGATTCCGGCAACGATGACTGTGTCGACGACGCCAACACTCGAACGGCTGGCGATCGACACCATCCGCACCCTGTCGATGGACGCGGTGCAGAAGGCGAACTCCGGGCATCCGGGCGCGCCGATGGGCGCCGCGCCGATGGCGTTCGTGCTGTGGACGCGGTTCCTGCGCCACGACCCGAGCCGTCCCACCTGGCCCGATCGAGACCGCTTCGTGCTGTCGGCCGGCCACGCCTCGATGCTCCTGTACTCGCTGCTGCACCTCACGGGCTACGGCCTCGGGCTCGAGGAGCTCGAGCAGTTCCGGCAGTGGGGCTCGCGCACGCCCGGCCACCCCGAGCACGGGCTCACGCCCGGCGTCGAGGCCACGACCGGCCCGCTCGGCCAGGGCTTCGGCAACGCGGTCGGCATGGCCATCGCCGAGCGGCGCCTCGCGGGCGAGTTCAACCGCGATGGCCACGCCATCGTCGACCATCGGACCTACGTCATCGCCTCCGACGGCGACCTCCAGGAGGGCGTCGCCTCCGAGGCCGCGTCGCTGGCCGGGCACCTTCGGCTGGGCAGGCTCCTCGTGCTCTACGACGACAACCACATCCAGCTCGACGGACCCACGGACATGGCCTGGTCGGAAGACGTGCTGGAGCGGTTCGAGGCGTACGGCTGGGGCGTCGACCGGGTCGACGACGGCAACGACCTCGGGGCGATCGAGGCGGCGATCCGCGGCGCGCAGGACGACGAGCGGCCGTCGCTCATCGCGGTACGGACGCACATCGGCTATGGCAGCCCGCATCGCCAGGACACCCAGAAGGCGCACGGGCAGGCGCTCGGCGAGGACGAGGTCCGGCTGACAAAGGAGTTCTACGGCTGGGATCCGGACAGGCACTTCTACGTCCCCGATGCGGTCCGCGAGTACATGGGCGAGGCGGTGGTCGCGGGCGAAGCGCTATACCGAGATTGGGAGCGGCGCTACGACGCCTATCGCGACGCCTACCCGACCGAAGCCGCGGAGTTCAAGCGACGGAGCTTCGGCCGCCTCCGGCCCGACGCGTTCAGCGGGCTGAAGAGGTACGCCGTGGGCGAGGAGCTCGCCACGCGGAACGCCAGCCAGAACGCGATCCAGGCGCTCGCCGGACCGGTCCCGGAGCTCTTCGGCGGGGCGGCGGACCTGTCCGAGTCGAACCTGACAATGGTCAGGGACGGCGGCGACTTCGAACCGAATGTGCCGGGCCGGAACCTGTGGTTCGGGGTCCGCGAGCACGCGATGGGCGCCGCCGCCAACGGGCTCGCCTACCACGGCGGTTTCATCCCGTACGTCGGCACGTTCCTGAACTTCAGCGACTACATGCGCGGCTCGGTGCGCCTCGCCGCCCTCGCCGGGCTCCACGTGATCTACGTCTGGACCCACGACTCGGTCGGCCTCGGCGAGGACGGCCCCACCCACCAGCCCGTCGAGCACTACGCGGCGCTGCGGGCGATGCCCAACCTGTGGTTCATCAGGCCAGGTGACGCGAACGAGGCGACGGTGGCGTGGCGCGTGGCGGTGGAGCGTCGCGGCGGGCCCATCGCCCTGTCGCTCACCCGCCAGAAGCTCCCGACGCTCGAGGGCACCGCCGAGCTCGCCGGCGACGGCGTCGCGCGCGGCGGGTACGTCCTGCGCAGGGCGCGCGGCGAGGACGCCGGCAAGGCGCCAGACGTCGTGCTGATCGCGACCGGCTCCGAGCTGCAGCTCGCCATGAAGGCCGCGGAGGCACTGGAGGCTGACGCATCCGCCATCTCGGCGCGGGTCGTCTCGCTCCCGTGCTGGGAGCTGTTCGACGCGCAGGACGACGCCTACCGCGAGTCGGTCATCCCGCGTGGGGCGCGGAAGCGTGTGACGATCGAGGCCGGCGCGAGCATCGGCTGGGAGCGCTACGCCGGCGACGACGGCGCGATCGTCGGGATCGACCACTTCGGGGCCTCGGCGCCGGCGGGCACGATCTTCGAGAAGCTCGGCTTCACGCCGGAGCGGGTCGCCGACGTCGCCCGCCGCGTCGTCCGCGAGGGCCTGCGCGGCCGGGTCCCAACCCTCGATCCCGGCCACCAGCCGGCCGGTCTCGGGATCGGCCATCCGATGCCCACCGGCCCGGAGGCGGTCGCGGGCGGCGCGGTGGAGGCGGCCGGGATGGCGGAGGCGAGCGAGCACGGCACGCGTGGCGGCCCTGGCGTCGATCGGACGGGCAGCACCGACCCGGGCCACTCGTGAAGGTCGGCTTCGCCGCCGATCACGCCGGCGCCGGGCTGAAGCGCGAGCTGCTTCGACGCGTCGCGGAGGCACGGCCCGACGACGAGCTGGTCGACCTCGGCGGCGATGGCAGCGACCCCAACGACGACTACCCGGACTTCGCCCGGCGCATCGGGGAGGCGGTCCGGGACGGTGCGGTCGAGCGGGGCATCCTGATCTGCGGCTCGGGCGTCGGGGCGAGCGTCGCCGCCAACAAGGTCCGGGCCGTGCGCGCCGCCGTGTGCCACGACACGTACTCGGCGCACCAGGGCGTCGAGCACGACGACATGAACGTGCTGACGCTCGGGGCCCGCGTCATCGGCCCGGAGCCGGCGCTGGAATGCTCGCTCGCGTTCCTGCGGGCAACATTCAGCGGCGAGCCGCGCCACCGGCGCCGGCTCGACAAGGTCCTCGCCATCGAGCGAGCGACGATCGAGGGCAGCTGATGGCCGCACGAATGACGATCCGCCTTCCGGCCGAGGCGCAGGCGCGCCTGGATGCCGCCGCCGCGAAGGCCACCGCTGAGTCCTGGGCCGCGCGGCTGTTCGAGCGCGACACCACGCTCTGGACGAACGACGGCGAAGCGGCGGAGGCGATCGCCGGCCGGCTCGGTTGGCTGGACGCTCCGGCCCACTTCGCGCTCCAGGCCGCAGCGCTCGAGGGCTTCGGCGATGGCGCTCGCGAGGCCGGCTTCGACACCGCCGTGGTCATGGGCATGGGCGGCTCCAGCCTGGCGCCGGACATCCTGCATCGGACGTTCGGCACGATCGAGGGCTACCTCGGGCTGCGCATCCTCGATTCGACCGACCCGGCCGCGGTCGCGGCGACGGTCGACGACCTCGACCCGCTCGAGACCCTGTGGATCGTGGCCAGCAAGTCAGGCACCACAACCGAGCCGCTCGCGTTCATGGCCGACGCCTGGGCGCGCGTCGAGGCTGCGCTCGACGAGCGGGGCTCGGACCAGCGACCGGGCGAGTTCTTCGCCGTGATCACCGATCCGGGCAAGAGCCTCGACGCGATCCCCCACCACGACGAGCTCCGCGAGCGGTTCCTGAACCCGCCAGACGTCGGCGGCCGCTACTCCGCGCTCACCTACGTCGGGCTCGCGCCGGCGTCCCTCATCGGCATCGACATCGATGCCCTGCTCGAGACCGGCGCCCAGATGCTCGACGCGTGCCGCACGACGGATGCGGCGGGCAATCCCGGCCTCCTGCTGGGCCTGACGATCGGGAGCCTGGCCAGGGACGGGCGCGACAAGCTGACCTTCCTCGCCGATGACGCGATCTCGAGCTTCGGGGCGTGGGCGGAGCAGCTCCTGGCCGAGTCGACGGGGAAGCACGGCACCGGGATCGTCCCGGTCGACCTCGAGCCCGTCCGCGCCGCGGCGGCGTACGGGACGGATCGCGCCTTCGTGGACGTGTCGCTGTCGGAGGGCGATGGTGGTTCCCCTGGCGCGAGGAAGTCGCTGCTCGACGCCCTGGAAGCTGCCGGACACCCCGTGATCCGGATCGAGCTCGACGACCCGATCGACCTGGCCGGCGAGGCGATCCGCTGGGAGATCGCCACCGCGTTCGCGGGCGCCGTGCTCGGGATCGATCCGTTCGACCAGCCGAACGTCGAGGAAGCCAAGGAGCGCACCCGGCGCGTCCTCGGCGGCGCGGCCGAGGGCGGCGACGACGGATCGGACCAGGGTGCGATCTTCGTGCGCGCCCAGGACGAAGCGTCGCTGGCGGACTCGCTGCGGCCGACGCTGCGCGCCCTCGCCGTGCCGAGCTACCTCGGCATCCAGGCGTTCATCGCCCCCTCGCCGGCGGTCGACGAGCGCATCGCCGGGATCCGCCAGGCGCTCGCGGCCACGGGCTGCGCGACGACCGCCGGCTACGGCCCGCGCTTCCTGCACTCGACCGGCCAGCTCCACAAGGGCGGCCCGGCGACCGGCGTGTTCCTGCAGCTCACCGCGGACCACCCCGTCGATCGTCCGATCCCCGGCTGGCCGTACACGTTCGGGCGGCTGATCGACGCCCAGGCGCGCGGCGACCGGGAGGCGCTTCGGGCGCACGATCGAACCGTGGTCCAGGTCCACCTGGGTGATGACCTCGCAGACGACCTGGCGATCCTCGAGCGCGCGGTGCGGCGCGCGCTCGCCTGACGGCGACCAACGAGCGGAGGCGGACGGAATGGATCTCGGCTTCATCGGGCTCGGGCGGATGGGCGCCAACATGGTCCGTCGCCTCGTTCGCAACGGGCACCATGTCGTCGCCTACAACCGGACAGTCGAGAAGGCGCACGAGCTCGCGGACGAGGAGCATGCCGCCGGCCACGCCATCGAGGCAGCGGACAGCGTCGAGGCGCTGGTCGCCGCGCTCGCCAAGCCGCGAACCGCCTGGATCATGGTCCCCGCGGGAGACGCCACGGAAGCGCAGATCAAGGAGCTCCTGGAGCACCTGGAGCCGGGCGACACGATCGTCGACGGCGGCAACACCAACTTCCACGACGACGTGCGCCGGCACGGGGAGCTGGCCGAGCACGGGATCCGCTACGTGGACGCGGGCGTGAGCGGCGGCGTGTGGGGGCTGCAGAACGGCTTCTGCCTGATGGTCGGCGGTGAGCGCGAGGCCGTCGCGCCGCTCGAGCCGATCTTCCGAACCCTGGCGCCCGAGGACGGCTACCTGCACACCGGCGGGCCGGGCTCGGGCCACTACGTGAAGATGATCCACAACGGAATCGAGTACGGGATGATGCAGGCCTACGCCGAGGGCTTCGAGATCCTGCACGCCTCCGACTACGGGCTCGACCTCGAGAAGGTCTCCGATCTGTGGAACCACGGCTCGGTCGTGCGCTCGTGGCTGCTGGAGCTGGCGACGCTGGCGTTCAAGTCCAACGGGCCCGATCTCGAGCACCTCAAGGGCTGGGTCGCCGACTCCGGCGAGGGCCGCTGGACCGTCCAGGAGGCGATCGACCGCGACGTCCCGGCGCCGGTCATCACCCTGTCACTGCAGACCCGCTTCCGTTCGCGCCAGGACGACTCGTACGGCGCCAAGGTCCTGGCCGCGCTCCGGAACGAGTTCGGTGGCCACGCCGTGAAGACCGAGTGACGTGAGCGGGAGCCGGCGGACGGAAGCAGGCGCCGCGGTCGTCTCACGGACGGCCGAGGTGAAGCTCCGCGAGCCCTCGGCCGGACGTTCAATCCGCGAGGAGCGGCTCGCACGCGACGGCAAGCGCCGACGGCCGCCGCATCACGCCGACGCGAACCCGCTGCGCGAGGGCCTGCGCCTCGAGCGCGTGCCCGACCCGCACGTCACCGTGCTCTTCGGCGCGACGGGTGACCTGTCCCACCGCAAGGTCTTCCCCGCCCTCGCGCAGCTGTGGCGGACGAATCTGCTGCCCGCCGACTGGGCGCTCCTCGCGATCGGCCGCCGGCCATACGACGACGGCACGTTCCGCATGGACATCGCGGAGTCGCTGCACAGGAACTGCCGGGTCCAGCTGGACGAGGACGTGGAGCGCCAGTTCCTGGACCGCGTCTTCTACCACCGCGGCGACTTCGCCGACGACAAGCTGTACGACAGCCTCACCGAAAAGCTCGAGGGCATGCACCTCGAGCACGACACCCGCTCGAACCTGCTGTTCTACCTGGCCACCCAGCCCTCGGCGTTCGCCGAGATCGTCGGCCAGATCGGGCGGTGCGGCCTCGACCACGAGGTCCACGCGGGCGGCTGGCGCCGGATGGTCATCGAGAAGCCGTTCGGGCGCGATCTCGGCTCCGCGATTCGCCTCAACCGCGAGGTGCTCAAGGTCTTCCGCGAGTCGCAGGTCTACCGCATCGACCACTACCTGGGCAAGGAGACGGTGCGCAACCTGCTGGTCTTCCGGTTCGGCAACGGGATCTTCGAGCCGCTCTGGAATCGGCAGTACGTGGATCACGTGCAGATCACGGTCGCGGAGTCGATCGGCGTCGAGGAGCGGGGCGCGTTCTACGAGGAGACCGGGGCGGCGCGTGACGTCCTCCAGAACCACCTGCTCCAGCTCCTGAGCCTCGTCGCGATGGAGCCGCCGGCCACGTTCGCAGCCGATGCGCTGCGCGACGAGAAGCTCAAGGTCCTGCGGGCGATCGCGCCGCCGACGCGCCATGACATCGCACACGAGATCGTCCGTGGCCAGTACGACAAGGGCTGGGTCGCCGGCGTGCCGGTCAAGGGCTACCGCGAGGAGCCCGAGGTCGATCCCGCGTCGGAGACCGAGACGTTCGTCGCGGCGAGGTTCGAGATCGACGACTGGCGCTGGTCGGGCGTGCCCTTCTACCTGCGCACCGGCAAGCGCCTCGCCAAGCGCGCCTCGGAGATCGCGATCCAGTTCCGGGACGTGCCGCACCGGCTGTTCGCCGAGGCCAACACCGACCCCCAGCCGAACCTGCTCGCGATCCGCGTCCAGCCTGACGAGGGCATCCTCCTGCGATTCGGGTCCAAGGTCCCGGGTCTCGGGCTGGACATCCGGCAGGTGACGATGGACTTCACCTACGGCACGGCCTTCTCGACCGACGCGCCCGACGCGAACGAGACGCTGATCCTCGACGCGATGCTGGGCGACCAGTCGCTGTTCACACGCGCGGACGAGGTCGAGGCGGCGTGGTCGATCGTCACGCCGATGCTCGATGGCTGGCTCGACATGCCGGCGCCCGCGTTCCCGAACTACGCGGCCGGCAGCTGGGGCCCCGAGCAGGCCGACGACCTGATCCACCGCGACGGCCGGACCTGGCGGCGGCTGTGACCCTGTCGAGGGCAACGGCAACCGTCGGGCAGCCGATGCTGCGCTGGCAGTCACGCGCCAAGAGCCTCGAGGGCATCGCCGCCGAGCTCGGCCGCATCTGGTCGTCGATCGCCTTGACCGCCGAGGGACCGGACGGCGAAGAGCGACGCGTGGCCGCGCGGACCAGCGTGATGAACCTCGTCGTGATCGCCGGCCGGGGCGAGGTCGGCGAGCGGGTCGCGGCGATCGTGGAGGGGCTGACCGGGCGACATCCGTCGCGGACGCTCATCGTGACCCCGGCCGACCCGGACGGGCCGGCCTGGCTCGACGCGCAGATCCAGGCGCATTGCGTGCTGCCCTCCGACACCGCTCCGGAGACCTGCTCCGAGCTGGTCTACCTGACCTGCGGCGGCGAGAGCGGGCAGCACCTCTCCGGCCTCGTGGCACCGCTCCTGATCCACGACCTGCCGGTCACCGTCTGGTGGCCCGGCGAGCCGCACTTCGAGAGCCGTTCCGCGCAGGAGCTCCTGCCGATGGCCGATCGCGTCGTGGTCGACGGCTCGGGCTGGTCCGGCGACGGCCTGCCTGGCCTCGGCGCGATGGCCTTGCTGCCCGCCCGGTACGACATCGAGATCGCGGACTTCGCGATGCTCCGCCAGGCACGCTGGCGTGAAGCCATCGCCTCGACCTTCGACCGGCCCGCCCTGCTTCCCTTCCTCGCCCATCTCGACCGCATCGAGGTCCACTACGCCGCGCGCGACGGCGCGCCGGGGATGGCCAATGTCGTTCGGCCCATGTATCACGTCGCGTGGCTCGCTTCGCGGTTGGGCATGGCCGTGCAGGAGCCCTTCAGCGCCGGGACCGCGCCGTGGAGCGGCTACGAGGGGCTGCTCCGGAACGGCCGGCGCAGGGTGCTGGTCGCGCTTCGGCCGATGGAGTCGGAGGCGCCCCGGGGCACGACCCTCATCGTCCAGCTCCATGCCACCCGAACCCGCGCACAGCTGTGGGTCGAGGTCACCGCGCAGGCCGAGGGCGTCGTCGTCCAGGCCTCGCTCGACGGCGAGCCCATGCCCGAGCGGCGCTTCCTCGCGCCACGGAAGCGCGAGGCGGACCTGCTCGCCGAGACCATCGAGACCGCGGGCCGGGACCCGCTCGCCGCGGCGGTCCTGGCGATGGCCGCGAAGCTCGTCGCCCGAGGGCCCGTCGCGTGAGCCGGCTCGCCTCGTGAGCGGCGAGCCGCGGATCGAGGTCCTGCCGGACCCCGACGCGACCTCGCGGGCGGCTGCCGCAGCGATCGCGGACGCGCTCGTGGACGCCGTCGAGCAGCGCGGACGCGCGGACTGGGTGACCACCGGCGGGTCGACGCCCGTCGGGATCTACCGCGAGCTGGCCGTCGCGCCGCTCCGGGATCGCATCCCGTGGCATGCCGTCCATGTCTGGTGGGGCGACGAGCGCTACGTGCCCCGCGACCATCCCCTGTCGAACGTCCTGCTGCTCGACCAGGTGCTCGTGTCGGCAGCGGCCCGCGCGGGCCTGTCCGGGACCGGCGAGTACGCGGTCGATGTGGAAAGCGGTGCCGAGCCCGGCGTGCCGCTGCCCGCGTCGAACATCCACGCCCCGCAGATGAGCGCGGCGATCGGCGCTGCCGCGGGCCCTGCCTGGGCCGCCGAGCAATACGCGGACAGGCTCCGCGACGCGGCCCTGCCGGCCACCGACGAGGGCTTCCCCGTCTTCGACATCGTGCTGGTCGGCGTCGGCGCGGACGCGCACGTGATGTCCGTCTTCCCGGGGTCGGCCCTGTTCGACAGCGAGGCGTGGGTGGAGGCCGTGCCGGCGCCGACCCACATCGAGCCCCACGTCGCCCGGATCAGCCTGAACCCTCGGATCCTCGAGGCCGCCCGGCTGCCGATGCTCGTCGCCCACGGGACGGGCAAGGCGGCGATGCTCGCCTCGGTGCTCGGGGCGGACCGCGACGCCCGCCGCTGGCCGGCGCAGCTGGCGCGACGCGAGGGTGCGCTCTGGTTCCTGGACCAGGCGGCAGCCGCCGACCTTCCGGCCACCGGCCAGGGGTGAGCTCGGCGCCGAATCCATTCCCCGGCGAGCCGCGCCGATTTCGATCGCCGGTGGACGGCGTCGAGCTCGCGGTCTTCGCGGTCCACCACGCAGGGGTTGGGACAGCGGCTGCCGACGCGAAGCCGCCGCTCCTGCTGGTCCACGGCGCAACCGCGGACCACACGACGTGGCGCACGGTCGGCCCGCTGCTTGCCGGCTCGCGGCCGGTCTTCGCCATGGACCGGCGCGGCCGGGGGGACTCTGGCGACGCCTCGGCGTACGCCATCGAACGGGAATACGAGGATCTGGCCGCCGTTGCCGACGGCCTTGCGGCCGAGGGCGCCAGTCGGCTGGTCGACGTCGCCGGCCACTCCTACGGCGGGCGCTGCGCACTCGGCGCAAGCCTGCGCAGCCCTTCGATCCGCCGGGTCGTGGTCTACGAGGGCGCTCCAGTCCCGCCCGGGATGTCGTACCGGCCACCGGGCCTCGTGGAGGCGGTCCGGGCGGCGCTCGGGCGGGGTGACGACGAGGAAGCGCTGACCACGTTCCTCGCGGGCATCGTCGGGATGTCCGAGGCGGAGCTCGACGCGTACCGCGCCAACCCCGTCTGGGCCGCGCGAGTGGCCGCCGCGCACACGATCCTGCGCGAGGTTGAGGCGGAGGCGAGCCCGACGGCGTCGCTTGATGCGCTGGGACGGGTGCGCGTGCCGGTGCTGCTCCTGCTGGGGTCGGCGAGCCGGTCGCCGTTCCGGATCGGCACCGACGCCCTTGCGGCTCGCCTCGCCAACGCGAGGATCAACGTGGTCGAGGGCGCGGCACACGCGGCCCACCACACCCACGCGCGGGCGTTCGTTGCGGCGATCGAGGCCTTCCTGGATGAACCCGGCTGACGGCGATCGCGCGGCTCCCATCCGCCTGCGGTCCGGGGTCTTGAGGCCGGGTCCTATGCTGTCGCGGTGACCCAGGAGGAGGGTGACGTGGACGCCGCGATGGCTGGCGCGGAAGCGGGTGCCGACGCGCCCCGTTCCTGTGCCTGGTGCGGCACGCCGGCGACCTCGCCGGACGCCACGTCGTGCGCCAGCTGCGGCGCGGCCCTCGCGCAGCGTGAGTCCATCGGCGATCTCGCGATCCCTGGGCTCACCTCCGTCGACGCGGCCCTGCAGGACTACGACAAGCGGCCGCTCCACCTGCGCGGGCCCAGCCCGAGCCAGGGTGCCGCGCCGGCCCTGATCGTCGGTGCCATGGCCGGCGGCCCGATCGGCCTTGCGGCGATCGGCGGCGTCGCCGCCGTGGCCGCCGCCGAGTTCCTTGGCACCCGCAGCGGAGGCAGCGGGTCGCTCGAGCAGGTCGGGCGGCCGAGCGAGGTGGCGCTGCAGGCGCTCGAGCACCTTGCCGACGGGAGCCTCGCGGCCAAGGGCGAGACGGTGGCACCCGAGATCGATGCGGCGGCCGCAGATGGCGGCCGATCCGTCTGGCGAGACCTGCCCGGGGCCGCCGCCTTCGAAACCGGGGTGGATCCGGCGCACGACGAGGAGGGATCTGGCGATGGCCGCTGACGGCAAGATCGAGGCGCTGCGATCGGTATCGCTGTTCAGCGATCTCCGCCAGCGCGATCTCGAGCAGGTCGCGCAGCTCGCGGACGAGGTGGACCTGCCCGCGGGGCACGTGCTGATGCGCGAGGGCGAGACGGGCTCGCAGATGTTCGTCATGTCCACCGGCGAGGCGCTCGTGGAGCGGGGCGGCCGTGAGATCGCCCGCCTGGGACCGGGCTCGGTCCTCGGCGAGATCGCGCTGGTCGCGGAGGGACCTCGAACGGCGACGGCCACCCTGACCAAGCCGGCGCACCTCTTCGTCCTCGCCCATCGCGAGTTCCACTCGCTGATGCACGACATCCCCGAGGTTCGGGACTGTGTGCTCGAGGGGGTCGCGCGCCGGATCCGTGAGGCGGAACCGGACAGGGCCTGAACGGCGAGCGCTCCTCGAGGGCCTGTCGGCACAGACGGGCCTTCCAGCCCGAAACTTCCGTCCACTCGTCACGGCCCCGGAACCGGGCCCGCGGCTACCATCCGCGCATGAGCCCAGCCATGGCCGACGACCGGCCGTATTCCCCCGGCCTCGAGGGCGTGCTCGCGGCGGAGACCGGCCTCGGCTATGTCGACGGCGAGCGGGGCCGGCTGCTGTACCGCGGCTACCGCATCGGCGACCTGGTCGAGCGAGGCACCTATCCGGCCATCGCGAACCTGCTCTGGACAGGCGAGTGGGAGCCGGGCCATCGGCTGCCGACGGCCGCGCTTCCCCCCGGCGTGCTGGCCACGCTCAGGGCGCTGCCGACCACCGCCAAGCCGATGGACGCGCTCCGGACCGCGGTCTCGGCCTGGGGCGCCTCGCAGACGCTTGCCTGGCCGCCCACGCCGGACCAGGCGCGGGCCCTCACCGCCTTCTCGCCGTCCGCGCTCGCGGCATTCGCCCGCCTCCGGGCCGGCAAGGACCCGATCGACCCCGACCCGAGCCTGAATCTCGTCGAGGGCTTCCTGTACCAGCTGAACGGCGCGAAGCCGGATCCCGGCACGGCGCGAGCGCTCGACGCGTACTTCATCGTCGGCGCCGAGCACGGGCTCAATGCGTCGACGTTCACCGCCCGGGTCATCACCTCGACCCGGAGCGACCTCGCCTCGGCCGTTGCCGGCGCGATCGGCGCGCTCAAGGGCCCGCTCCACGGTGGCGCGCCTTCGGAGGTCGTCGAGCAGATCCACCAGGTGGGCTCGGTGGAGCACGCCGAGCAGTGGGTCAACGAGATGCTCGACAAGGGCGAGCGGCTGATGGGCTTCGGGCACCGGGTGTACCGCGCCTATGACCCCCGGGCCGCGGCGCTGCGCAAGGTCGCCGAGTCGATGGAGCACCCGCCGGAGTGGCTCGCGCTCGCGACCGCGGTCGAGGACGTCGCGCTGCGCGTGCTCGAGAAGCGGCACCCGGAGCGCGCGCTCAAGACCAATGTCGAGTTCTACGCCGCGCCGGTCCTGATGGGTGTCGGCCTCACTCCGGACCTGTTCCCGGCGACCTTTGCCCTTGCCCGCCACGCCGGCTGGACCGCGCATGTCATCGAGCAGGCCGCGGACAACCGCCTGATCCGGCCCGACGCTCGGTACATCGGCCCCGCGGAGCGCGACCTCCCCGCCTGACGGCCGCCCTGCCGACGCTCGCGGCTGGGGCTTCAACCCGCCTGTGCGGCGCCGCCGTCCCGTCGCGATCCGGCGGCCAGTTCCGCGACGTATGCTCCACCTGGAGGTGAGGCGATGCTCGCCCGCTTGCTCGTGCGCGTGATGGACGCCCAGGGTGCCTGGACGAGGCCCCTCGGGGACCTGGCCCATCGGTTCCTGTTCTGGCTCTTCCAGGGCGTCCCGGCGCTCCGGGACCTCCTCGTCGGGCGCTGGCTCGGCCATCCCCTGCACGCGGTCCTGACGGACGCACCGATCGGGATCCTGTTCCTCGTCATCGTGTTCGATGTCCTCGGCAACCCGGGCGCCGCGACCGTGACCCTGGCGGTGGGCGTGCTGGCGATGCTCGCCGCCGCGCTCGCCGGCTTCGCCGACTACGCCGACACCGATGGGAAGGCGCGCGAACGGGCGACCCTCCACGCCACGCTGATGCTGCTCACGTTGGCCGTGTACCTCGTCTCGCTGGTCCTGCGGCTCGGCAGCTCGCCTGGCGCGTCGACGGCAGGGATCTGGCTGTCGGTCCTTGCCTTCCTCCTGCTGTCCAGCGCGGCATACGTCGGCGGCGACGTCGTGTACGTTCTCGGCAACATGGTGAGTCGCCACGCGTTCCGCGGCACCGGCACGAAGTGGATCGCGCTGGAGCCTGCGGAGACCGACGGCGACGGCGGCATCCCCGAGGGCAAGCTCGTGAAGGCCAAGCTGGGCACCAACCAGCTCGTGCTCGTCCGCCAGGGCGAGCAGATCCTGGCCCTCCATGACACCTGCGCCCATGCCGGCGGCCCGCTCAACGAAGGCAGGCTCATCGACGGCACGATGGTCGAGTGCCCCTGGCACTACTCCCGGTACCAGCTCTCCGACGGGCTCGTCGTCCAGGGTCCGTCGGTGTACGACCAGCCGGCCTACGAGGTCCGTCGGCGGGATGGTGGTGGCTGGGAGGCCCGCCGGCGCGCCTGACGCCGCACCGGAGGGTCTGAGGCCGCACCACAATCGCGGGTGCGATGGTCATCGACCTGCCCGAGCCGTGCCTCGTCGTGCTCGTCGGCGCCGCGGGCGCCGGCAAGACGACGCTCGCGGCGCGTCTCTTCACGCCAGACGAGGTGCTGTCGTCCGATGCGCACCGGGCGCTGCTGACCGGCGACGAATCCGATCAGGCCGCGACGAAGGCCGCGTTCGCGATCCTCCACCGGCGGCTCGCAAGGCGCATGGCCGAGCGGCGCACGACCGTCGTGGATGCGACGAACGTGACGTCGTTCGCCCGGCGTTCGCTGACCCGCCGTGCGGCCGCGCATGGCGTGCCCGCGATCGCGGTCGTGCTCGACCTCGCGACGAAGCTCGTCCTCGCCCGCAACGCGACCCGTCCCGGCCGGATCGTGCCCGAGGAGGCCGTCCGCCGCCAGCTCGACGAGCTCGCCCGTTCGTTGCGCAGGGAGGCCCTCGCGACCGATGGCTTCGCCGCTGTCCACCGCGTCCGCACGGCCGCGGAGCTCGACGCCCTGGTGCTCCGCCGAGCGGCTGCGGGACGGCAGGACGGCGACCAGGCGCCCGCCGGCTAGGACACGGACGCACCCGCGATGAGCGCGACGGCGACGCCCGCCGCGACGATGCCGGCCGCATGCGCGGGCGTCACCCGCTCCCGCAGGAGCACGGCGGCGAGGACGGTGGTCACGACCGGGTAGAGCGAGGCGAGGATCGCGGCGATCGCCAGCGGACCGACGGCGATCGAGAGGAGGTACAACGCCGTCGCGGCCATGTCTCCCACGCCGACGAGCAGGAGGGCGGGCCACAGTCGGCGCGGGACCCGCCACGCCGACCGCCGCAGCACGATCCAGCCCCCGATCAGGACGATCGACGCGACCCGGATCACGATCAGGGGCGAGATGATCAGCGCGTCGTCGAGGCCTGACGCCACGATCGTGAAGAGCCCGAACAGCGTCCCGGCACCGAGGGCATAGCCGAGGCCGCTCGGGCGGCGATCGGCCGCCTCGGACGGCCGCGACACGAGCACCACGCTCACGCCGGCCGCCCCGATGCCCACGATCGCCAGCGGCGACGGCAGGCCCTGCGTGACGAATCCAAAGACCACCGGGATCGTCGCGGTCAGCACCGCCGCGACCGGCGCGACGACCCCCATCCGGCCGGCGCTCAGGCCTCGGTACAGCAGCGCGAGACCCGTGGATCCGAGGATGCCGCCCGCCACCGACAGGCCGACGTCGATCGAGCGCATCGCCGGCTCGTGGACGACGAGCAGGATCGGGATGCCGATGACAAGGCTCGCGGCCTGGCTGCCCGCGAGCACGCCGAGAACCGGCGCGTGCCGGCTCGTGAGGCCGCCGCCGAAGTCGCTGAAGCCCCAGCCGATCGACGCCAGCAGGCTCAGGATGACGACCGCGAACGCGGGCGGCATGGACAGGTCGGGCACGTGCCTATCATCGCGGCTGCCCATGCACCGCGTGATCCGCCCCCTCGTCGCGCTCGCCCTCGCCGCCGCGGCTGCGGCATCGTGGCTCATCGGCCCATCGCTCGCGGCGGGCCCGCCGCTCCCACCGAGCCAGCCCGGCGTGTACGTCTACGACTTCGCGCAGATCTGGAACCCCGACACCGAGGCCCGTGCCCAGGCGATCGCCGAGGCGATCCGATCGCGCACCCAGGCGCAGATGGTCGCGGTCTCATGGCCCAGCGGGCTGTCGAGCGTGGACCCGGACACCGCGATCGCCGACGCGCGCACCATCCTCGACGCCTGGGGCGTGGGCCGGCGCGGCGTGAATGACGGCCTCGTCGTCCTGTTCGACATGGACACCTCGAACGCCCACGGGCAGGTGGCGATGTTCGCCGGGTCGGGCTTCGAGGACCTGTACCTCAATGCCTCGGAGCGCGAACGGATCATCACCGGCGACATGCTGCCGAGGGCCGTCGAGGGCAATCTCGACAGGGCGCTGCTCGATGGCCTGAACCACGTGGACTCGAGCGTCCAGCCGGGCGGGAATCCGGAGCGGACCCGCCAGCGGACGGTCACCTGGCTGGTGGCGATCGTCGCCCTCGCGGGCGGCCTGTTCGTCTTCGGGATGTTCGTCCGACGCTGGTGGCTCAGCGGCCGCGACGCGCCCGTGCCGCTGATCGACGACTCGGTGCTCCTGCCGGCGCCGCCGAAGGGCCTCACGCCGGCGCTCGCGACGGCCCTGCAGCGCAACGGCGTCGACAACGAGGCATTCACCTCGGCACTCGTCGACCTCGGCCATCGCGGGCTGCTGACCTTCAGGGAGCAGGACGACGACGCCAAGAAGGTCGATCTCATGGTCCCACCCGAGCCGCTGGCCGAGATCCCGTACCTGGAGGCCAGGCGCCGGCCGCTCGGCAGCGCCGAGGCGGCCCTCGAGCGCGCGATCTCACGCAGCGCCAGCGACCTCCCGACGGGCTGGGAGGTCCTGACCTCGGAGCGACTGAAGGCCGGCAAGGGCAAGCAGCTGTTCGACGAGTTCAAGGCCGATCTCGGCCGCGCCGCGAAGGCCTCGGGCTGGTTCCGGGACGACCCGAACCGCCTGCCGGGCCGCTGGCTGGCGATCGGCATCGGGCTCATCGTCGCGGCCGGCATCGCGGCATTCCTGTTCGTGCTCGACACGTCCGACAACGGCGACCTGCTGCTGCCCGGCCGGGAGGTCGCCGCCGGTGCCCTGGGGATCGTGGCCGCGCTCGGCATCGCGATCATCGTGTTCAGCGGGCGTCTCGTGGCCAGGACCGCCGACGGCTCCCAGACGCTCGCCATGTCGCTCGCCTACCGGAACACGCTGCGGCGCGAGCTCGAGACCGCCGGGACGGTCGACGAGGCCGTCGAGCACACGCAGACCCGGCTGCCCTGGATCACGACGCCGGACCTGCTCACCGTCTGGGCCGTCGCCTTCGGGCTCAAGGACGAGATCGATGCGCTGATCCGCAAGACGTTCGAACAGGCGCAGCAGGCCGGGCTGCATGCCTGGTCGCCACTGTGGTTCATCGGCTCGCCGGGGAGCGGCGGCGGGTTCTCTGCCGTGAGCGGGATCGGTGCCGCGGTCGGTTCGATCTCGGCGACCGCGACCTCGTCGTCGGGCGGCGGATTCGGCGGCGGGGGCAGCGGCGGCGGGGGTGGTTCCTCGGGCGGGTTCTAGGCGCCGTCGCCCTCGCGGAAGGAACGCTAGCTCGCCGCCGGGGCCATCTCGGCCGGTGTGAGCAGCGTCGGGCCCTCGAGGACCTGCACGGCGTCGGCCGAGTCGTCGTAGCGATCGGATGTCGTCAGGTAGATCACCTGGAAGTCGGCGCTGACGTCGCGGAGCAGGTCGAGGGCCCGCTTGGCCCGCTCGTCGTCGAGCGTCACGAAGGGGTCGTCGAGGACCAGCGGCGGGCGGCGGTCGCCGGTCACGAGGCGGACGAGCCCGATGCGTGCCGCGAGGTAGACCGTGTCGAGGGTGCCCTGGCTGAGTGACGACACGTCGACCCAGTCGCCGCGCTCCGGCGCGAAGACCTTGAGCGAGAGATCCTGGTCGTCGACCTGGACGCGGCGGTAGCGGCCCGCTGTCACGCGCTCCAGGTCCGTGACCATGCGCCGCTCGAGATAGCGCGTCGCGGTCCGGAGCGTGGCGCGCTCGGCGGTGTCGAGGGCCTTCATGGCCGCCTCGTACACGCGAGCCCGGCGCTGCAGCAGGTCGAGCTGCTCGGCGAACGCCGCCGCCCTTTCGGCGTGGCCTGCGACCTCCTCGGCGTCGACCGCGTTCTGCTCGACGCGCGCCCTCGCCTGCGCCTCGGCATCCCGTGCCAGGCCGAGCGCGCGATCCGCATCGGTCACGGCGACCTCCAGCCGTTCGCGGGCGCGAGGCTCGCGGGCGATCGGCCCGAGCTGCTCGATCGCGCCGGTCTTCTGCTCGACGTCCAGCGCAGCCTTGTCCCGCAGCTCGGGGAGCGTCTCGCTCGGCTCGCGCCCGACCAGCCCCTCGAGCTGGGCCCGCAGCCGCAGGATCTGGCCGATGTGGGCTTCCTCGGCGGCGACGAGCGACTCCACGGCCGGCAGGTCCGGCAGGTCGAGGGCGGCGAGGAGGTTGGTCAGCGTCACCTCCTCCATCGACAGCTCCTGCTCGAGCATCGACCGGCCGCGCAGTCGCCGCTCGATCTCCTGCGAGCGCATGTCCTTGTTCTTGCGCATGTCCTGCGCTCGGATGCGCTGGCGGCGGCCGACCACGGCCACGATCGCACCGAAGAGCACGAGGAGCGCCGCGAGCAGCCCGGCGCCCGGCAGGTCGATGGCGCTGCTGCCCGTGCCGATGCTGATCACGGGCAGGACCTTGGGCAGGACCTTGAGCTGGTCCGCGAGCGCGATAGCAACCCCGGCGAGGATCAGCACGAATGCGCCGACCGCAGTCGGGCGCCAGGCCCGCGGCGTCGGGGCCTTCATCTCGAACTGGACCTCGACCTCGCCGGCGAGCGCGGCATGGATCTCACGGATGCGCATGTCCGAGGCGCGCACCCTGGTGAGCGCTTCGCGCAGCGCCGGCAGGCCGTTCGACGACGGGTGCGACGCCTCCAGCTCGTCGATCTGCCGGCTCACGTCGACCGCGGTGCTGTAGCGCTCGAAGCGCTCCTTCGCCTGGTCGCGCTCGGCGACGAGGCGCTCGGCCAGCCGGGCCTTCTCGAGCATCGAGCGCTGCTCGGTGAGCTCGGCCTCCGCGGCGGCGCGATCGTCACGGGACTGGGCGAGCAGGTCGCGATCCTTCTCGAGCTGGTCAAGGGCCGCCTCGCCATTGCGCAGGGCAGCGCTGGCCGTCGCGAGGTTCGCCTCGGCCGCCTTGATCTGGCCCGGGTTCTTGTCGCCCTTGCTGTTCAGCAGCTGGATCGCCCGCTCGAGCTTGCGCCGTGCGCGGCTCGTGCCCCGATCGGCACCCGAGATTGACGCCTGCAGCCGGTCGCGAAGCGCACCCTCGTCCCGCGCCAGCCCGTCGAGCTCGTGGTGCCGGACCGAGGCGGTCGATCGGAAGAACGCCTCGCTCGGGATGCCCGTGAGGTCGGCGAGCACCTCGTCGGCGCGGGCGGGATCGGTGATCGTCTCGCCGTCGGCCTCGAGCCTGACCGTGCCCCTGTTCCCGCGGAAGGCCTTCTCGAGCGAGCCCTTCTGGACACCGTCGAGGTCGTCCTGCTCGAACTCGAGCCGGACCCACGGCCGGTCCTCTTCGCCGGCGGTCCACGAGCGCATGCCGTCCAGGTCGGCGGAGCCAGAGGTGACGCGGCGCGTCAGCGCCAGCTCGAGCGCGCGCTGGATCGTCGACTTGCCCGACTCGTTCGGGCCCCGGATGACGGTGAGGCCCGGGGCGAGCGCCAGGTCGATGTCGGCGTGGCGCCGGACGTTGCGGAGCTGGAGCCGGGTGATCCTCACAGCGTCAGCTCGGCGCCGGACAGGAGCAGCCGGCCGAGGCGCAGGGCGTCACGCAGCTCGCCTGCCCCGGCGTCGTCGTCGCTCGCCTCGAGCTCGGCGATCTGGGCCTCGAGGTCGCGCACGAACGCGCCGAGGACGGTGTCCGGCGAAGCGACCGGGCCCTCCGGCAGCGGCGAGGTCGCCCGGTCGCGCACGCGGAGCTTGAGGAACCGGTCGGCGAGCTCGGTCTCGATCTCGTCGACGTGGACGTCGAGCTCATCCGGACGGATGCCGATCAGCTCGACGTCCAGCATCAGGTCCGGGTCCGCGCGGTCAGCGAGCTTGGCGACCAGGCTGGGCTGTGAGCCGACGGTGGCCGCGTCCAGCTGCAGCCGCTCGAACCTGGTCCGGCCGACCTTGCGTTCCTCGACCACGATCCGCTTCCTGGTCTCGGCCTTGCCCTCCGCCGCGTCGAGCGTGACGAGCAGGACGTTGCCGGCGCGGTCCTGGTCGAGCGCGACGGGCTCCGGGGCGCCGGAGTAGGCGTAGGTGGTCTTGCCGGCGCGGCCCTTCGAGGTGGAGTGCCAGTGGCCGAGCGCCAGGTAGTCGAGATGACTCGCCTCGATCTCGGCGCTGGTGATGACGACGTCGTCACCGTCGGTCCGGCCCTCGATCGCGAGGGCCGCGTGGAGCAGCCCGACGTGCCAGGTCGCGCGGTCATCGGTGCTGACGTCGAGGTCCAGGAGGGGCGAATGCGGGGCACGCTTGGTCGGAAAGCAGCGGCCGTGGACGACGACGTCGAGCGAACGCAGGAAGACCTCGGGGTGGTCGGGATCGAGGACCGTCACCAGGTCCGAGCCGACGGCACCGGCGAGCGCCGGCAGGTCGTAGGCGCGGTAGATCGACGAGCGGTCGAAGACGTCATGGGTGCCCGGCGCGATGACGATGCGGATGCGGGCGTCGACGAGACGCTTGAGCTGCGCCGCAGCCCGCTCCACGGATCGACGGGGCTGGACGTTCGAGTCGAACAGGTCGCCCGCGATGAGCACGAGGTCGACCTTCTCGGCCAGCGCGAGGTCGACGGTTGCCACGAAGGCCGCGAACTGCCGCTCCCGCTGTGTCGCGGCTCGATCACCGAGGTCCGCGTGGCGCGCCCCGAGGTGGACGTCAGCCGTGTGGAGCAGTCGCAGCACTCTGTGAGCGTCCTCCCCCAGCGCCCCCGAAGATGCCGGATTGCCCGGCGAGCGGGGCGCCCCCAATTGCTCCCCGCTCGCCTGTGCGAACGGTCGCCGGCAATTGTGACAGGTCGATTGTCACGCTTCGACCGGCTGACGGACCCATCGGAAGATCCCGTGTATTCTTCGGCCCGAATTCACCCGGTGCGCCCCGACCAAGGGACTCCAGACGGCACCAAGGGTCGCGCGGCGCCGGCATGTTGCCGCCTCCGCGTTGCCGACGGGATCCCCTCCGGTGCACCACGAGAACTGACCACGCGCTCCGGAGGACCTCGTGACCTACGCCGATCGAACCCTCACCTGTGTCGACTGCGGCTCCGAATTCATCCACTCGGCGGACGACCAGCGTTACTACGTCGAGAAAGGGTTCGCCTCGGACCCGAAGCGCTGCGTGAGCTGTCGCGCGAGCCGTCGCGCCGCCCGCGATACCGGCTACTCCGCCTCGGACCTCGGCGGGCCACGTGGCTATGAGCGCAGCACGCCCACCCGGGAGTATTTCGCCGTCCTCTGCTCCGAGTGCGGCAACCAGGCGCAGGTACCGTTCCGGCCGCGGATGGACCGGCCGGTGTACTGCTCCGACTGCTTCCGCAAGGCCCACCCCGACTGATCGTCCGCGGGTCGATCCCTCGATCCGCTCGGGCACGTTCGGCACCGGTTCCCGCGGGCGGATCGGCAATCGTTCTTGCGAGCGGATTCTCAAACGCTCGCGCGGGGCACGTTCCGCAACGGTTCCCGCGGGCGAATTCTCAAACGCTCGCCCGTGGCACGTTCGGCAACGCGCACAGGGAGCGGGCGCGGGTTGCTGGGCCTGCGCGCACGAGATTCGTTCCTGCCAGAGGCACCGACAACGAACTTCGCACCATTGGGGTCCGCGGCCGCGCCTGGCCGACGTCGAAGGACCCCCCGGTGAGCATTTGAGACAAGGTTCCGCGGGGGAACAGGGCACCGCCTCCGGACACCGCCTCGGGACACCCCTTCGCGACTGGGTCGGCCGCGGCGGGCGCCTGAGGAGTCGCCTCATACACTCGCGCCGATGACGACGGCGCAGCGGGGAACCCTGATTGCGGCCATCCTCGGGTCGGCGATCGTGTTCCTCGACGGGACGCTGGTCAACATCGCGCTGCCGCGCATCGGCGAGCAGCTGCCGAGCACCATCCTCGGTCGGCTCGAGGCGCAGACGTACGTCACCTCGGGCTATCTCGCGACCCTTGCCGCGTTCCTGGTGCTGGCCGGAGCCCTCGGCGACTACTTCGGGCGGCGCCGAATGTTCGTCATCGGGCTCGTCGGGTTCGGCGCGACGTCCGCCCTGTGCGGGATCGCACCGAACCTGGAGCTGCTCGTCGTCGGCCGCGTCCTGCAGGGCATGGCCGGCGCCCTCCTGGTCCCGGGCTCGCTGGCGATCATCACGAGCACGTTCGAGGGTGCGAGCCGGGCGCGCGCCTTCGGCCTGTGGGCGGCGGTGACGTCGGCGCTGACGACGCTCGGTCCGCCGATCGGCGGCATCTTCGTCGACTCCCTGGGCTGGCGAGCCCTGTTCCTGATCAACGTGCCGCTCGTTGCTGTCGCCGTCTGGTTCGCCTTGCGCCACATGTCCGAATCAAGGGATGAGGCCGCGAGCGGCCAGTTCGACTGGCTCGGCGCGATCGTCGTCGTGCTCGCGATCGGCGGCCTGGCATTCGGGGCGACCCGCGGCGAACAGCAGCAGTGGCGCGACCCGGTCGCGTTCGTCGCGATCGGCATCGGCGTGCTCGGGCTGATCGCCTTTCCGATCCTCATGGCCACGCGCCCGCATCCGCTCGTTCCGTTGGGCCTGTTCCGGATCCGCCAGTTCGCGACGGTCAACCTGTCGACGCTGCTCATCTACGGGGCGCTGTACACGAACTTCCAGTTCACCTCGCTGTTCCTGCAGGGCACGCTTGGCTACAGCCCGCTCGGCGCGGCGATCGTGGGCCTGCCCGGCGGCATCCTCCTGACGATCCTGTCGACGCGGGTCGGAACGCTCTCCGGAAGGCTCGGTGTCCGGCCGTTCATGGTCGGCGGGCCGTTGATCATGGCCCTCGGCCTGCTGTGGTGGCTGCGGGTCCCGGCGACATCCCAGGCCTGGGCCGCTTCGATCACCGATTCGGCGACGCTCGTCCCGCCCGCGGACGTGTTCATCGATCCGCTGCCCGCGACGATCCTCTTCGGCCTGGGCATCTCGCTCGTCGTGGCGCCGCTCACGACGGCGCTGATGAGCTCCGTTCCGGTGCGCAATGCAGGCATCGCGTCGGCGATCAACAACGCCCTCTCGCGCGTCGGCCAGCCGCTCGTCGGAGCGGCCGTGTTCATCGTGGTCAGCGGCGCCTTCTACTCGACGATCGCCGCCGCGGTCCCCGGCACCGACCCGAGCTCGCCCGAGCTGCGCGCCCGGTACGAGGCGTTCCATCCGCCGCCGAAGGACGCGCCGCCGGCGCTCGCCGCGGCCGCGAAAGCCGCTTCGACGGACGCGTTTCACCTGGCGACGCTCGTTGGCGCGACGTTGATGTTCGCGGGCGCAGCGGTGAACGCGGTGGGCCTGCGCGAAACGAAGGCCGGCGGGAGCCCTGGCGCCGGATAGCAGAACGGGCCGGGATCGCTCCCGGCCCGCTGCTGGGCACTGGTGTGCTGTCGGGGCTTCAGGCCGCCGGCGGTGCGGGCGGCGGGGGCGGCGCCGTCTTGGGCATGGCCTGGTACTCGCGCCACGTGCCGAGGACCATCATGCCGGCCCCGATCAGGTTGACCACCGCGCCGACCAGGGCGACGATGAACAAGCCGCCGAGGAAGCCGAAGCCGAATCCGCCGAACAGCCCGCCGATCCCGACCAATGCGAGCACGCCGAGAAGGGCGAGCAGGCCGATGATCGCGGACATCGCGAGGTTGATGACCTCGACCTGGATCGGCCAGGTGATGTTCGATGTCGGCGAGTACTTCAGGTAGTACACGACCACGACGGCGGCCGACAGGATCAGCGTGAGCCAGCTCGTGCCGATCAGCGAGACGACGAACACGATCACGGCGCCCCAGAGGGCCATCCGTTCGTTCGCGCTCAGCTTGCTCATGAACATCTGGGCCATGCGATTTCCTCCCTCGGCGTTCGACTGACGTCGATCGAGCGGCGAGGCCAGCGCCGGCCGCCCATGCACGCGAGAGCGTAGCGACCTCGATCCGCGGCCGAAAGGGGTCAGGACCGCCTATCTGCCCCTGATTCGCGCCAGGTCGGCCTCGGTGTCGACGTCGAGCAACGTGCTCCCCGCCGGATCGAGGAGCAGCCATTTCGAGGGCGGGAGCTCCACGAACGCGAGCCGTTCCAGGATCGCCTGCAGCGACCGCTCGCCTGCCTCGGTGGCCTCGGCCGAAGCGCCCCTGGCCGCTTCCAGTCGAACCGCGAGCGGCAGCACGGCACGACGTGATGCGTGCGGGCCGCTCGCTTCGTGGCTCGAGCTCGGCGGCCCGAGCAGGACGGCATCGATGGCTGGCTCGCCGTCGAGGCGGTCGAGCATCGCCTGCAGGACCTCCGGCACGAGCCGTGGCATGTCGCCACCGACGACGATCGCGAGGTCGCCAAGCGGGTCAGGGTCGACCACCGTGCCGAGCACGTTGGCGAGCGCGGCAAGCGGCCCGGCGAGCGGCTCGCGATCTCGTACCACGGAGACTGGCACGGCGCCCGCCGGGAACCCTTGCGGCAGCGCCGGGCCTGCGACGAGGACACGGTCGACGACGTGCGTGACCGCCTCGATCGTCGCCGCGAGGAGTGCCCGCCCCTCGAAGTCCGCGACGAGCTTGTCGCTGCCGAACCTCGACGATCTGCCGCCGGCGAGGACGATCCCGGTCCTCATGATGCCTCGACGGCGACCGGATCCAGACGCGGCGCGCGAGGGCCCGGGATGTGCCCCTCGGGCGTGCGCTCCAGGATCCCGCGGCGATCGAGGTCCTCGAGGATCGCGACGACGTACTTCCTGCTCGTTCCGGTGGCGTCGCGGAACGCGGCCGGGGTGAGTGGGGCGATCCGCGCCGCCGCGAGCGCGCTCGCCGCGAGCGCATGGAATGTCGCCGCCGCCCAGGCGAGGTCCGGCGCGACCCGGACGATGCGCCCGTCCGCCTGGAGCGCCCGCACGCCATCGGGCGGGCAGCCGGCCGCGGCAGCCGCTTCGGTCAGGCCCTCCGGCGCCGGAACCGCGAGCGCCGCCTCGAGTCGGTCCATCGCCGCGAGGAGCGGCGCCGGCAGGTCGTCCAGCCGCGACGAATCCCGGAGGGCGTCGCCTCGGCGCGCGAGTCTCCCCTCCGCGACGAGCGCATCGACCATTCGAGAGATCGCGGCCTCGGTTGCGTCCCTGTCGCGCCGCTCCACGGTGGCGAGCGAGCGCAGCCGTCGCAGGACCGCGCCGCGCGCGCGCGCCAGCGGCAATCCGGGGCTCAGCGGCGCGTCCCGATGGTGGGCGGCGACCGTCTCGATCGCCACGTCCGCCAGGGCTGCCTCGACATCCGGCGCGAAGCGGACGGAGCGCGGCATCGTCGGCGCGTCATCCGCGACATCGTCCCTGAGGTCGGTCGCGAGCGAGCCGTGCAGCAAGATCCTCGTCCGTTCGATCGCCTCGATCGACCCTGTCGCCACGGCGACCGCCAGCGCCTCCAGGCGGCTGGGCGTCATCCGGCGGCGGGAGACGCCGCGCGGTGGGCTCGTGTCGAGCACGCGCACTCCGCCCAGGACCTCGCCGCGGCCGGGCTCGCGCAGGAGCCCGCGGTCGCCTTCGAATGTCGCGACCGGTCGCTCGAGATCGAGGATCGCAAAGCCGTCGACGCCTGTGACCCGCCGAACCCGTGCGTCCACCTGGTCCGTGCCGAGATGGAGCCGAAGCGCACTCCCCGCCTTCGGCAGCCATCGACGACCGATGGGCCTCGCCGTGGTGGGCTGCCCAACGAGGATCCGGTCCGTTCCGCGAACCCCGTACCCGACCGTCAGGACGTCGCCGCGGTGCAGCTGGTCGGCGGTCGCGCCGGCGAGGTTCAGCGCGGTGCGCCCGCCATCGTGCTGCTCCCTGGGCGTGCCATGGACCTGGAGCTCGCGCACGCGGGCCCCCTCGCCGCCCGGCTCATGACGGAGCGTCTCGCCGGCCCGGAGCGATCCGCCACGGAGGGTGCCGGTGACGACCAACCCTCGACCCTTGCTCGTGAACACCCGGTCGATCGCGAGGCGGACCGGCCCCGCCATCCCGCGCTCGACGACGCGATCACGCGTCCTCCGCAGCGTCTGGCGCAGCTCGTTGATGCCGGCGCCCGTGACCGCGGACGCGGCCAGGATCTCGGCAGCGGCAAGCGACGTCGGCCGGAGCAGCTCCCGCACCTCGGCCGTGACGGCACCGACCCGGGTGGGTTCGACCAGATCGGCCTTCGTGATGACGACGACCCCATCGGCGATTCCGAGCGCGTCGAGGAGCTGGAGATGCTCGAGGGTCTGGGGCCGCGGCCCGTCGTCGGCGGCGACCACGAGCATCGCCGCATCGATCTCACCCGCGCCGACGAGCATGTTGCCGATCAGCCGATCGTGGCCGGGAACGTCGACGAAGTCGAGCTCCACGCCATCGTCGAACGCCAGATGGGCGTACCCGACGTCGATCGTCATGCCCCGCGCCTGTTCCTCGGGGAGGCGGTCGGCATCGATGCCCGTCAGCGCCCGCAGCAACGCGGTCTTGCCGTGGTCGATGTGGCCGGCAGTGCCGACGACGACGGTGGGCACCGGATCAGGACCGACGGCGACCGTTCGACCCCTCCATCGCGCTGCGAATCGCGCGCCCGAGCCGCTCATCGTCCGTGGGCTCAACGGTTCGGAGGTCGAGGAGGACCGATCCGTCGAGGATGCGGCCGATGACGGCGGGAGCGCCCGCCCGGAGCCGTGCCAGGAGCTTGTCGGGACCCAGCCCGCCGATCGCCACCGCCCATGACGCGAGGGTCTGCCCGGGCAGCGACCCACCGCCGACCGTCGACTCGCAGGGCATCGCGTGGGCGCCCGTTGCCTCCGCCATCGCTCGGGCGCGGCGCTCGAGGTCCGCGAGCGGCGCTGCCATCTGCCGCCAGACCGGTATCTCCCGTTGCGCAACCCCGCCGCGATAGAGCCGCAGCGTCGCCGCGAGCGCGGCGAGGATCACCTTGTCCGGTCGCATCGCGCGGGCAAGCGGGTCCTTCCGGAGGCGGTCCACGAGCGCGCGCCGCCCGGCGATGATGCCCGCCTGCGGCCCACCGACGAGCTTGTCGCCCGAGAAGGTGACGAGGTCCGCGCCGGCAGCCAGGCGCTCCGCGGGCATCGGTTCGTGGGCGAGGCCGAAGAGGGCGGTGTCCAGCAGCGCGCCGGAGCCGAGGTCGTCCACCAGGATTGCGCCGTGGCGGTGGGCGACCTCCGCGACCTCCTTCGGATCCGGCGATTCGACGAACCCCGTCTGGGCGAAGTTCGATGGATGCACGCGGAGGACGAGCTTTGCCCGGCCTCCGGCCAGAACGTCCTCGAAATCCGCCGCTCGCGTTCGATTCGTCGTGCCAACCTCGATGAGGCGCGCACCGGTGCGCCGAACGACCTCGGGGATGCGCACGCCGCCGCCGATCTCGACGAGCTCGCCCCGCGACACGGCCACGCCGCCGCCGCCGGCGAGGCCCACGGCGAGCGCGACAGCGGCCGCATTGTTGTTGACGACGAGGGCATCCTCCGCGCCGGTCAGGGCGATCACCTCGTCCTCGACCGCCCGAAACCTGCGACCGCGGCGGCCCGTCGCCTCGTCCAGCTCGAGCAACGAAGGCGCCATCGCCGCCGCGCGGGCCGCCTCGATCGCCTGGAGCGGCCACGCGGCGCGCCCCAGGTTGGTGTGGAGCAGGACACCGGTCGCGTTGATCGCGCCCCGCAGCCCGACGCCGGGCGCCGCTGGAGGTTCTCCCCCGAGGATTCGGAGCCGCTCCGCGAGTCGGACGGCGAGCAGCTCGACAGGCGTCGCCTGGCCGCCCGACGAGAGGCGCTCGCGCTCCTCGGCAACGACGCGCCGCGCCTCCGCGACGATGGCCGCGTGGTCTCGGCCGGCCAGCGCGCCGTCCGCCGCCTTGATGACCGCGTCGATGCTCGGGGGTCGCACGGTCGGCATCGTACGGCGAAGGCGGTGGCGGGAGCGCATGGGAGTCGAACCCACCGCGCGACGCCGAGCGCCGCGCCACTCGTTTTGAAGACGAGGGAGCCCACCGGGACCCCTCCGCTCCCACGTCATCGTAGCCAGGGCTCGGACGCTACCCTCGACCGACCGACCGACCGACCGCGCCGCGCCGCTCCCCTCTATCCCGCCAACGCCTGAGGCCCCTCGCGTGTCCGTCTGGGCCACCTACCGCCAGCTCCTCGGCAACCGCCAGCTGACGAATCTGCTGTTGGGTGAGTTCGTCTCGTCGATCGGCGACTGGCTGTACCTCGTCGCGCTCGTCGTCGTGGTCTACAGCGAGACGGGGGACCCGGTGATCCTGGGCATCGTGGGCGCGGCGCGCCTGGTGCCCTATTTCGTGCTGTCGATCCCCGCCGGGGTCATCACGGACCGCTTCGACCGGCGGCTCATCCTGCTGGTCTCGGACCTGGCGCGGGCCGTCTGCATGCTGCTGCTGGCAGTCCTCGTCCATACAAACGCGGGCATCGTCCCGATCGCGATTGTCACCGTGATCGCGACGTGCTTCTCGACCTTCTTCTACCCGGCCTTCGGGGCGCTGATGCCAAGCCTGGTTCGCGATGAGAGCGAATTCGGGCCGGCGAACAGCGCCTGGGCGACGCTGGACAACCTCGCCTGGGTCATCGGGCCGGCGATCGCCGGCGTGATCCTCGTGGTCGGGACCCTCGAGATGGCCTTCCTGCTCAACGCCTTGACGTTCGTGATGATCGGCGTCGTGCTCTGGTCGCTGCCGAAGTCGCCGCCAGGCAGCGCGATCATTCCCCTCGCCGGGTCCGCCCTTCGAACCGGTGGCGTCGACGCGGACGAACGTCGCGACCCAGCTGCCGGCCAATTCCGTCGCGTGCTCGGGCTGCGCTTCCCGCGCTCGATCGACCTGTCGGCGGTCAGTGGCGTGATTGTCCTCGACGCCTTCTCGTGGCTGGCGTTCGGTGGGATCAACATCCTGCTCGTCCTCCTCGCGATCGACGTCTTCAAGGCGGGCGACGCGGCGACCGGCTTCCTGAATGTCGCGATCGGTGTCGGGGGGACGTTCGGCGCAATCCTGTCCGGCGTCCTGGTCCTGCGTCCCCGGCTCGCGCCGGCACTCCTGTCCGCCGGCGCGGCGATGGGCGGCGCCACGGTCGTCCTCGGCGTCGCGCCGGTCATCTCCGTGGCCTTCCTCGCGGTCGCGGTCGCGTCCGTCGGGCACCTCGTCCTCGACGTGACTCGCACGACCATCTTCCAGCGGGTTGTGCCCGACGCCTACCGGGGCCGGTTCACCGGCGTGTTGATGACGTCGTCGACCGCATCCGAGGCGCTTGGGACGCTCATCGTGCCGATCCTCATCGGCGGGTACGGAATATCCGTGGTACTGGGCGGCGTCGGGCTCGGGTTGTTCGCCGCCACGGTGCTCTCGATCGTCCTCATCGGACGTGCGGCCGACCTTCCGGCCGGCACATTCGACGCCGAGCTCCGGCGCATCGCCCGCCTCCCGATCTTCGGTGGGCTCAAGGTGGCGGAAATCGAGGCGGCGCTGCGCCGGCTCGAGCCCGTGCAGGTCGAGGCTGGGGACGTGGTGGTCCGGCAGGGCGAGCCTGCGGATCGATTCTTCATTGTCGGCGAGGGCACGTTCGACGTGACGGTCACGGGTGACGGCGGCTCGAGCCGTCACATGCGCGCGCTCGGGCGCGACGCGGTCTTCGGCGAGCGGGGCCTCCTCGGGCGAACGCCGCGGACCGCCACGGTCACCGCCCGTGAGCCGGGGCTCCTGTTCGCCATGGACGGCACGGACTTTCTGGCACAGGTGACGAAGCATCAGGGCGTCGCCGAGCGACTCATGGCGCTCTATGAGCAACCGCTACCGCTACCGGACGGACGGCCGGGGGACGATCCGGCCACGGCCAACGCGCCCTAGCTCAGGCCAAGCGCCACCCGGAGGAAGGCCCTTCGCCGAGCACGGGCCTTCGCGCTGCGCATCGCGTGATCGGCCTGGTACCACTCGATCGTCGGGTCCGGGCCGGACGCGCGCGCCAGCTCGATCGCCGACATCGGCGCGATGAAGAAGTCGCGCTCGCTGAACTGCCACAGGGACTTCGCCCGCAGCCCGCGCGCGACGGTCACGGGGTCGTACGGTGCGAGCCGGCGCAGGTAGTCGAAGCGGTCGCCGCCGACCTTCCAGAAGCGCAGGAACCAGTCGGCCCAGCGCGGCGTGGCCGAGATGAAGACCCCCGCATTGAACACCGGCCGGCGCGCAGCCAGCACGAGGCCGTGCATCGCCCCGAAGTCGTGCCCGACGAGCGCGAGTGGCGTGCCCTTCGAAAGGCCGCTGCTGAGTCGATCGAGCGCCGCGCCCAGGCGGAGCTGTTCGAGCTCCAGGTTGGCGATGTCGGTCGCGACGTCGACAGGGTCCGGCTCCCAGGGCAACCTGCCCGCGGGCAGGACGCAGCGCACGCCCTTCCGGGCGAACTCGTGCGCTTCGGTGAGGAACTGGGTCCGATCGCTTCGATGGTCGCCCAGCCAGTGCAGGAACAGGATCCCTGCTCGGACTCGACCGTCCGAGGGTTCGACGATGTACGCCTCGACCCGCGAGTCGCCGCCGCCAAGGACCGCGTCGGCGACCCGGACGCGTGGAACGGCCGCGCGGGCGCTGGCTGCCATGCCGGGCATTGTGCCGGGCGGCGCGAAGGCCCCGCCTATGATCCCCGCGTGATCGATTACGACGTTCCCGCCCTCCGGCTGACCGAGCTGACGACGTGCGGCGGCTGCGCGGCGAAGCTGGGCGCCGACGCGCTTGCCGAGGCGCTGGCCGGGCTCGGGATCTCGGAGGCAGGCGACAACGCCGACGGCTCGACCGGGCTGATCGCCGGGCTCGACCCGCCAGACGACGCCGCCGTGCACCTGGTCGCGCCGGGCGTCGCCGTCATCGGCACGCTCGACTTCTTCCCGCCGATCGTCGACGACCCGCGAACCTTCGGCGAGATCGCAGCGGCGAATGCGCTATCGGACGTTTTCGCGATGGGCGGCCGCGTGCTCTTCGCGCTGTCCATCGCGGCGATCCCCGAGGACATGCCGACGTCAGCCTTTCGGGCGATCCTCGAGGGCGCGTCGACCAAGGTCCGCGAGGCGGGCGGCGTGCTCGCCGGTGGCCACACGATCCGGGACCCGGAGCCGAAGTACGGGCTGGCCGTGATCGGCGTCGCCGCACCCGATCGGCTGCTGCGCAAGGGCGGCGCGGAGCCGGGCGACCTGTTGATCCTGACGAAGCCGCTGGGCACGGGGCTGCTGGTGAGCGGCAAACGCCAGGGCAGGGCGTCAGACGCGGACCTGGCGGGTGCGGTCGATCAGATGCGCACCCTCAACAGGACCGCGTCCGAGATCCTGGTCGCCCACGGCATCCGCGGCGCAACCGACGTGACCGGTTTCGGGCTGCTCGGACACGGCGTGGAGATGGCGCGCGCCTCGGGGACGACGTTCGCCTTTGACGCCAACCGATTGCCCGCGCTCGACGGGGCCCTGGACCTGGCTCGTGCCGGGGTCGAGACCGGCGGCGCCGCCCACAATCGGCGCTTCGTCGCGCCCTACCTGTCCGTCGGGCCGGACGTGGCGCCCGAGCTCGTCACCCTGGCACACGACCCGCAGACCTCGGGCGGCCTGCTCGCCGCAATCCCGCGCGATGCCCTGAAGGACCTGCACAAGGCCCTCGTCGATGCTGGGCTCGAGCACTGGGCAGTCGGCCGGGTGGAAGCGTCGGACCGACCTGGCGTTCGCCTCACATGACGTGGCGCCGACTGAGCCAGCCGGAATCGCACGCTCAGCGGATCGGCGCTGATTTGACGTAGGCGTTGTACAGAACGTCGACTCGAAAGCCGAGCCGCTCATAGATCGGACGTCCGACAGCGCTTGCCTGGAGCGCTGCGACGTCGCACCCGGCGGCAATCCCATCTGCGACGACTCGAGCCGTCATCGCTTCGCCGTACCCGTGTCGGCGCGCCGCCGGAACCGTCGAGATGGCATAGACCCCGATGGTTCGACCGCTGCGCCAGCCCAGACCAGACGTCACCGGCAGGCCGCCCGCATAGCCAACGTAGATGGTGCACTCGGGGGTGCCCAGGAGCTCGATGTCGGTCGTCCCGATTGCCACCGTGCGGGCCACATCGAAGCCCTCGGTCACGACCGCGCGGTGATCGTCGAGGCCCCCCTGGTCGTCGACGCGACGGATTTGGAATCCGGGGAGGTCGGGCGCCATCGCGGCAAAGTGGTCGATCGGAAACGCAGTCATGCCGGGCGTCATCGTTCCCTGGCCAGCGGCAACCCAGCCCGCCCCGGTGAGCCCAGGAATGAAGCGATCGTCGACGCCGTCGCGCAGGCGAACGATTGGGCCGGCCGCTCCCCGGTGTCCTGAACCGGCCGCAGCGGGCAGATCGACGACCTTCGCGTCGTCGCGCTCGACCAGGACCTGGTTGAACCAGTCGAACGGCATCGTCGACCGAATGGCCACGATGCCGTCAAGCCGGTCAATCTCGACCGATCGACTGCACCGCCCCACGCCGGTCAGGTACGCGATCCAGTTCTCGTGCTCGAGTGCGGCTCGATCCAGCGAGGTCACGATGGCGGCTCAGTCTCGCGGCGGACGGCCACGAGTCAAGACGGACGAATCGGCGGAGCCGACCGGGCTAGCATGCCTCCGTGCCAAGCGAGGTCCTGCTGATCGGGATCGCCCAGATTGCGGTGGTGATCGCCGGGTTTACGGCAGTGACCTCCGCACTGACGCCGCCGGGTGGCTCGTGGAGTCCGGACCAGCGGATCCGCCAGCGAGCGATCGTCTCGACGAGCTTCAACGTGGTCTTCGAGAGTCTGCTTCCGGTGATCGCATTCGCGTGGTTCGGCGACGCCCGCACGGCACTGGTCGTCTCGAGCGCGGCGGTTGCCCTCTACGCCACCTGGGTCGTGGCAGCGCGCGCCAGGCAGTTCCTCAGGACCGACGCGATTCGCACGCGAAGCGGCCAGCTGCTCTTCATCCTGGGCCCCCTTGCCTGTCTCTTGTTTGCCGCCAACGCGATCGTTTTCGCGTCCGTTGCCGTCTACGCAGTCGCGCTCTGCGTCCAACTCTCTGTCGCAGTTCTCAGTTTCTACTCCGTCGTGGCAGCAGCGTCGAGCTGATCCGCCCACGTGACAGTCGCCAACGCGGAGCGCGCATGACAAGCCCGAATCCTCTGCCGATGCGCCGCATGGCGAACGAGCGGTCAGCGCGTGTTCGTCGACTGCGGTGGACAACCAGCACGCTGAATGAGGGACAGTCCCGGGCTCGCTAGAACCAGCGAACCCTCGAGTACGCGCCGGCGAGTGTCGCACCGAGGCCGATCGCGGCGTACGGCAGCATCGACTGCAGCCAGACGCCCATGGGGACCTCCTCGGCTCCGGCGAACGAGCCGGCAAAGGTCGCGATCTCGAGCGCTACGCCCGCGGCGAACCCGGCGGCGAGACCGCCGTAGAGCATCGCCCGCACGATCGGACCGCGCTTCAGGCCGACGAAGCGGACGAACGCCTCGGCGACGAATGCGCCCGCGAAGAAGGCGATGAAGATCGAGTAGAAGCCGACCTGGCCGCCGAGGTAGCCGAGGATGGCGCCGGCCCCGATCGGGATCCCGAGCCCGAGGGCCAGCTGGCGCGGCGTGAAGGACGAGATGGTCGCGCTCTTCACCAGGCCGCACTGGCGGCACCGGAAGCCGACCGGGCCCTGCACCGCGCACTTCGGGCAGATGGGCTGGTCGCAGCGCCCGCAGCGGACGTACGTCTCGCTCTTCGGGTGGCGGTAGCAGTACAGCGGGCCGGCATCGCCGTCGATCGCCATGGCCCCCGGATCCGCGGTCACGGGCGGCAGGGTCGCTGGCCGAAAGTCCGCCGTCAATAGGCCTGTTTGCAGCGCGCTAGATTCGGCCGCCATGCCGACCGACTGGAACGCCGCCTCCTACGACAAGGTCGCCGATCCGCAGGCGCGCTGGGGCGCCGAGGTGCTGGCGCGACTGCCGCTCGAAGGCGACGAGACGGTGCTGGACGCCGGTTGCGGCACCGGCCGGGTCACCGAGCTGCTGCTCGCGCGGCTGCCGCGCGGCCGGGTCGTGGCGCTGGACGCCTCGGCGTCGATGCTCGAGCAGGCCCAGGGTCGGCTGGCGAGGTTCGGCGATCGGGTCTCGTACGTCCAGGCAGATCTCGAGCGTCCGCTGCCGCTCGCCGCGCCGGTCGACGCCGTGCTGTCGACCGCGACCTTCCACTGGGTCAAGGATCACGACGCGCTCTTCGCGAATCTCGCGGCCGTGCTGCGACCCGGCGGCTCGTTCGTGGCCCAATGCGGCGGCTTCGGCAACATCGCGCAGTTCATCGACGTCGCCAGCTCGGTCGACCCGGACTTCCTCCGGAATCCCCACAACTTCCAGACCGCCGAGGCAACCGCCCAACGACTCGAGCGATCGGGCTTCGTCGAGATCGAGACCTGGCTGTCGCCGGCGCCAACGCGCTTCGAGTCGACCGCGCAGCTGCAGGCGTTCCTCGAGACCGTGTGTCTGCGCGTCCACCTCGCGAGCCTGCCGCCGGAGCGGCGCGAGCCGTTCGTGCAGGCTGTCGCCGCGCGGATGCCCGAGCCGATGCTCGACTACGTGCGGCTGAACATCACCGCCCGCCGCGCCGGCTAGGTCGCCCGAAGCGCCGATTGCCGGCGGGCCGGCCCACACCCCCTTTCTGCCCAGCTTCTTGCCTGGCTGGCAAGACGTCTTCCCAACTCGCGAACGATCAGAACCGCCACTCCGTCCAGTGGCCCACCGTGCCGTATGACCAGGCGATGATCCGCTCGGGCTCGAGGCGGTAGACGTCGTCCTCCGGGTTGTCGTAGACCGAGCCCTGGGCACCCGAGCCGGGATCGACGTACTTGGCCCGATACGCGGCGTCGACTCGATCCGTCTCGCCGCGGTCATCGACCACCCGTGCCCGACCGCGCACGATCACGACCTCGTCGCCGTCGCCGAGGTGGGCCTCCACCCACGACTCGCGGGCAAGGTTGCGCGCCTTGAGTGTCGGCTTCGCCGTGATGAAGTACAGGCACGGCGGTTCGGCCTCCCCGTTCCACCAGAACCACAGCGGCGCGACGAGCGCGCGCCCATCGGCGCGCGAGGTTGCCAGCCAGATCGACCTGGCCGCCCGGAGCTGGGCGTCCACGATCGACCACGGGATGTGACCTCGGATCGCCTCCCGTTCCATGTGTCCATCATCGCTCCAGCCGCCGCGCGCTGACTGTCGGTCACGATCCACGGCGCTGGGGATTGGGGGCGGCATCGCCAGAGGCCCTGCGCGACGAAACGTGTCTCCAGGTCACGATTGCCCAGCCGTCGCGACGAGCGGCGCCCCTGGACCGCCCAGTTGTGCCCCACGGTCACCGAATTGCTCGCTGCCGGCTCGGAGCTCGCCGGTCGACTCGATTCGATGGCCAGATGGTGACTGGAAGTCACCGCCTGGCCGCTGTGGACCGTGCCGTGCAGCCCGCGTCCTGCCCATGAGTACACTCGAACGAGTCGGCACCTGCCGATGGCGAGACACGCAGGCACGGAGGACCCTTGCCGAAGTCGTACGTTCGCCTGACCCATCCGCTCGTGCGCGACACGAGGGGCGGCGAGCTCCGCCAGGCCACCTGGGACGAGGCGCTCGACCGGACCGTTGCGGGCCTGCAGGCCGCGCTGGCGAAGCGAGCCAGCGATGCCGTGCGCGCCCCAGTCGGGATCTTCAGCTGCTCCAAGGCGACCAACGAGGTCAACTACGCGGCCCAGAAGCTCTCCCGCGTGGTCCTGGGCAGCAACAACATCGACAGCTGCAACCGCACCTGACACGCGCCATCTGTCGCCGGTCTGGCGACCGTGTTCGGCGCTGGTGGCGGAACCAGCTCATATCGCGAGGCTGAAGAGACCGATCTGATCGTGCTCTGGGGCTCGAACGC
>DATJGH010000081.1:0-13520 GCA_035495215.1 Patescibacteria group bacterium
GCCATGGCGATCCCGCCAACACCGGCGAAGAGCATGGCGAGGAGCGCGATCGGAAACGCGCTCGTCCCCCCGAGCACGAGCTCGGCGATCCCGAGCGTGGCGCCGCCGAGACCGATCACGATCGGCACGGTGCGGCCCGAGAACGCGATCGACAGCGCGCTGACGATCGAACCCAGGCCGGTCGCGGCCATCAGGAAGCCGTAGGCCGTCGCGTCGCCACCGAGGACCTCCTGGACGAACGGCGGGATCACGACCGTGAAGTTCATGCCGAAGGTCGACACGAGGCCCACGGTCAGGATGGCCAGCAGCACGTTCCGGGTTCGGCCGACGTAGCTGAGGCCCTCGCCGAGGTTGTCGATGACCGCACCGACGCTCGTCGGCCGGGCCATGCCCGGGCGGGTGTGGAGGTCGTCCTCGCGCATCGCGAGGAGCGCCCCGATCACCGCGAGGTACGAGATCGCGTCGATCAGGAAGGCGAGGCCCACGCCGAACGCGCCGATGGTGATCCCGGCGACGGCCGGGCCGATGACCCGCGCGCCGTTGAACATGGCCGAGTTCAGGGCGACGGCATTCCCGACGTCGTCCCGGCCGACCATCTCCACCGCGAACGACTGGCGCGTCGGCAGGTCGACGGCGTTCCGCAGGCCGAGGAGGAACGCGATGCCGATGACGTGCCACACGGCGACGGTGTGCGTGAACACGAGGATCGCCATCGTCAGGCTGAGCAGGGCAGCGAAGCTCTGGGTCCCGACCATCGTCCGCCGCTTGGGCAGTGTGTCGGCGATCAGCCCACCGAACAGCCCGAGGAAGAGCACCGGCAGCCACTGGACGGCAGCCACGACGCCCAGCAGGAGCGGATCGCCGGTGAGCTGGAGGATCAACCAGCTCTGGGCGACGGTCATCATCCAGGTGCCGATCAGCGACAGGCCCTGGCCGGCAAAGAAGAGCCGGTAGTTGCGGTGGTGCATCGCGCTCCAGCCCTCGAACCGGGCGAGGCGGCGGAGCGCAAGCCGAGCGGGCGTCATCGAGGCACGGGCGCGTGCGGCCGGACGTGTCCCTCCGCGTCGATCTCGGCGAGGTGGCCGGCCAGGTGGGCGCGGCGATCGGTCGCCGACTGGACCATCGATTGGAGGCGCTCGATCTTCGCCCGCAGCGTGGCGACCTGGCGATCGATCCGGGCCATGCCGTCGAGCAGGACGGCACGTCGCTCGCGCGGGCTGCGGCTCTCACGGAAGCGGGCCCGATTGGCAGCCCGCGCGGTCTCGTCCTCGAGGAGCTGGCCGATCTCGGCCAGGCTGAACCCGGCGTCGTCGCGCAGGCCCTTGATGAACTGCAGCCGGGCGATGTCGTCGGCGTCGTACAGCCGATAGGCGCCCTCGGAGCGCGCGGCGGGCGCGAGCAGCCCGATCTCCTCGTAGTAGCGGATCGAGCGCGTCGTCAGCCCGACGACGTCGGCGACCTCCTGGATGCGCAGGAGTGGGGAGGCCTCGTCGGTGTCGTGGCTCGCCGCGGGGTCAGCTTGCGGAGAGCCCAGGACGGGGGTGACGGGGTCGGGCACGAGGGCGATTGTAGCCTGAGGTTGCCGTTTACGGAAAGGTTAAGGTGTGCGTCGTATGCCCGTCGCGATCACGGTATGCGCCTCCACCCGAGACGCCCGGCTAGCATGCGGGCGTGGACTACGGCCTCGTCCTCCCCTCCCTTGGCTGGGACGCAAACCGCGACGGCATCCTCGCCGCAGTCGAGCTCGCCGAGGAGCACGGTTTCACCGACGTCTGGGTCACGGACCACATCCTCATCGACCACGCCGGGGCCGACGACTACGGACGGATCTACGAGGCGGTCACCACGCTGGCCTGGCTTGCCGGGCAGTCGAAGAAGGTCCGCCTCGGCGCCAGCGTGATCGTCGTCCCGATGCGGAACGCGGTCGTCCTGGCCAAGCAGCTGGCCACGCTCGACGCCCTCTCCGAAGGCCGCCTCATCGCCGGCTTCGGCGTGGGCTGGGACCGGGCCGAGTTCGCGAACGTGGGCGCCGCCGAGCGATTCCAGGTCCGGGGCGCCTACACGGAGGAGATGATCCTGTTGTGCCGGCACCTCTGGTCGGGCAGCCGGGAGCCGTTCCACGGTCGGTTCAACGATTTCGAGGACTTCAACTTCGAGCCGCTCCCCGTGCAGGGCGGGAGCGTCCCGATCTGGCTCGGTGGCCGCGACGAGCGCGCACTGCGCCGCGCCGGCCGGCTCGCCGACGCCTACCACGCCTCGGCGACGGCGCCCGCCGCCTATGAGCAGCGCGTGCCGGTGATCCGCGCGGCCGCCGAAGCAGCGGGCCGGCCGATGCCGCGCCTGTCGGGCCGGGCCCGGGTCGAGCTGGGCGGCGGCGCCGAATCCTTCTACACGATGCACGGCACGCCGGCCGACGTGGCCGCCGAGATCCGTGCCTTCGCCGCGCTGGGCGTCGACCACCTGGCGCTCGCGTTCCCGCCGCGCGACGCCGCCGGCCTTCGAGCGGTGATCGAGCGCTTCAAGGCCGAGGTGGCCCCGCTCGTCTGACCGCCGCGCCACGGCTCGAGCGCGCGTGGCGCCCGCCGGCGCCCGTCAGCCGACCGGCTGTCGGAGCACCGTGCGCAGGTTCTCGGGCTTCGAGCGACGCGGATCGCCCAGATAGATCTCGTGGTGCGCCCCGTGCGGCACGAGCCCGTGCTGTGCCGCCAGCCCATGCATCGCGGCGATCGTGGCCGGCTCGGTCGCATACGGGCCGACGTGCATGGCCTCGACGACGATGCCCTCATCGATGGTCCGGACCTCGAGGTGCTGCACGGCGCCCGGGCCCTGCCGACGCGCGACGCTGGCGAGGGCCGCCTCGATCTCAGCGTCGGTCGCCCCCTCGGCCAGGGGAATCAGCAACGTCCAGCACCAGGCCGTCGGATCGAACGCCACCGGGCCCTCGGCCCAGTCCTGCTCCCCTGCCACGCGAGTCCACAGCCCTTCGACCGGTGACACGTGCGCCTCGAGGCCTCGCTCACGGAGCATGAAGTGCAGGGTGTATGCCGCCCCGTACAGCGCGCCCATCGCCTCCTGGAATACCTGCCCACCCGGCTCGCCCGTGCCCTCGACCGCCAGGCAGCGCCGCGGGCTGACCGTCACGATCCGCGGCTCGCCCCTTCGCGGGTAGCCCGACGCCTCCGGATAGCGGGACACCGTGGCTCGGTCAGTCAACGTGATCATGTGTCGCCTCCGCAGGGGACGGTAGGCATTGCCGACCCGTGCCCACCAGAGTCCCAGGGCCCGTGGCGATGGGTCGCTTGGCAGGCCCTGTCAGAGCGGCGGCAGCTCCTGCTGGTCCGTCTGGGCCTTCGCGAACAGGTCGCCCAGCCGCTCCACCCGTTCGACCACGGTTCGAATCGTCCAGCGATCGCTGCGCAGCTCGGGGTCGTCGAGCTCCTCCCACGTGATCGGCGTCGACACGGGTGCGCCGTCCGCCGGGCGCACCGAGTACGGCGCGACGAGGGTCTTGATGTAGGTGTTCTGGGTATAGTCGAGGCGCGCCTTGCCCCCACGCGACGCCTTGGCCCACTCCCACGAGACGAGGCTCGGCACGGTTCCCCCGACGGCGTGGGACAGCTGCTCGACCCAGTCCGAGGTCTGCCGGAACGTGTACTTCGGCTCGATCGGGATCCAGACCTGGATCCCGCGCTTGCCGGTGGTCTTGGGGTAGCCGCGCACGCCGAGATGGCCGAGTGCGGTCCCGAACAACCTGGCCAGGGTGACGGTCTCGTCCCACGTCGTCTTGGTCCCCGGGTCGATGTCGATGAGGGCGAACGTCGGGGTCATCGGGTCCTCGATGCGCGAGGTCCAGGCATGGACCTCGAACGCCGCCTGGTTGCCGAGCCAGCACAGCGCCGCGACGCGATCGCCGACCAGGTGCTCGTTCGCCTCACGCTCCTCGACGCCCACCTCCTTCCAGCGGCGCAGCCACGTCGGCGCCGTCTCCGGGATGTCCTTCTGCCAGAACCCCGGGCCGTCGGCGCCGTTCGGGAAGCGATGCAGGTTGAGCGGGCGCTCTGCGAGGTGCGGCAGCATCGTCGGGGCAATCCGGGCGAAGTAGCGGATCAGCTCTCGCTTCGTCACTGGCGCCGGCAGCGCGCCGTTCGTCGGTTTCGAGCCGTCCGGCTCAGGGTCGCCGGCCTTCGGCTTGAACAGCGGCTTGTCGAGATTGGTGAGCTTCAGCTCGAAGCCCCCGACCGACCACACACCGTCCTTCGTCATCGAATCCAGGGCGGCAAGCTCATCCGGTGTTGCCGACCACGCGAATTCGTGCGTGCCGGCGGCCGCGTCGTCGCGGTCTCGGTGGCCGCCGCCGCTCCCTGCGCGAACTGACGCAGTCGCGGGGTTCGCTGATCGTCGTCGGCTTCGGCCCCCTTCGGCGCCGGCGCCACTGCTGCCTGCGGCCGCGTCGCGTGCGCCCCCTGCGGCGGTGTCGCCTCGGCTGCCTGCCCGTCGTTCTGGCTTGCTCGGCACCGGATCATCCTGCCGCGATTCGGGGAGGGCTGCCTCGACTGCCCCCACGGTCTCCTTGGCTTCGACCGGACGCTCCCGCACCACCTGGGTCGGGGGCTTGCCGCCTTCGTCGAAGCCCTTGAAGGCGGCCTGCCGGACGATGCCATCGCGGGTCCAGCCACCGAGCTCGGCCCGGATGACGATCTCGGGCTTGACCCAGACGACGTTGCGCAGCTCGCCGCCCCAGCGGCCCTTGTAGTCCCTTGGCGGCGGCGGGTCGAACGGGGAATCGTCCGTCGCCAGCGGCGCCAGGCGGTCACGCAACCGCTTGCGGATGGCCGAGTTGAAGCCGGACCCGACCTTGCCGGCGAAGTGGAGCTTCCGTGCCTTGCCGTCCTGCTCGTAATAGCCGACGACGAGCGCCCCGAGCTCCCTGGCCGCGCCCTCGCCCGGCGTCCAGCCACCGACCACCAGCTCCTGCTCGGGCCGGACCTTGATCTTGAGCCAGGTCCTCGCCCGGCGGCCGGGCTCGTAGATGGAGCGGCGATGCTTGGCGACGACGCCTTCGAGCTTCTGCTGCCGCGCCGCCTCGAGGAAGACGAGCCCCTCGCCGACCACGTGATCGGCGAATCGCACGCGCGTGTCCGCCGCGCGCAGGACCGAGCGGAGGAGCTGCTTGCGACTCTCGAGGGGGACGTTGAGCAGCGAGCGCCCGTCGAGGTGCAGCAGGTCGAACGCCTGGTACACGAACCGGGTCGACGCGCCGCCCGTCGCCTCCTGCAGCAGGCTGAAGTCGGGCAGGCCGTCCTCGCCGATGGCCACGACCTCGCCGTCGACGATCGCTTCCTGGGCCTCGATCCAGGTGGCCTTCGTCAGCAGCTTCGGGAAGTAGGTCTCGCCGTCGTTGCCGTTGCGGGTGTAGATGCGGGCCGTGCCGTCCTTGACGACCGCCTCGATCCGGTAGCCGTCCCACTTGATCTCGAACAGCCAGTCATCGTCCCTGAAGCCGCGGTCGGTGAGCGTGGCGGCCATCGGCGGGATGAACCCCGGGAGCTTCGCTTCCCTGGCGGCACTGAGGTCGATCTCGGCGACGGCTGGTGGGGCGTGGCTGAGCCAGATGGCGTCGCGGTCGGCCTTGACCTCGTCGTTGGTCCGCCCGGTCTTGACGCTCTGCGGATGGTCCTCCGCGTCCCAGCCGGGGACCGATGCGTCGTCGCGCTTGTGGATCAGCAGCCACTGGTCGCCGCCGTCCTCCTGGAATGGCAGCCGAGAGCTCTCGCGCCGCTCCCGCGCGCCGCGGCCGCTCCCCCGACCGCTGGTGCGCACGATCGTGAACCGGCCGCGGAGCTTCTCGCCGCTGAGCGTGAACTTGAGCTCGCCGTCCTCGACGGCGCGCCGCCCGTCGGGCGTCTCCGCCTCGGGTAGCCACGTGCCCCAGTCCCAGACGATGACATCGCCGCCGCCGTACTCGCCCCTGGGGATCACGCCCTCGAAGTCGAGATACTCGATCGGGTGGTCCTCGACATGCACCGCCATCCGTCGCTGACCCGCGTCCAGGGTGGGGCCCTTCGGGACCGCCCACGAGACGAGGACGCCATCGATCTCGAGCCGGAAGTCGTAGTGCAGCCGGGTCGCGCGATGGCGCTGGACGACGAACCGACCGCCCCGGGCGATGGACGTCGCGACCCCTGTGCCGGCGGGTTCCGGGGTCTTCCGGAAGTCGCGCTTGCGCTTGTATTCCTCGAGCGGCATCGCGCCAAGTTTGGCGGCGTTTAGGCCGTTTTGTCGGGGGCGCTGCAAGGTTTGCGCGTTCTGGCACCACCCGTGCATCGGAGCGCCGGTGATTCCTTGCAGCCGGCATTACCGCGGTGCCATGGCGCACAGGCCCTTCGTCATGCCCGGCCGGGTACCTCCGGGTCACCGTACGCATGAGAAGGTCCGGCTAATTTCCACTCAGATGTTCACCTTCCTGCCCCGACATCAGCCCCGACACCGCGACTCCAGCCCCGAGACCGGCCCCCGTCAGAGGCGCCGCAGCCGAGGCCAGTCCGTGGCCGAATTCGCCCTCCTGCTGCCCGTGATGCTGGCGTTCCTCGGACTCACGATCGACTTCGCGCGCGTGTTCCAGACCTGGATCACGCTGGAGTCGGCAACGCGCGACGCGGCCGAGTACGCGGCGACCACCGGCACGGACAGTGCCGACGCGCTGACCAAGGCCAAGAAGACGATCTGCCTGCAGGCCCAGAACATCCCTGGCTTCCAGCGCAGCGGGCTGGCCTCGCCGAACGACGTCCAGCAGTGCCTCAAGCCGACGATCACCGTCACGTCGTTCAGCCTCAGCACCACGGCCGATGGCGCCTCGACCCGCTACCCGATCGGCAGCGCCACGATCACCGCAACCGTCCCGTTCACGCCCCTGTTCGCCTACCCGTTCCTCACCTCGAACGGCACGATGACGGTGAGCAGCCAGGCGACGTTCAGCGTCGCCCAGGGCCGCCAGTGATGCGCCGAATCGGCCCTTCGGGATATCGCAACCGGCACCGCTCGCGGGGCCAGGGCCTCGTCGAGTTCGCGCTGGTCCTGCCCGTGTTCATGGTGATCCTGATCGGCATGGTCGACCTCGGCCGCGCGATCTGGGCCAACAACGCCGTCGCCAACGCCGCGCGCGAGGGGGCTCGGTTCGCCTCGGTGCACGGCGGGAGCTGCGAAGATCTCCAGGGCTCCGTCTGCTCGGGCACGAATTACTGCCCCGTCGGCCCGAAGGGCCCGTCGACGGCGGTCCCCACGGTCAGCACGTCATGCCCCTACCCGTCGCCGTCGAAGCAGTCCATCTACGACACCGCGACCAACTACCTGATCGGCGGTGGCACCTCCTCCACGGTGACCGCCTGCTACTACAGCACCACTGCCTGCAGCGGCAACACGGACCAGGCGACCACCGGCACGAACATCCGCGGCAACGCCGTGACCGTGTACGTGTCCACGCAGGTCCCGATGATCCTCGGCTCGTTCCTCGGGTTCTCGACGATGACCGTCAGTGCCACCAGCACGATGCTGATCAACCACTGATCCGATGACCACCACCCGAAGTTCGATCGTGCGCGAACACAGGCGCCAGTCCGGCCAGATCCTCCCGCTGTTCGCGCTGGCGATGATCGTGATCCTCTCGATCGGCGCCCTCGTCCTCGATGGCGCGAGCATGCTGGTGACCCGACGGCATCTCCAGAACGCGGGGGACGCCGCGGCGCTCGCGGGCGCCAACACGCTCCAGGCCTCGACCTCGCAGCACGTCTGCAGCACGGCCTCGAGCTCCCCGCCCGGCGCGCCGCGATCAGACATCGTCACCGCCGTCACCACCAGCCTCGCCACGAACTGGCCGAGCCTCACCTCGAGCAACTACTCGATCACGTGCCCCGACGGCTGGGACAACCAGGCCGTCGAGGTGGACCTGCACATCGCGGCCGCCGGCTTCCTCGCCAAGGCGATCGGCTACGGCGCGCCGAACGTGTACACGACCTCCGTCGCCGTGAACGGCCAGATCGCCGGGTCGAACTACTCCGTCGTCCTCCTCGACCCGTCGAACTCGGGCTGGCCGAACGGCCGCAAGGGCTGCCCGGCAATGCTGATCTCAGGTGGCCCCACGGTCACCTTCGACGGCTCCGTGATCGTCGACTCGGCGTGCACCGCCGCCAACGGTGGCGCGCTCGGGACCAACGGCTCGTCGGCGACGGTCACGATGGGCAGCGGCAAGAGCATCAACCTGGTGGGCGGCTACAACGTGGGCCCGCTCACGATCACGCCGGCGCCCGTCACCGGTGCGACCTCGGTCGCAGACCCGCTGATCACGCTCGACCCCATCAGCACGACCGGTATGACGGTCCAGTCGTCGAGCAAGCTCACCCTGAACAATGCCACCCAGGTCCTCTCGCCGGGCATCTACACGGGCGGCATCCAGCTCAAGAACTCGTCGGTCGCGCTGCTGCGCCCGGGCATCTACGTCATGGATGGCGGCGGCCTCGACATCGGAGCGCAGGCGTCGCTCTGCTCGATCACCGCGACGTCGACGGCAACAACCTGCGCCGGCTTCGCCACCGGTGACTGCCCCGACACGACGTGCGGCGTGCTGATCCTGAACAAGGGCACGACGAACGGAAGTGGTGCGATGGCCCAGATCACAGTCGGCGCCGGCGCGACCCTGAAGCTCAAGGCCTATGACGACCGCGCGGTGACCGGCGGCGACTACCAGTACCGGAACCTGCTGCTCTGGCAGGACGCGACGCCGAACGCGTCGTCGAGCTTCGCCCAGCCCATCGTTGCGCTCAACGGCGGTGGCACCGTCGACATCAGCGGGACGGTCTATGCGCCCCAGGCCGCGGTCACGATGGGCGGCGGCTCCGGCGGCAGCGGCGGCACGTCCAACCTGACCGTGCAGTTCATCTGCTGGGACTTCACCATCTCGGGCAACTCGACGTTCCACTTCTTCTACAGCGACGCGGACTTCGCGCGGCCCAAGGACTACGGGCTGGTCAAGTAGCCAGCCCTCCGGAGCGCGCCGGGGGCGCTCCGGTGCTACCTCGCCGAGCGGGCTCCTCTAGGTCAGACTGATCCGGCGCGCTTCCTTGACTGCGTCGCGGACGCCCTGTCGCCACGCGGCGCCGTGGCCGGGCAGGACGTTCGTCGCCTCCACCGCTTCCAGGCGTGCGAGCGAATCGAGCGCCTGGGCTCGGTCCGCATTGAACGGCGAGAGCTGCGGGCCGTGCCAGCCGGTCGCGACGGAATAGGTGTTCAGGGCATCGCCCACGAACAGCGTGTCGTGGCCGGCGAAATGCAGCGCGACGCTGCCTGGGGTGTGGCCAGGCGTGTGGATGACCAGCGGCGCGCCGGGGACGTCAAGGGTTGCGCCCGCGTCGAAGGTCTCGACCTGACCGAGGCCCGGCGTGCGCAGCATTCCGTGTCGCAGCGAGAACCAGAGGAACCCGATCGACGGGCCAATTCGCAGCCCTCCCGCGAGCCGCGCGGGATTGCCGATCTCCTTCCGAGCGAGCGTCGCGTCGAGCGGATGCACCCGGCTGCCGATGCCAGCCTGTCGGGCGCGCTCGGCGAACCCGATGTGATCGTCGTGCCCGTGGGTCAGCACGATCGCCCGCACGTCCAACAGGGTCCTGCCGATTGCCGCGAGCTCGTCGAGTAGCGCAGCCCAGTAGCCTGGCGCGCCCGCGTCGACGACCGTGAGCGCGCCGCCGTCCTCGACCAGGTAGCTGTTGACGATCTCGTCGCCGAGCCGCCGGATCCGCGGCGCGACCTCGGGCATGGTCCTCCGTTCAGCGCGGCGGAGCCGCGAACCTAGGCGCTCTTGCGCCGGCGCGCCGGCCGTTCCTCCGGCTCCTCGGCGGCCTCGGCTTTCTTCGTGGCGGTCTTGCCGCGGGCAGCCCGCTTCTCCTTCGCCTCGGCGACGGAGGTCGGCTTTGCCTTCGAGTCGCGCGCGGACGTCGCGGCGGTCACGCTGGCCTGCAGGGCGGCCATCAGGTCGACCAGCTTGGTCGGCTCCGCCGGCGCCTCGACCTCGACGGTTTCGCGACCCTCGATCTTCGACTCGATGACCTGCATCAGCGCCTCGCGATACTCGTCGCGGTACTGCGCGGGGTCGAACTCGCCAGTCATGGCCTCGATGAGCTGGGCGGCCATCTTCTTCTCGGCGGGCTTGATCTCGACCTCATCCTCGGGCAGGTCGAGCTCGTCGATGGCCCGGATCTCGTCGGGCCAGTACAGGGTCGAGAGCAGCATCGTGTTCTCGAATGGGTCGAGGGCGCACAGCGCCTCGCGGTCGCGAATGACGATCTTGCAGATCGCGGTGAGGCCCTTGTCCTGGAGGACCTCCTTCAGCAGCTGGAACGCCTTGCGGCCGACCCGGTCGGGCTCGATGTAGTAGGCCTGCTTGACGAACTTGGTGTTCGTCTCGGCCTCGGTCGAGTCGACGAACTGCTCGATCTCGATCGAGCGGACGGTCTTGAGCGGGAGCTTCTCGAGGTCTTCGTCCTCGATGACGACGTACTTGTCGGGCGCGTACTCGTAGCCCTTGACCGTGTCGGTGCGGGGGATGATCTCCTCGTCCTCAGGGCACCAGATCTTCATGTTGATCCGGGCCTTGTCCTTCTCGTGGAGCATGTGGAAGCTGACCCCGGCGCGTGATTCGGTCGCCAGGTACAGCTTCACCGGGATGGTGACGAGGCCGAACTGGATGGCCCCTTTCCACATGGAGCGCGCCACGGACAGGACCTCACGCTGATCGCTCGCAGCTCGCGGCGAGCGGGGCAGCGACTCTACCACCCGGCGGCAACGAACCCGGCACAAAACGAAGTCGCGACGCCTTTCGGCGCCGCGACGAACGCTGGAGCGAAGCAGCCGGCGGTGGAGGGGCCGCGCGGCGGGTCTATTCGGGGATCAGCTCAGTCGGAGACGAGTCGGCCACCGGGGACGCGGTGCGTCGTCGGAATGCTCTTGACGATGCGCCGGCCCTGGGGCCAGAGCAGGTGGGCCGGATCGAACCAGACCACCGCGCCAATGAGCACCGCCATTGCCACGTTCAGGCCATCGGGCAGCCCGAGGAAGAACGACGCCATCGCACCCGCCGTCCAGCCGACCATGAACCAGAGGAAGGTCGCGAGGATGCGCTTGTTCATGCCGCGACGATCGGAGATTCGCGGCCGCGAGACCACCATACGTCTGTACTAGCACGAACCAGCAGTAGGGCCACCTAACTCATCACATGTATGGCGGACCGCAAGGTCGAGGCTCTACGATGACGACTCAGCCGGGGGACTGACCAGTGTCGGTGGAGGACCGCCGCCAAGTGAATCGTCCTCGTGGCGCGCGCAGTCGAGGCCAGTCCCTCGCGGAGTTCGCGATCGTCTTTCCAGTCATGTTTCTTATCGTCGCGGCGATCATCCAGTTCGGCCTGATCTTCTGGTCCCAGAACACGCTCACGCAGATCGCCCGCGACACCGGCCGATGGTCCGCGACGCAGCAAGATTGCGCACCAGGCTCGGCGACTGCGGGGGTCGTCACGACGGCGAACCAAATCGCGGCGAGCTCGTCGCTCCTTGGCTATTCCGGTGGCTCGCCGTGGGTCAGCCCGACGAACGTGGTGGTCGCCTGGACGACGAATTCGGGCACCTGCCCGCCCACGAGCAACCAGCAGGTGTCATTCGTGACGATCACCCTCCATCACACAGTTCCCGTGTTCTTCCCGTGGCTACCCGTAAGCGGCAACCTCACGACGAGCGCGGAATTCCGAATGGAGCCGGTGTCTAAGTGAGGAGGTCAACTCGCCGACTCGCTATCGCACGGCAACCCGATGGACAGGTGCTGCCTATCTTCGCGCTCTTTCTAATTGTGCTCTTGGGCATGGCAGCGTTGACAATCGACGTCAGCGGTGCGATGTCGGCACGACGCGCGTATCGGAGCGCAGCGGACGCCGCATCGCTTGCCGGAGCCCAGGACCTTCAAGTCGGGAATGGACGGTCTGTGGACGCAAATGCCCAGCAACAGGCTCGAACGGATGCGATGGCCAGATTGGTCTCACTCCTTGGCGCGACATCAACCCCGACGATTGGAACCTGCAGTCCGAGTGCGCAGATTGCAGATTGCTCCCTTCCGGGTACCCCGTACCACGTCTGGGTAACCACCCCATCCCCGTCATGTGTGACATGCGACCCGCGCCGATCCGTCCAGGTGACGGTTCAGAACCCGACCTTCGGGCTGACGTTTGCGCGCCTGTTCGGACAGTCGATATGGAAGGTCGCGTCGACGTCGATAGCCGGACTGACATACAACAAGTCATTCACCATCGTGACACTACGCCCGCCGAAGCCCGTCGGGAACACATTCGACGTCCGCGACATTGACCTCGCAGGCAACGGCACGACAGTCAGGGTCATCATTGGAGATGTCGGAACGAACTCCAACATGACCTACTCAGGCGTCGGTGCTTTACTGGTCCTCGATCCGAACTACGACATGTGGTACTACGACACGAACGCGCCAATGTGGGGCAGTAATCCCTCTGCGCAGAGGTTGACGCAGATGATCGCTGACCCAAACTACCGCTACCCGTCGATGACAGGCATCGCTGGCGACCCGAACTTTCCGGATGCTCCCGTCTGGACTGACGCCCGTGAATCTCAGGCGAACATCTCGGGCAAGCCAGTTACGACCGCCAATGTTGACCCGGGATGTGCGGCCGAATGGGCTCGAGTGGACAAGACAAGGTATGCCCTTGTCGCTTCGACGGCGGCGAGCGATGTGTACTGCTACGAGCCTGGGATTTACGACCCCGCCGGGTCCAGGGGCGCGGAAGATGCGCAAATTGCGATCGGGACAGGCCATCTGGGAATCTTGAAGAATCACTACACGGTCAACTCGACTTCGGTTTCCCGAGGGGCCTTCTACCTCAAGGCTGGACTCCAGGTGCGCGGATCCGTCATCGGCGGCTACTACCCCGCCGAGCCGGGCGTCGCGCTCATGTTCGACGAATGCAGCACGAGCCACTGCAACCTCGACGCGAACAATGCCTACGCCTTCGCGCTAAATGCAGGAACACGGTTTCCGGCGACGTACACGGCAGGCACGCCAGCCACGGCTGCTATCGACTGGTCAGGCAGCCGCGTTGAGACGACTGGTTCGAGTTCTCCGACGCCTGCCCTCCCATTGACGCTGCTGGTCAGGAAGGACAGCAACTGCTTCGTGCCGACATCGCCACCATTCGAGGAATCAGGCTCTTGCCGCGAGCAGGACAACAAGACGATCAGCCTTGCCGGCTCGGGCAGCATCGTGCTATGGGGCGTTCAATACATGCCCACCGATAACGCGGTGATCAACGGAAACTCCGCGTCCGAGGGGCGTATCGGGCAGATCTGGGCATGGACGCTGACATACACGGGCAACTCGATCATCAATCAAGAGGGAGCAGACAACGGCGGCCCCGGAATTCTCCGCCTGGACGCCGCGTGCACGGCTCCGTCGACCGT
>DATJGH010000082.1:0-2262 GCA_035495215.1 Patescibacteria group bacterium
GGGGCGATTCCGAGGCCCTCGGGGGACGAGTGGCGGCCCCTTCGAGGCCGCGGTCGGCTCCGCGGTCTCGGTCACCCCGCGGCGGCTCCCTTGCTTCCCGGCGCGGACAGCTCGATGCCGTTGGCGCAGAGGGGACAGGCAGCGGGGCCGGGCTCGTAGGTCGGAAGGTCGAGGATCCACAGGGCGCTGAGCGGGTAGCGCCGACCGCTCGCCGGCGAGGTCAGGGTCTGCATCCCGCCGGATCGATCGACCAGCACGACGCATTCGATGATCTCGCCGCCGGCCGCCTCGACCGCAGGGATCATCGCCAGGAGCGAGCCGCCGGTCGTCAGGATGTCGTCGACGAGCAGGACGCGCTCACCTCGCTCGATCTGGAAACCGCGCCGGAATTCCCGCCTGGGGTGGCCGCCGGTGTGAACTTCCTCGGCGAAGATCGCCCGTGTCCCGAGCTGTCGACCCGTCTCGAAAGCGAGGATGACGCCGCCGGTCGTCGGGCCGGCAACGAGATCGATCTCCGCACCGGCGCTGCCGTCGCCGTCTCGCCCGAAGCGACCCGCCCAGAAGCTGCACAGCTCGCTGGTCGCGGCCGGGTCGGAGAGGACGGCGAACTTCTCGAGGTAGGCGCTCGAGTGCCGCCCGCTCTTGAGCAGGAAGTGTCCGTCGCGCAGCGCACCGGAGCTCCGGAAGAGCGCCTCGGTGCGCTCCGCGATCGCGGCCCGGGCAGAGGCTTCGAGCACGGGCTTGAGGGTGGTCATCGGCCCCGCAGTGTAGGCGGGGCCCCCGCGCAGGCCCTGGAGTGGACGGCGGCTAGGCGCCCGCCTCGGCCGTCGGCTCGATGGGTGCGTCGCCTCCCGGACCGGCACGCCGGACCCGGCGCACGACCAGGAAGGCGATTCCGCCCAGGATGCCGAGAACGACGAGGATCGGGAGCCAGACGATGGCGAACCAGATGCCGGCTGTCGCCACGCCCTGGAGGACGCTGACGAGGCTCGCCGACGCACGCTCCGCCTCGGTGGTCGCGTCGAACTGCTGCTGGGATGCCAGGACCGGGTTCGGTTTGAGCGCGAAGGTCACGGTCAGGGTGGACATCGCGGCCTGCTCCTCGAGATGCTGCTTCTCGGCGCTCATCTGCTCGATGTCGCCGCGCACCTTCGTGAGCTCCGCCTGGACCGCGAGCACGTCCTTGATCTGGCCGGCACGATCCATGATCGACTGGAGGGCTCGCTCGGTGGCCTCGAGGTTCTTGATCCGCGCGCCGAGGTCGACGACCTGGCGGGTGACGTCCTCCGTGCCGGAACGCTCGGCGAGGACCTTGTCGGCGAGGTGGCGCAGGCCCGCGAGGGCCGCGTCCCAGCGAGCCGCCGGGATGCGGAACGTGATCGATGCGGTCGCATTCTCGCCATCGCCCTCCCGATTCGAGCCGCTTGCGTAGCCGCCGAGGGCGGTGATCTGCTGGGTCGCCGTCTCGACGGCGGCGTCGAGGCCGGTCACCTGGAGCGAGAGCGTGCCGGTCTTGATGATCAGCAGGTCCTGGGGATCCGGGGCGCCCGAGGTGACGTCGCCGCCGCTCGCCGGCTCCTCCCCGCCGGCGGCGTTCACGGCGCCGGACCTGCTCAGATCTGCCGCGGCGGCCGACGCGGCGGCGGGCGCAGCCATGGGAGCCGCCGCACTGGCGCCGCAGGCGGCGATGAACAACCCGACAAGGGGGATCGCGACGACGGCGAGCCGGGGCCCGCGCAGCCGTCGACCAACGGACAGCATCGTGCTGCTCCTCTCTGAGCCGGGCGCACGCAGGCGCCTGACGCCGCCCGGGACGGCCGGACGCCCTCGCTGGTTCCGAGTCGTGCTCAGCTGCTGGCTGAGGCCAGCGGGGTTCCGCCGTCGCCCTCGATCGATCCGTGCCGGCGCACGCGGCGCGCGATGACGTACCCGATGCCGCCGACAATCCCGAGCACGACCAGGATCGGCAGCCACACGATCCCGAACCAGATCCCCACCACGGCGGCGTCCTGGCCGATGCCGACGAGCGTGGCCGAGGCCCGGTCGGCTTCGGCTCCCGGATCGAAGCCGGCCTGCTCGACCTTGACGGGGTTCGGAGGCTTCAGGGAGAACGTGACCTCGAGGGTGGAATACGCGGCCTGCTCCTCGAGGTGCGCCTTCCTGGCGCTCAGCTCCTCGATCTGGCCGCGGACCTTCGTGAGCTCGGACTGCACCGACAGCACATCCTTGATCACCGACGCCCGATCCATGATCGCCTGGAGC
>DATJGH010000083.1:0-7763 GCA_035495215.1 Patescibacteria group bacterium
GATCCCGACGATGTCCATCGTCGCCGCGGCCTGTCCGCTGACGTACATCCGGGCGCCCGTCGCTGCCAGCGGGTCGAAGATCGCTGGCCGAAGCTCGTTCCTGACCTGGCGCACGATGGCGCGGTTCGCCTCGTCGTTGCGTCCGCCGGACAGCTGGAACGAGATCAGCTGAGCGGTGCCGTCGGCGGACACGCGCCCGGTCGGCGGGCCGCTGACGCCGGGGATCGCGAGGATCCGGGCCTGGAGCTGCGCGACTGCGGCCCGCACGTCGTCGCGTTCAGGCTGGGTCACGACGACGTCGAGCCGAACGTTCTGGCCGAACGGGAACTTCTCGTTGACGAGCTTGATCGCCGCGATGCCGTCGATCGAGGATGGCAGGCCGGTGATCTCGGTCGTGCCGGTTCGGAGGCGCGTCACCGGGGTTGCGATGGCGATCAGCAGCGCCGCGCTCAGCACCGTCATCACGACCGGTCGCGCCATCACGGCGTTCACGAGTCGAGCCCAGAAGCCGCTGCCCGGCGGACGTGCGGCCCGCCGCTCGAGCGAGTCGAGAACGCCTCGCGCCCGGAACAGCCGCGGCAGCCAGGTGATCGGCCGACCGAGGTTGACCCGGTCGCCGACGATCGCGAGGGTCGCCGGCAGGAACGTCAGGCTGCCGATCACCGACACGAGCACCACGGCCATCGTCCCGACGGCCATCGACGTGAACAGGCTGATCCCGAGGGTCACCAGCCCGCCGAGCGAGATGACCACGGCGATGCCACTGAAGAACACCGCCCGTCCGGCCGTGCTGCTGGCTGTCTCGATCGCCGCGTGGACGTCCCGTCCCGCACGCCGCTCGGTCCGGAAGCGCGTGATCATGAACAGCGAGTAGTCGACCGCGACGGCGAGACCCATCAGCACGATGAGCTGGGACGCGTTCGGGCTCACCGCGCCGACCACCTGGCTGTAGATCGCCAGGAACCCATAGGCGGCAGCCAGCGAGGTGATCGCAAGCAGCAACGGGATCACGGAAGCGACGATGGCCCCGAACGCGATGAGCAGGATCGCGAACGTGATCGGGATGGTCACGCGCAGCGAGCCGTCGAGCTCGTCGTTGATCAGCTGGTTGATGTCGCGATTGATGAACGTGCTGCTGATGACGTGCACCTGGGCGTCCGGCAGCGCCGCTCTCGCCATGTCGACGATCGCCGGCACCGGCGCCAGCTTCTGCTCGACGATCGGCCGCTCCCCTGGGATGTTGCCGACGACCTGGACGGTCGAGCCATCGGGCGAGATGACCCCCGCTGCCTGCTCCGGAGGAATCGCGAACGGATCGACGACGCTGTCGAAGGTCGGCTGTTCGGCCCCGTCGACGGTGGCCCTGGCCGCGGTGAGATCTGCCGCGAGCCGGTGCACCGCGGACTGGAACGCCGGATTCGTCGCCGCGCGCGCGGCCCCGCTGATCACGACCACGAACCGCTCGCTCGCGGCAACCGGCGCCCCCGCGCCAAGGACGTCGTAGGCCGTCTCCGACTCGAGCTTCGGCCCGTTCGGATCGTCGTTGACGTCCAGCGTCGAGATGCCGCCGGCGGCGAAGCTGCCCACCAGGATGCCGAAGGTCGCCACGAACCAGAGCACGAACACGGGCCAGCGATGGCGCGCGCTCCACGTGGCGATCCGGACGGTCAGCGGGGCTTGCATGGCGCCCGAGTCTATCGGCCGATGCAGAAGGGCCCCGGCATGATGCCGGGGCCCTTCCGTCCGGGTGCGGCCACCGGGCCGCGATGGACTGCTACTGGTTCCAGGTCACGGAGCCGAACAGGCCATGTGCCTCGTCGTCCGGGCCGGCGGCAAAGTACAGGGTCGTCGTCGGGCCCGAGCCCGAGCCATTGCCGAAGCCGATGCCCCACAGGCCGTCGATCACCAGCGGGTGGTGGTCGGCGGTCTTGAGGTGGCCCCGGGCTTCCCAGCCGTCCGGCGTCCAGGCGAAGGCGTTGATCCGGCCGTCACCGAAGTTGCCGACCAGGAGGTCGCCACTGAACTTCCCGAAGCCCGGATGTCCCTGACCGTCGGTGAGCGGTGCCCACGCCAGGCCCCACGGCGCGTTCAGCGCGCCGCGCGAGGCGACGCGACCCATGAACGAGCCGTCGGTGCCGAAGGCGCTCACGTAGCCGAGCCCTTCGCCCGCGACCTCGTCCCCCGCCTCGGCGTCCTGCTTCGCGTAGGTCACGAAGATCATGCCGTTGAGGTTCTGGATGCCGAACGGAGCAAAGCCGGCGGGAATTCCTGGATCCACGAGGGACCACGACTGGAGGGCCCAGCTGGAGTTGTAGACGTCCACCTTCGCGTTGTGGAAGTCGGCTGCGTACAGGTAGGCGTCGCTGCCCACGCTGCCGATCGCGAGGCCCTTGTAGCTCGCGCCGTTCTCACCCGTCGCGCCCACCTCGGTCAGCGTCGAGCCGGCCGCGGGAACGTTCGGGTTCCAGCCCCGGATCTCGCCGTCCTCGTTGGCGAAGATGAAGCGCGCGTTGCCTGACGCGGCGCCGACCGTGACGACGAAGTTCGTGGCGACGCCGTTGAACACGGTCCCGGTCGGGCCGCCGGGCACGCTCACGGTGAGCGCAACCTTGGTGCCGTCGCCGCGGTACAGCGTCGACGTGTCGGTGCCGTTGTTGGCCACCCACCACGGGGTTGTCGGCCCGGCGGTGATCCCCCAGCCGTTGACGAGACTGGCGTCGATCGTGCTGCCGTCCACGCCCGTGTCGGAGAAGAGGGAGTGGACGGTGAACGAGTTCGCCGCCTGGATATTGGCGGCGCTCACCGGTGCCGCGGCGAGGATGCCGATGGCCAGCACCGAGAGCGGAACGAGTCGGCGAGGATGCATGGACCCACCTCCATTTCGGGTCGAGGAGCTGGGCGAACGCGGAATGGGCGTACGCCCCTGTCCCCCGGAGGTACGCCAGGGGGTGAGGATCGGATCCCGCCGACGGGCGATCGGTCAGAGCTGCTCCTGGTTGTCGATCTGCGCCCGCTGGAGGCGGCCCGAGAAGTCGACGTAGATCGACTTCCACTCGGTGTACGAGTCAAGGGCGGCGTGGCCGGCCTCGCGGTGGCCGTTGCCCGTCTCCTTCCAGCCGCCGAACGGGAGGTGCGTCTCGGCACCGGTCGTCCCCGCGTTGACGTAGACGATGCCCGTCTCGAAGTCGCGCATCGCCCGGAAGGCGGTGTTCGCGTCGCGGGTGAAGATCGACGAGGACAGGCCGTAGTTCGTCTGGTTCAGGGCGGTCACGGCCTCCTGGTAGCCGGCGACCGCGATGATCGAGAGCACCGGCCCGAAGATCTCCTCCTGGGCGATCCGGTCCATCGGCGCGACGCCCGCGAAGATCGTCGGCTCGAAGAAGTTGCCGTGCTGGAGATCGCCATCGACGGCGGCGGCGCCGCCGAGGACGAGCTCGCCCTCGGTTCGACCGACATCGACGTAGCCACCGACCTTCTCGACCGCTGCAGGGTTGATCAGGGGCCCGACATCGACCGTCTCGTCGAGGCCGGAGCCGAGCTTGAGCTTCCGCGCCCTCGACTCGAGCTTCTCGAGCAGCCGCTCGACCGCTGGTTCCTCGACGATGACCCTGGAGCAGGCCGTGCAGCGCTGGCCGGTCGTCCCGAATGCCGACCACAGGATCCCGTCGGTCGCCAGGTCGAGGTCCGCATCGGCCATGACGACGACGGCGTTCTTCCCGCCGAGCTCGAGCGAGACCCGCTTGAGGCGGTGTGCCGCGCGCTGCGAGATTGCCTTGCCGGTCGAGGAGTGTCCCGTGAACGAGATCACGCGGACGTCCGGCGACTCGACGATCGCGTCGCCGACGTCGGAGCCGGAGCCGGTCACGAGGTTCACGACGCCGGGCGGGAAGCCCGCCTCGGCCATGAGCTCCACGACGAGCGTGGCGCAGTGGGGCGTGTCGCTCGCCGGCTTGAACACGACGGTGTTGCCCGTGACCAGGGCCGGCATCGTCTTCCAGCACGGGATCGCGACCGGGAAGTTCCAGGGCGTGATGATCCCGGCGATCCCGATCGGCTGGCGGATGCTCATCGCCCACTTGTCGGGCAGCTCCGAGGGCACGGTGTCGCCGAACATGCGTCGGCCCTCGCCGGCCATGAGGTAGGCGATGTCGATCCCTTCCTGGACGTCGCCGCGCGCCTCGGCGAGGACCTTGCCCATCTCGCGGGTCATCGCCCGCGCGAGCCGCTCCTTGTTGTCGCGCATCAGCTCGCCGAAGGCGTACAGGATCTCGCCGCGCTTCGGCGCAGGCGTGGCCTTCCAGCGCGGGAGCGCCATCTCCGCGGCCTTGACGGCCATCGCGACGTCCGCGGCGTTACCCGCCTGGAAGTGCCCCACGACGTCGCGCCGGTCTGCGGGATTCACGCTGTCGAACGTGCGACCCGACACGGAATCCACCCACTCGCCGGCGATGAACAGCTTGAACGTAGGCACCTTGCCCGGCAGCGCCGCAGCGGCCTTCTCCAGGATCTCGGTCATGCTCGGAGGATAGCCCCGGAACCCAGCGGCTCGGTGCGTCGTCCCCGGGCCCAGACACACGTCCCGCAACATGGTGTGGCTCCATGAACCGACGCCGACTCCCGATCGTTCTCGTGTTCTGTGCGTTGCTCGCCGCCGGCTGCGCCACCGCGGGCGCGCCGTCACCGACGCCCGAGCCGGCAGCGACGGAAGCGGCTGCCTTCGCCATCAGGACCGCCGCGGTCCGGCCGCAGGCGTGCATGGATGCGCTGATCACGGGTCAGCTCGCACGGAACCCGGGCTCCGGTCTCGGCCTCAGGCATGGCCCCGCCGGTCCGCCGACGGTCGTCGAGTGGCCGTTCCGTTACTCCGCCCGCGACGAGGCTGGGCGGATCGCGCTGCTCGACGAGACCGGGCGGGTCGTGGCTCGCGAGGGCGATACCGTCCAGATGGGTGGTGGCCTGGGTCGGCTCGACATCTGGTACACGTGCGGCCCCGTCGAGGTGATTCCGCCGAGGTGATCGAGCTCCGTCAGGCCGAGGCGTCGAGCCGCCAGCGGGTCGCGGTGGGCATGGCCCTCCAGGCGAGCACCGTCTCGGGTTCGATCCGCCACATGCCGCCGCCGTCCCAGGAGTCCGGCGTCGGCTCGTGACCCTCGTACTTCCCGGCCATCGCCGCGGCGAGGGCCTCGCCGAGATCACGGTCGGGCCTGATCTCGACCGCGCGGCCCCGAACCATCACGGCGTCGTTCACGTCGTCGAGATGCACGAACACGTTCGGGTTCGCGGCGAGGTTGCGGTTCTTGATCGTGTTCGGGTCGCCCGTCTCGAGGTACAGGTCGGCCCCCACGAAACAGCCCCAGATCGGGACGACGTGCGGGCGGCCGCCGGGGGTCACGGTCCCGATCCAGTACCCCTCGGCGTTCGACAGCCGGTCGATGACGTGCGCCCATTCCACGAAGGTGCCTCCACGTTGCGGGACGCCGTAGCCCTCGGGCGGGCTGTCGGGGCGCTCACGCTTCGGCTCGACGGCGAACCGCCCTGGGCCCAGCGCCATCAGGCCGGTGCGCCGGCGGCCGCGCCCGCAGCCGCCGTGCCCGTGGCCGCCGACGGCGAACGGCGCTCGTTCCGATGCGCCCACGGCTCGAGGACGGCGTAGGCCGCATCGGTCCAGGGCGTGGCGATCCCGGTCTCGCGGCCCAGCCGCCGCAGCGTCCCCTGGAGGGCCTCGAGCTCCATGCGGTGCCCGGTCAGGAGGTCGTGTCGAAGGGACGTGCCCTCGTCGTCGTCCTGGACGAGGACGAGCTTGTGGGCCCGCTCGACGAGGTCGTCCGCGAGCGGCACGCCGAGGGCACGCCCGATCGACCAGGCCTCGGCCATGATCGCCCGGAGCATCCCCGAGGCCGCCACGGAGCCGCGGATGTCGCCCACGGTCAGCTGCGTCGCGGCCGTGACCGCCGAGAACGCGACGAGCAGCACGTACTTGTCCCACTTCGCGAGCCGGACGTCGGGGACGGCCGTCGCAGCCACGCCGCCGGCGTTGAACAGCTCGGCAATTGCCATCGCCCGCTCGCTCGGCGGACCCTGGTGCAGCTCGCCGAGGACGATCCGGGCCGCGCCGCTCCGGACGACGCCGGGCGACTCGATGGCGGCCAGGATGTAGGTCGCGGCACCGAGCACGTGCTCCGCGCCGATCGCGGCGACGATGTTCGCTTCGTTCTCGATTCCGTTCTGGATCGAGAGCACGACCGTCTTCGGCCCGACGAGGGGCCGCAGCTGGGCGGCGGCGGCCTCGGTGTCGTAGGACTTCACGCAGAACAGGACGATGTCGACCGGCCCGATGCTCGCCAGGTCGTCGGTCGCCGAGACGGGTGTCGTGGTCGCGCCGTCCGGCGTGATGAGGGTCAGGCCCCGCTCCCGGAGGGCCGCGAGGTGCAGGCCCCGGGCGACGAAGTGGACGTCCGCCTGCGCGGTCGCGAGGCGGCTGCCGAGGTACGACCCGACCGCGCCGGCGCCCATGACGGCGACGCGGGTCACGTCAGACGCGCTCGAAGGCGGCCGCGACCGAGCCGCCGCCGCCGAGGCACAGCGTGGCGAGGCCGTAGCGGCCCTCGCGGCGGCGGAGCTCGTGGAGGAGGGTCGCGACGATCCGCGCGCCTGACGCGCCGATGGGGTGCCCGAGGGCGATCGCGCCGCCGTTCACGTTCACCTTGTCCCAGTCGAAGCCGAGCTCGCGACCGTCGGCGAGGGTCTGTGCGGCGAAGGCCTCGTTGATCTCGATCAGGTCGAAGTCGGCGATGGTCATGTCCAGCTGCTCGAGCAGCTTGCCGACGCCCTTCACGGGCGCCAGGAACAGCCACTTCGGGGCGATCTCGGCCTGGGCATAGCCGATGAGGCGCGCGAGCGGCTTCAGCCCGAGCTGCTCCACCGCGCGCTCGCTCGCGACGACGGTCGCCGCGGCGCCATCCGTGATGCCCGGTGAGTTGCCGGCGGTGACGGTGCCCTCGGTTGCGTTCCCGCGGTCCTCGCCGATCGGCAGCTCGAATACCGGCTTCAGGCGGGCGAGCGCGTCGATGCTCGTGTCGCGCCGCGGTCCCTCGTCGGTGTCGACGACGACCTCCTGGCCCTTCGGCCCCGCCACGGTCACCGGGGCCATCTCGTCGGCGAATCGGCCCGCCTCGATCGCCGCGACCGCGCGCTCATGGCTCGTCAGCGCGAATCGATCCTGGTCCGCGCGCGACACGCTGTCCTTGATCGCGACGCGCTCGGCGTGGGTGCCCATGTGGCAGTTCTCGATCGTGCACCACAGCCCGTCCTGGATCGTCGCGTCGAGCAGCTGGCCGTTGCCCAGGCGATACCCGAATCTCGCCTTGGGGAGCAGGTATGGCGCGAGGTTCATGGACTCCATGCCGCCTGCGACCACCACCTCGGCATCGCCGGCCTTGATCTCGGCGGCGGCGAGCATGATCGACTTGAGGCCGGAGCCGCAGACCCGGTTGATCGTGGTTGCGCTGGTCGTGTCGGGCAGGCCGGCCAGCAGCGCTGCCTTCCGCGCCGGCGCCTGGCCGACGCCCGCCTGCAGCACCTGGCCCATCAGGACCTCGTCGACGGTCGCCTCCGGCGGCAGGCCGCGCTCCACGGCGGCGGCGATCGCCACACCGCCGAGCTCGACCGCCGGCGTGTTCGACAGCGCCCCGCCGAACTTGCCGATCGGCGTGCGCGCGGCGCTGACGATGTAGACGTGCCCGTTCGGGCCTGGATTCAGGGAA
>DATJGH010000084.1:0-30391 GCA_035495215.1 Patescibacteria group bacterium
TCGAGGAGCCGTTCCCACGGGGCGCCTCCGGATCGATACATGTCGAGGAATCGGTCGCACGCGTCGACGAGGTCCTCGGGCGACTCGGCCTCGAACGCAAAGCCGGTGCCGTCCCTCGGCTGGGCGGTGACGTCAACCACCGTGTCGCGGAGGCCACCCGTGGCATGCACGATCGGGGGCGTGCCGTAGCGCAGGGCGACCATCTGGCCCGTGCCGCACGGCTCGAACCGCGACGGCATGAGGAATCCGTCGGCGCCGGCATACATGCGGCGAGCCAGGTCGCGATCGAACCGCTCGACGAGGCCGATCCCCTTCCGACCCAGGCGCGTTGCGGCAAGCTCGCGCATGGGCGCCACCACCTCGGGGTTGCCCGAGCCGAGCACCGCCAGCTTGATGCCGTGGGCGAGCAGGTCGGGCGCTGCTGCGGCGAGGAGATCGAAGCCCTTCTGCCGGTCGAGCCGGCCGATCATTGCCAGGATCGGCTCGCCCTCGGCGGTCTCGAGCCCGAGCTCTGCCAGCAGCGCCGCGCGGCAGCCGCTCTTGCCCGAGCGATCCGCGCGGGAGTAGCCGGAGGCGAGCGCGTCGTCCGTCGCCGGGTCCCAGAGGTCGGTGTCGAGCCCGTTCAGGATCCCGACGAACCGGTCGCCGCGCGCTCGAAGGGCACCGTCCAGGCCCATGCCGAACGCCGGCGTCAGCGCCTCCGCGGCGAAGCCCGGGCTGACCGTGTTGACGAGGTCCGCCCGCTCGATCCCTGTCCGCAGCAGGTCGAGGCCGTCCGCACCCTTCGGCAGGGTCCCGCGAGGCACGCCGAGCTCCGGGACCTCAGCGGCCGGCGTCCAGCCGTGATAGGCGAGGTTGTGGATGGTCAGCACGAACGCCGCACCAGCCAGCTCGGGCATGCCCGCGTCGCGCTGGAGCAGCGCCGGCACGGCGTGCCAGTCGTGGATGTGGATCACGTCCGGCGGGCGATCCTCCAGACGCAGGCGCTCCAGCGCGGCGCGGCACAGCAGCCCGAACCGCCAGGCGTTGTCGGGATGGTCCGTGCTCGGCGTGCCGTAGACGCCCTCGCGATCGAAGGCGGGCGGATGGTCGACGAGGTGCAGCCGATAGCCGTGCGTCTCGGCCTCGAGCGTGCGCAGTGCGATCGAGCCGCCGGGTACGCGCGGATCCGGCACGGACAGGTCGTGGGCACGCGCCTCGGGCGGCACCTGGACGCCGCGGTAGTTTGGGATGAACACGTCGACCGGGCCGTCGATTTCGGGCGCCCCGACCTGGCCGAGGGCCCGGGCCAGCGCGTCGACCACGTCGGCCAAGCCGCCGATCTTGGCCCACGGCTCGCACTCGGCGGCGATGAACGCGATGCGCATTGCCATTGAGGGAGTATGGCCGGAAGCGAAGGCCGACTCCGACGTTGTGCCGAAACACCTGCCCTTCTGCCAAATTCCGCTCGCAGCGGTCTTCGGCCATGTCTGGTTTGTCCGTCGCGGCGCTCTCGAGGTGCCGCGAACGCAGTGGCCCGTGCCGTTTGTGCGAAATTCCGCTCAGCGCGTGCGTCTGGCAGGATCCGGGCCCTCAAGCTGGCCGAGCTCTGCTGGAGCTGGAATCTGGCAGGCTGCAAGTTGCCAACCCGTTCGCTAAACCGGTTTACGGAGCGCCGGGGCGCCGATATCATTCGGGCCCGAATGGAGCCCACCGTCCGGATCCCCTCCGCGGCGCCGAGTCACGTCCGCGTGCCGCCCGAGCTGGAGGGCGTGCGGCGCCTCGCCTACAACCTGTACTGGTCGTGGCACCCCCAGGCGCGGGCCCTCTACGCCCGGATCAACGGCGCCGTGTGGGCGCGGATCCACAGCCCGATCCCGGTGCTCACGAGCATGGTCGACTGGCCGTCGCTGCTGGACAACTCGGACTTCATGGTCCAGGCCCAGCAAGTCATCGCCGAGTTCGACCGGTACATGGCCAACGGCGCGGACCACTGGTTCCACCGGCGCCACGCCCGGGACCTCCAGGGCCCGATCGCCTACTTCTGCGCGGAGTACGGCCTCCATGAGTCGCTGGGCATCTACTCCGGTGGCCTGGGCGTCCTCGCCGGCGACCACATGAAGGCGGCCAGCGACATGGCCCTGCCGCTGGTCGGCGTCGGGCTGCTGTACCGCAACGGCTACTTCCGCCAGACGATCGATGCCGACGGACACCAGGAGCACCGCTACCCCGACTACGACCTCAACCGGATGCCGCTCACCCGGGCGCTCGGGCGCGAGGGCGATCCCCTGACGGTCTCGGTGGAGCTGCCAGGCCGCGACATCAAGGTCGACGTCTGGACCGTGCAGGTGGGCCGCGTGCCCGTGCTCCTGCTCGACACCGACAACCCGTTGAACGATCCGGCCGACCGGCCGATCACCCACATCCTGTACGTCCGCGGCCGCGAGATGCGCCTGCACCAGGAGCTGGTCCTCGGGGTCGGCGGCGTTCGAGCCCTGCATGCCCTCGGGATCAGCCCGGCGGTCTGGCACCTCAACGAGGGTCACTCGGCATTCCTGCTGGCGTCACGGGCTCGGCAGCTGGTCGCGAGCGGGATGGACCTCGAGGCCGCGCTGTCGACGGTCGCGAGGAACAGCGTGTTCACCATCCACACGCCGGTCTCGGCCGGCAACGAGCGCTTCGAGGCGGATCTGGTGCGGCGGGTGGCGGGCCCGCTCTTCGACGGGGACGGCCGCCCGAACACGGGCGGCGTGCCGGTGGAGCGCATCCTCGAAATCGGCCGCGGCACGGACGACGACCCGGGCCAGTTCGACATGACCGCGTTCAGCCTGCGCTTGACCAACGGCGCGAACGCGGTGAGCAAGCTGCATGCGGTCACCGCGAACAACACCTGGCAGGGCATCGCGCCCCACGGCATCGTGCCGATCACGAACGGCGTCCACCCGCCGACGTGGGTCGGCGGCCCGGTCCTCGGGCTCTTCGAGCGCTATCTCGACGCCGACCTGGACGACCTCGACGGGACGACGCCCGCGACGCGCTGGTGGGAGCGCATCGAGCGGATCCCGGTCGCCGAGCTGTGGGAGGCGCACCTCGTCCAGAAGCGCGAGCTGGCCCTCTTCGCCCGCGGCCGGCTGCGCACCCAGTTCGCCCGTCACGGGGAGGCGCCGCGGACGCTGCAGCAGCTCGGTGAGGCGCTCGACCCGAAGGTCCTGACGATCGGCTTCGCCCGGCGGTTCGCGACCTACAAGCGGGCCGGCATGATCTTCACGGATACGGAGCGGCTGGCGCGGCTGCTGACGAACGCCGATCGGCCCGTCCAGCTCATCTTCGCCGGCAAGGCTCATCCGGCAGACCGGCCCGGCCAGGCGGTGATCCAGGAGATCTTCGGGCGGACCCGCTCGCCGGAGTTCCGCGGCCGCGTGTTCATCCTCGAGGACTACGACATGCGGATCGGGCGGTTCCTGGTCCAGGGCGTGGATGTCTGGCTGAACAACCCCCGCCGGCCGCTCGAGGCCTCGGGCACGTCGGGCATGAAGGCCGCGTCGAACGGCGTCGTCAACCTGAGCGTCCTCGACGGCTGGTGGGACGAGGCCTGGACCGGCGACAACGGCTGGGCGATCGGCAATCGCGAACCGCTCGAGGACGAGGCCGCCCAGGACTGGGCCGACGCCATGGACCTGTACCGCATCCTCGAGGACGAGGCGGTGCCCGAGTACTACGACCGCGACGAGGCCGGCATCCCGGTGCGCTGGGTCGAGCGGATGCGCCGCTCGATCGGGACGAACCTGTGGCAGTTCTCGACGACGCGGATGCTCCACGAATACACCGAGCGCCTGTACCTGCCGGCAGCGGGCATCGAGTCCAGGCAGGAGGCCGGCGCTCGCCAGTGACCCGGCGCATCTCCCTCGCGCTGACCCTCCACAACCATCAGCCGATCGGGAACTTCGGCTGGGTCTTCGGTGAAGTCTTCGACCAGGCCTACCAGCCGATGGTCGAGGCCCTGGGGCGGCATCCGGGCATCCGGGTCGGGCTCCATTACTCGGGGCCGTTGCTCGAGTGGCTCCGGGCCGAGCGGCCGGCGTTCATCACCGCACTGCGGGCGCTCGTCGATCGGGACCAGGTCGAGATCCTCGGTGGCGGCCTGTACGAGCCCGTTCTCGCCTCGCTCCCGGAGCGCGACCGCGTCGGCCAGCTGACGCGAATGGCGGACACGGTCGAAGCCACGTTCGGGAGCCGCCCGGCCGGCGCCTGGCTCGCCGAGCGGGTCTGGGAGCCGGACGTGCCGACGTCGCTCGCCGCGGCCGGGTACGGCTGGACGATCCTCGACGATGCGCACCTGCGCGCCGCCGCGATCCCCGAGGACGCGATGTGGGGGCCGTACACGACCGAGGACCAGGGTCGCCTGCTGCGCGTGTTCGGCACGGAGCAGGGGCTGCGCTACCGCATCCCGTTCCAGGACGTCGAGGCGGTCATCGACTACCTGCGCGAGCACGCCACGGAAGCGGGCGATCGCCTCGGGACGATGGGCGACGACGGCGAGAAGTTCGGGGCCTGGCCGACCACATACGAGCACTGCTGGGGCAAGGCTCGCTGGGTCGAGCGGTTCTTCGAGGCCCTCGAGTCGAACGCGGATTGGCTCACCACGGTCCGTCCGTCCGACTGGCTCGCGACCAATTCGCCGATCGGGCGTGCCTACATCCCGACCGGTTCGTACGCCGAGATGGGCCAGTGGGCGCTGCCCCCGGACGAGAGCCTCGCCTTCACCGACGCCCTGCACCACGCGCAGGAGACCAAGGCACCCGAGGCGCGCTGGCTCCGCGGCGCCTTCTGGCGCAACTTCCAGGTCAGGTACCGCGAGGTCAACGACCTGCACAAGCAGATGCTCCGGACGTCGGCGAAGGTCGAGTCGATGCCAGCGGGCCCGGCGCGCGATTCGGCCCTCGACCACCTGTACCGAGGGCAGTCCAACGACTGCTACTGGCACGGCCTGTTCGGGGGGATCTACATCGCCCACATGCGCGCGGCGACGCTTGCCCATCTGATCGCCGCGGAGGACGCCGCGGACCGGGCGCTCGGCGTGTCGGCTGGAAGCGAGCTCCTGGACCTGGATCTCGACGGCCGCGATGAGCTCCGGCTCGCCACGGAGGGCGAGGTCGTGTCGATCGATCTCGACGAGGGCGGCGGGATCGGGTCGTGGGACGTTCGCGCAGCGCGCCACGCGCTCGCCGGCGTCGTGCGGCGCCGGCCCGAGGCGTACCACGCGACCCTGCGCCGGCACGAGGCTGCTGTGGCCGAGGCTGCCAAGGGGAACGTGGCCGCCGGCGACGCGCCGGCGTCGATCCACGACCGAGTCCAGGTGAAGGAAGCTGGCCTCGCCGCGCGGCTCGTCTACGACGAATACGAGCGCCGCTCCGGGCTGCTCCGAATCCTGCCGCGCGACGCGACACCGGCGAGCTGGGGCGCCGGCGGGCTTGGCGACCTCGGCGATTTCGTGGCCGGGTCGTTCCGGATCGTCCGGCTCGATCGGGATCGCGCCATCATCGCCCGCGACGGCAGCGCAACGGTCGACGGCGTGGCCTATCCCCTTTCCATCGAGACGGAGGTTGCGGTCGGTGGTGGCCGGCTCGACCCGACCATGCGCTGGACGACCACCCTCCGGTACATGGGCGAGCGCTCGGTCGAGGTGCGGCTCGGGAGCGAGTGGGCGCTGACGATGCTGGGCGGGGGCGGGAACCCGCAGGCGTGGTGGGAGGTCAGCGGCGGGCGCACCGGGCACGACGGCACCGGCGCGGCGGCCGGCGTCGAGACGCTGCGACAGGGCAACTCGTGGCTGGGGCTCGAGGTCGACACGACGGTCAGCCCGGCAGCGGACGCCTGGTACGCCCCGATCGAGACCGTGTCGAACTCGGAGGCCGGCTTCGAGCGCGTCTACCAGGGCAGCGCGCTGCTCCTGTCGTGGCTCGTCCGGCTCGCCCCAGGCGAGCGCTGGTCAGCGACCATCGAGCACCGCGCGAGCGTCGACGGCGATCGAGCCGCCGCGGAGGCCGGAACGCTCCTCGCGAATCGCGCCTGAGAATCCGTCAGCCCGCGGCCTGCGCGCCACGGGCTGACGAGGAAGAGAGCGAGTTGTTCGGCGGGTCAGCTGAGGCCGCGCGCCGGCGCACCGGGATCGTCGAACTCGGGACGAGAGTCGACGCCGTGCGTCTGGGCCAGGAGGTCGAGCACAAAGACGGCGACCATGGCCACCAGGATGATGACGAGGCCACTCATTGTGTGACCACCTTTCTCTTGCAACGGTTTGGTACAGTGAACTAGGCCAAGTCGAACATTACTTGGACTAGCGGACTATGTCAACCGGTACGATGGACCCCCAACCACACCAGGCTTCGAGCGCAGAACCGAACCTCGACGTCGAGCGCGACTCGGACGTCCCGATCTCGACGCAGATCTACTGGCAGCTCGCCTACAAGATCGAATCCGGTCGGGTGCAGCCCGGCGAGCGCCTGTGGCCCGTGCGCGAGCTCGGCGCGGCGCTCCGGGTCAATCCGAACACGATCCGGGCCGTCTACCGCCGCCTCGCCGACAACGGCTATGTCCACAGCCGCCACGGAGCGGGCACGGTCGTGTCCGACCGGACCGTGCACCGGCGCCGGCCTGATGCGCTCGGCGCGATCGTCTCCGAGATGCTCCGCCGGGGGGCCCAGGCAGGGTTCACGCCGGACGAGGTGGCCGCCGCCGCATATGCCGCGGCCTCGGAACGCAAGCGCCCGGGCGAGGAGGTGCGCGTGCTCTTCGCCGAATGCACGACCGCCGACGCGGGCTACGACGCCGAGCGGCTGAACCGAGAGTTCGCCGGCTCCATCGAGGCCGAGGGCACGCTCCTCGACGAGCTCCCCGAGCGGCTCGAGCGGTTCCACTACGACCTCGTCGCGACGACGACGTTCCACGCCGACGAGGCGCAGGTCCTCGTCGCGGGCCGGGTGCCGGTGGTGGCCATGCTCGTCGGACCGGGCTACGTGGAGATGGTGCACGAGATCGCGGGCCTGCCCGAGGGCTCGCGCATCGGGGTCGTGTGCGCGACCGACCGGGGGACGGACAACATCGCCGAGACGCTGTCGATCGCCGGCACGAAGGGGGTCGAGATCGTGTCGGCCACGATCGCCGACGACGACCGGTTGACCGTGGTCGACCGCACGGCCGACCTGATCCTCATGTCGCGCGAGGCGCTCGCGCAGGGCCTTGACAAGCGAATGCACCGGCCCGAGCGAATCCGGCCGTGGACGTACGAATTCGACCCGGCAGGGCTCGAGCTGCTGCGCCAGAAGGTCGCGCACATCGCGCAGGGCCGGCGTGTCGCGGCCGGGTCGCCGAGCGCGGCCGAGCCGGGGAGCCCGGAGCTCGCCCGCGTCTGACATCCTTCGCCCGATGCGGGCGATCCCTCTCGCGCGGGCGGCGCGACGGAAGCACGGGCTTGAGCCGATCGTCGGCCGGGAAGGCACGCTCGACGCGGCGGATGCGGGCGCGGCCCGGCGGATCGCGGCGCGCATGACCGTCGCGCGCGACGCGGCGGGCCAACCGCCCGTGAGCGCAGGCGAGGTCGCCGCGCTCGCGGCGATGGACGCGGTGCTCCATCGCCTCATCGACCACGAGCGCGACGCCGGCCGGGCCGATCTCGGCGCGACGGTGGCAGCGGTCGGATCGAGCGTCGGCGCCGGCGCCCTCGACGAGGTCGATCGGGCCTGGCGAGGCCAATTCAGCGACGAGGGCCGCCGGAACGCAAACGCGTCGGCGAACGGCGGCGCGGAAGGCGCGAGCTCGACGGCAGCCACAGGGCCGGGCCCGGACCTCCTCGCCGAGGTGCTGGTGCTCGCCGCGCTGAACGAGGATCCCGCCGCATCGGAGGTCCGTGAGCTTGTCGACGACCGGCCGCTGCGTGACCGCACGGCCTACGAAGCGGTCGTGGACGCGACGGAGCGGGAGCTCGGCGGCCGCGTCAGTGGCGAGGGCCGCGAACCACGCGCTGCCGGCGCACCTTCCGCGCGTTCGCGTTCGCGCGCGGCGACGGTGATCGAGGGCGAGGACATGCCCCTGCCGGCACGGTTGCGCGAGCCGATGCTCCGCGCGCCCGGCTCGCTCGCGGCACAGCTGCGCTGGGTGCGCCGCCACTGGCGTGGCCTGCTCCGCGGCGATCCCGCGCTGACGCGGCGGATCGACCTGGCGCTGGACGTCCTCGCCGAGGAAGCCCGGGCCATGGAGCTGCGGGCCGCCGGCGCGCACTTCGGCGGCCCGCTCACGGTCGAGACGCCGGACTACCGCGGGCTGGATGCCGACGCCATCGCCTTCTCTGCGGACACCGACTGGATGCCCAGCGTCGTGCTCATGGCCAAGTCGACGTACGTCTGGCTCGAGCAGCTCGCGGCACAGCACCAACGCCCCGTCACGACCCTCGCGGACGTGCCCGACGCGGAGCTCGATCGGCTCGCCGAGCTCGGCGTGACCGGGCTGTGGCTCATCGGGCTGTGGCAGCGCAGCCGTGCCTCGGCCGAGATCAAGCGCCGCCGGGGCGACCAGGACGCGGTCGCGTCGGCCTACGCCATCGACGAGTACCGGATCGCCGACGAGCTGGGCGGCGAGGTCGCCTTCGAGGACCTGAAACGTCGCGCCTGGGAGCGCGGCATTCGAATCGCGGCGGATATGGTCCCGAACCACATGGGCATCGACTCGCGCTGGGTGATCGAGCATCCCGACCGGTTCATCTCGCTGCCCGACCCGCCCTATCCGGCGTATTCCTTCACCGGCCCGAACCTGTCGCAGGACGCGCGGGTCGACATCCAGATCGAGGACCACTACTGGGACGGCACCGACGCAGCGGTCGTCTTCCGGCGCCGCGACACGCAGAGCAACGAGGAACGGTTCATCTATCACGGCAACGACGGCACCTCGTACCCGTGGAACGACACCGCTCAGCTCGACTACCTGAACCGGGACGTGCGCGAGGCGGTGATCCAGACCATCCTCGACGTCGCCCGACGCGCGCCGATCCTCCGCTTCGACGCCGCGATGGTCCTCGCCCGCAAGCACATCCGCCGGCTGTGGTATCCGGAGCCGGGCGCCGGCGGCGCGATCCCCTCGCGCGCCGAGCACGCCATGTCCGGTGCGGAGTTCCACCGGCGGATGCCGAAGGAGTTCTGGCGGGAGGTCGTGGATCGGGTGGCCGTCGAAGCGCCGGGAACGCTGCTCCTCGCCGAGGCGTTCTGGCTGCTCGAGGGCTACTTCGTTCGGACCCTGGGCATGCACCGCGTCTACAACTCCGCGTTCATGCACATGCTCCGGGACGAGGACAACGCCGGCTATCGGCGGGTCATGCGCGAGACGCTCGAGTTCGACCCGGGGATCCTCGGCCGCTTCGTCAACTTCCTGACCAACCCGGACGAGCGTCCCGCGGCCGAGCAGTTCGGGACCGGCGACAAGGCGTTCTCTGCCGCGACGCTCCTGGCAACGCTGCCCGGCCTGCCGATGCTCGGCCACGGCCAGGTCGAGGGCTTCCGCGAGAGGTACGGGATGGAGTTCCGGCGCGCCCGCTGGGATGAGCCGGTCGACGAGCAGCACGCCGGGCATTTCGCCTGGGCGATCGTGCCCCTGCTCCGGCGCCGCCGCGAGTTCTCGGGCACGGACCTGTTCCACCTGTACGACGGGCATGACGACGGCGGCAACGTGGTGCAGGACGTGTACGCCTATTCCAACGGCCTCGGCGCGGGGCGGAATCTCGTGCTCGTCCACCACCGGCACGCCGAGACGACCGTTCGGATCGACCACTCGGTCGCGGCGGCCCCGCCGGGCAGCCATGGCGGGCGGACCCTCACCAGCGTCCGGCTCGCCGAAGGGCTCGGGCTCACGGGCGACGGCGCGCCGCCGGACGACGCGCTGATCCGGCTGCGCGATGATCGCTCGGGCTGGGAGCAGGTTCGCAGCGCGGGCGACCTTCGGCGAGAGGGCCTGCGCGTCAGCCTGGGTCCCTATGAGGCCCGGGTGCTCGGCATCGCCGTGGTCGAGCCCGAGCCCGCTTCGGCGCCCGCGGCGCCTGATGCAGCTCGAGTTCGCGCCCAGCCGCGCCGGGCAACCCCGCCCCGCCAGATTCCCGGGTCGCGCCGTCGTGCGGCGCAACCGATCCGTCGAAAGACCGCTCGGGTCAGCCCGCCTCGACGGCGGTCCTGAGGCGCTCCCGCATTCCCCGCACGTTGACCACGGCGATCGGGTGGCTGAAGCCCTTGAGCTGCAGCTCGCCGATCTCCTCGACCTCGACCACGTCCTCGACGGCGGCATGCGACCGCGGGCTCAGCAGGATCTGCCCGGGCGCCGCGGCCGTGCTGAGTCGCGCGGCGGTGATCACGACCATCCCGGTCATGCCGTAGTCGTAGCGACCCTCGAAGCCGATCCGGCCCAGCGTCGCGTAGCCCGTCGCGATGCCGACGCCGAAGCCGAGGCGGAAGCCGCGCTTCGCCCAGGCCGCGGCCAGGTCGCCGAACCGATCCCGCATCGCGATCGCCATGCGCACGGCGCGTTCGACATGATCCTCCTGCGGCACGGGATCGTTGAAGAAGACCATCATCCCGTCGCCCGCGAAGTGCTCGAGGGTGCCGCCGTGCTCGACGATCAGCCCGCCCATCGCGGCGTGGTACTCGCGCAGGACGCCGAGCACCTCCTCGGGATCGGCCGCCTCGCTGAACGGCGTGAAGTCGCGCAGGTCGCAGAACACCGACGTCGCGATGCGCCGGTGGCCCGCCAGGAGCTGCTCGCCCTCCGGGCTGGAGACGAGGGCGGCGACCTGGGGCGAGAGAAACCGGCTCAGCTCGTCCTTCTGGCGCTCGATGGTCTTCAGCAGCTCCGCCTGGCGCGCGGCCGACTCCACCTCCAGGTCGTGCAGGTGCTTCCCCGCCAGGGACGCCCGGACACGGGCCTCCAGGATGGCCGGGTTGAACGGCTTCGGGAGGTAGTCCGTGGCGCCCATCTCGATGCAGCGGACGACGCTGTCGAGCTCCTCGACCGACGAGATCATGATGACCGGGAGGTGCCGCAGCGCGGCGTCGCCCTTGATCGCGGCGAGCGTCTCGTAGCCGTCGAGCTCGGGCATCTCGATGTCGAGGAGCACGATGTCGAAGCCGGCGCCATCGGCGCCGAGCAGCTCGAGCGCCTCCCTGCCGTTGGCGGCCTCGCGCGCCGCGATGTCCAGCGAGGCGAGGTGCCGGCTCAGGACCTTGCGATTGACCGCGCTGTCGTCGACGACGAGGGCGACCGCCGCTCCCGGGCTCATCTGCCGCCCATCAGCGCAGGCCCGCCTCGGCGAACGCCGCGAGCGTCGCTTCCCACGTGGCCCGGGCGAGCTCGACGTCCTCTGGGAGGGTGTCCGTGCGCGCCTCCCGCCCGGCGGTCTCGATCTCGCGACAGATCCCCGACAGGCGCATCGCGCCGAGGCTTGCGCTCGTCGACTTGAGCGTGTGCGCGGGCCGGACGATGGCGGCCGCATCACGTGCCGCTGCTGCGGCGAGCAGAACGGCGAGGCTCGCCTGGCCCTCCTCGACGTACGTCTCGACGAGCTCGCGCATGAACGCCTCGTCGTCGCCCGTCGAGATACGCAGCTCCTCGAGGACGGCCTGGTCGAGCACGGGCGCGCCGTCCAGGCTCACCTTCCCCTCCGTCCCGCTGCAACCGGCGCCTTGGCGGCGCCAGCCGAGCGGCCGTTCCTTCGCGGCTTCTTCCCGGGCTTCGATTTCGGCGACGGCGCCCGGGCGAGCGCTTCGGCGAGCACGGCCGGATCGATCGGCTTGCTGATGTAGTCGTTCATGCCCGCGGCGAGACACGCGTCGCGATCCCCGGCCATCGCGTTGGCGGTCATGGCCACGATGTGCACGGGGCGGTCGGGCCAGCGCGCCCGGATCTGGCGCGTCGCCTCGAGGCCGTCCATCTCGGGCATCTGCACGTCCATGAGGACGACGTCGTAGCCGCCCGCCTCGACGGCCTCGACCGCCCGCACGCCGTCAGCAGCCACGTCTGCGGTGTAGCCCATGTTCTGCAGCAGACGGAGTGCGAGCTTCTGGTTCACGGCATTGTCCTCGGCCAGGAGGATGCGCAGCGGGTGTCGCGCGCCGAGCCCGGGGTCGACCGACGGCCGCTCCGGAGCCCGCAACCCGCGTTCGGTTGACCCCACAGACGCGAGCACGGTCACGAGCACGTCGTGCAGCGCCGATGGCTTCACCGGCTTGGTGAGCACCGCGTCGAGCGTGGGGTGCGCCCGTTCCTTGACCGCCGCCGAGGAGACGAGGATCAGCTTCGGCGGCTGGGGCATGGCGGCCTTGATGGCGTCGGCGAGCGCCAGGCCGTCGAGCTCGGGCATGAACAGGTCGAGCAGCACGTCGTCGAACCGCTCGCCGGCCTTGATCAAGGCCAGCGCCTGTTTGGAAGAGGCAGTCGCCCGCGTCCGCATGGACCAGCGTGCGAGCTGGGCGGCGAGGATCCGCAGGTTGGTCGCGTTGTCATCGACGATCAGGGCACTGCGGCCGGTGAGGTTCACGACCTCCCGCTCGCGCGGTCGCTTGACTGCGGACGCCGCCGCGGCATCCAGCCGGACGACCAGGTGGAACGTCGCACCCTCGCCGGGCACGCCGGAGCTCTCGGCCGAGAGGTCGCCGTCCATCGCCTCGGCCAGTCGTCGGCTGATCGCGAGGCCCAGGCCCGTCCCCCCGTACCGCCGAGAGATCGACGCATCGGCCTGGCTGAACGACTGGAAGAGGCGGTCCATCCGATCGGGCGCGATCCCGATGCCGGTATCGCGCACGTCGACGGCGAGCTGCCAGCACTCCCTGGCCGGGCCCCGCCGACGTGGCGCCTCCGCCGGCGCACTCCGCACCGACACGAGGATCTCGCCCGTCTCGGTGAACTTCACCGCGTTCGACAGCAGGTTGAGCAGGATCTGGCGCAGCCGGCCCTGGTCGCCGTTGACCGCCGGGGGCAGCTCGCCGTCGACTTCGTAGGCGAGCTCGATGCCCTTCTTGGCCGCCGCCGGGGCGATGAGGTCCAGCGCACCCTCGATGCACCCGGCGAGCGCGAATGGCTCGCTGACCAGGTCGACGTGCCCAGCCTCGATCTTCGAGAAGTCGAGGATGTCGTTGATGATCGTGAGCAGCGCGTCGCCGGAGGTGCGGATCGTGTCCGCGAAGTCGCGCTGCTCGTCGTCGAGCGGCGTGTCGAGCAGCAGCCCGCTCATGCCGATGATCGCGTTCATCGGCGTCCGGATCTCGTGGCTCATCGCCGCGAGGAATGCGCTCTTCGCCTGGTTCGCGTCGTCCGCGGCGTTGCGTGCCTCGTGCGCCTCGGCGAAGAGGCGCGCGTTGTCGATGGCGACGGCGGCCTGCTGCGACAGGCCGACGAGGAAGTCCAGCTCGTGATCGGTGAAGGCAGGCGCGTTGCTCGGCCGCCAGACGGCCATCATCCCGGTAACCCCCATCCGACCGACCAGGGGGGCGACCATGATGCGTTCGTCGGGCTCGTCCCCGGTGCCGGGGATCGGCACGGAGCGACCGGACGCGAGGACGTCATTGACGATCTCGGCACGGCCGGCCGCCGCTGCGCCCCCGATGATCCCCTCGCCCTTGGTGATCGCGTCGGCCTTGAGCTGCTCGGCATTCGTGCCGACGACCGAGATCGCGCGGAAGGTCCTGCCGTCCGGCTCGGCAAGGAACACGCCGCTGGTCTCGACCTCGAGCAGCTCCTTGGCGCGCGCCGTGATTCGCTCGAGCAGCCCGTCGAGATCGAGCGTCGCGGAGATCTCGCGGCCGACCTCCGCCAGCTCCGCGGTCTCCATCGCGCGCCGCTGCGACTCCCGGTAGAGCTGCGCATTCCGGATCGCGCTGCCGACGTTCGATGCGATCGTCGACAGCAGGCGAATGTCGGCGTCGCCGAACCGCCCTTCCTCGTCGATGCTCTGGACGCTGACGACCCCGATTGCCTCGTCGCCGACGACGATCGGGACCCCGAGGTAGGACTTCGCCACGGTCCCGACGGCGGGTCCCTCGAGCCGCCTGTCGAACTGCTCCGCGCGGTTCAGGAGCAGCGGCTCGCGAGCCTCGAGGATCTGCGAGGTCAGGCCCTCGCCGAGCGGCATCGGCGGCCGCGGGACGGCGGCGCCCCGCTCGACCCGATACGGGAAGTCGATCATCTCCGTGTCCGGGTTGAGCAGCGCGATGTACACGATGTCGGCACGGAAGGTCGATCGAAGCTGTTCGCCGGTGTTGTGGATGAGCTCGTCGAGGTCGAGCTGTGACGCGACCGCCTGGCTGATGTCGTTGACGATCGCGAGCTCGCTGGCGCGCTGGCGTGTCTCCTCGACGAGGCGCGCGTTCTCGAGGGCGACGCCCATGCTGGAGGCGATCGTCGCGGCGAGGCGCTCGTCGGCCTCGCTGAAGGCGTTCGAGTGCCCATCGGTGAAGATCACGACGCCGGTCGGCTCGTCGCGGGCGAGGATCGGCACGGCCAGCCACGACTCGCCGGGCGCAACCGACTCGTCTGCGTCCTCGTATTCGGCGACGACCGCCCCATCCGCCGCCTGCTCGGCCCAGGTCCCGTAGCGAAGTGGACGGCCGGTGAGCAGGACCTTGCTGGTCAGCCCCTGGCCGAGCGGCAGCGGGAGCTCATGGATCCGCTGGCCGTCCTCGAACTCGTACGGGAACACGATCTGGTCGTTGGCCCGGTCGAGCAGGCCGATCGTGACGTTGCGCGACGCGAAGAGGGCGCCCAGGCGCTGGCCGACCATCTCCATGATCGCGTCGAAGTCGAGGCCCCGACCCTGGGCGTCGCTGATCTCGTTGACGAGCCGCAGGCCGTCGTTCCGCTGCTCCGTCTCCGCGAGGAGGCGCTTGCTCTCCTCGAAGAGACGGACGTTCTCGAGCGCGATGCCGAGACTTCCCGCGAGGGTCGTCAGCAGGCGGACATCGGCCTCGCTGAAGGCATCTTCGTGCTCGAGGTTCTCGATGAGCACGATGCCGGTGACCTCGCCGCCGGTGATCATCGGCACCCACAGGGCCGATTTCGCGAGCTCCCCTGCGATGATCGCGGGCTGGCCGACCTCGGCGGCGCGGGTCGGCAGGTCCCGGTTGACGAGCACCGGCGCGCGGGTCTCAACGACCTGTCGCCGAAAGCCGATCAACGGCATGGCGTCGGCCGGCAGTCGCTCGCCGTGCTCGACCGTGTACTGGAACTCGACCATCCCGGTCGCGCGGTCGTAGCGCTCGATGTCGACGCCGTCTGCGTCGAAGATCTCGGTGAGCTTGTCGCCGACGAGGTCGTACATCGACTGGGCGTCGAGACGCTCCGCGAGCCCCTTCTGGACGCTGTTGATGATCGCCAGCTCGGCGGCACGCTCGTTCGTCTCTGCCAGGAGCCGCTTCGTCTCCTCGAACAGCCGGACGTTCTCGAGGGCCACGCTCAGGCTGGACGCGAGGGTGGTGAGCAGGCGCACATCGCTCTCGCTGAAGGCGTCCGCCCGATCGATGTTCTGGAGCGAGATCACGCCGGTGCCGACTCCGCCGACGACGAGCGGCACGAACAGGACCGCCTTCGGCATCTCACCGGAGATGACGGGGTTGCCGTATTGGGCCGCGATCGGAGCCATGTCGCCGCTGAGCGACAGGGGCTCGCGCGTCTCGAGCACGTGTTTCCGGAAGCCGATGATCGCCATCGGCCCGGCGGACAGGCGGACGCCCTTCTCGATCCCGTACATGAAGGACATCAGACCCGCGTCCCTGTCGACGACGACGATGTCAACGACCTGCGCATCGAAGATCTGGTGGATCTTGTCGCCGACCAGGTCGTACATCGCCTGCATATCCAGCTGCTCGGCGAGGCCCTGCTGGACGCTGTTGATGATCGCCAGCTCCGCGGCGCGCTCGTTGGTCTCGGCGAGGAGCCGCTTCGTCTCGTCGAACAGGCGAGCGTTGTCCAGCGCGACGCTGAGGCTGCCGGCGAGCGTGGAGAGCAAGCGCACGTCGCCGTCGCTGAAGGCATCCTCCCGGTCGACGTTCTGGAGCGAGAGCGTGCCCTTCACCTCGCCGCCCGCGATGAGCGGGACGAACAGCACCGATTTCGTTGGCTCGCCGCTCAGCACGTAGGCCTGGCCGGCGGCAGCTGCGTGTCTTTCAACGTCCCGGTTGAGGAGGAGCGGCTCCTTGGACTCGAAGACCTGGCGGCGGAATCCGATCAGCGCCATCGGCTCGTCGTTGAATCGAACGCCCTTCTCGATCGAGTACGGGAAGTGGAGCAGGCCGTCGGACGGGTCGAGGATCGAGATGTCGACGGACTGCGCGTCGAAGATCTCGCGCACCTTGTCACCGACGAGCTCGTACATCGATCCCATGTCGAGCTTCGCCGCCAGGCCCTGCTGGACGCTGTTGATGATCGAGAGCTCGGCGGCGCGCTCCTTGGTCTCGTTCAGGAGCAGGTTCGTCTGCTCGAACAGGCGCGCGTTCTCGAGGGCCACGCCCATGCTCGAGGCGATGGTCGAGACGAGCCGCTCGTCGGCCTCCGTGAACGCGTGCTGACGCGTTTCCGAGAACACGACCGCGCCCACCGGTTCGTCGCCGGACATGATCGGGACCCCGAGCCATGACTCGCCGAGGGTCCCGACCTCGCCCTCGGCGTAGACACCGACCACGGCTCCGCCGGCCATCTGCTCCTGCAGCGTCCCGAGCCGCATCGCACGGCCGGAGCGCAGCAGCTGCGAGGTGAGACCCTCGCCGAGGTTGATCGGCTCGCCGTGCATCCGCTTCCCGTCGTCGAGCTCGTACGGGAAGCTGATGCGGTTCGTCACGCGGTCGTAGATCGCGATGAACATGTCCTTGGACCTGAACATCGCCGCCACGCGCTCCCCGACCAGCTCGATGATCGCGGCAAAGTCGAGCTGCCTCGCGAGCGCGGCACCGATCTCGTTGACGACCGCCAGCTCGGCATTGCGCTGCTCGGTCTCGCGGAGCAGCCGCTTGGTTTCGCTGAAGAGCCGGGCATTCTCGAGGGCGACGCCCATGCTCGAGGCCAGGGTCGACAGAAGGCGCTCGTCCGACTCGCTGAATGCAAAGGCTGGCAGCCGCTCGAGGGCGATGGCACCGAGCACCCGATCGCCCGCGAGGATCGGCACGCCAAGCCACGACTCGGCGTCGTCGGATCCGAAGGTGATCGCGCCCTTCGCATGTGCTTCCGCTGTCGTGTTGAGGCGCAGCGCTCGCCGTGTTCGGATTACCTCAGAGGCGAGGCCGGGCCCGAACGGTCGTGGCTCCCATTGCGTTCGTTCCCCGAGATCGATGCTGTACGGCGTCGAGAGCATGTTCGTCGCGGGGTCGTACAGCGCGATGATTCCCGTCGGGACGCCGAAGATCGATCGGATCCGGTCGCCGACAACCTCGACGATCGCGGCAAAGTCGAGCTGCTTCGCGAGAGCTTCGCCGACCTCGTTGATGATCGCCAGCTCGGCGTTGCGCTGGCGGAGCTCCGCCGAGGCACGGGTGCGCTGGAGCGCGGCTGCGACGTGCTGGGCGACGAACGTCAGGAGGCGCTCGTCGGCCTCGTCGTAGGCGACGTCGTCCTCGTAGCTCTGCACCGCGAGCACGCCGATCGTCCGGCCATCGACCTGGAGCGGGACGCCGAGGTAGTCGTTGGCGAGCGAGCCCTCGGCTTCGAAGCCTGAGTTGTCAGGAGGGCGACCGCCGTGGGCCAGCTGGCCCGTCTGGAGGATATGGGCGGTGACCCCGCCGCGGTGATCAATGCTGACGGGTCCCCAGATCCCGGGGTCAGTGTCGACGGCGTCGACGTGGAAGGGGAACGTGATCTCGCGGGTGTCGGCGTCGTACAGCGCGATGTAGAAGTTCTCGGCGTAGAGCAGCCCGGCGATGACCTGCTGGACGCCGCGGTAGAAGTCCGACATCTCCGGGGCGCGGCTCGCGAGCTCCGAGATGCGATAGAGCGCCGCCTGCGTCGAGGCGGCGCGGGCTTCCTCGGCCAGCCTCGCCTCGAGCTCGGCGATTCGCGCCTCCGGGTTCTGCGGGGACCCGGTCGTCGGTGCCGCCGATCGGCGGACCCTGGTCGTGATGCCCTGCCTCCTGGTCGCGACGTACGCCCGCCCCTCGTTCCGAGGAGCATAGCCAGCGCCGGGTCGCCCGGGCGATAGCATCCCGACATATGGCACAGCCCTGGGTCACGCCGGTCACGCTCGACGGATCGATCGTGCGCCTCGAGCCGCTCTCCCTCGACCACCTTGATGGCCTGGCCGCGGTCGCCTTCGACGAGTCGATCTGGCGCTGGACCCTCGTCCAGCCCACCGAGATCGACGGCCTGCGCGCCTGGGTCGACGCGGCCGTCGCACAACGGGAAGCCGGCTCGGAGATGCCCTTCGCGACGATCGACGTCGCGACCGGCCGCTCGATCGGGAGCACCCGGTTCATGTCGATCGTGCCCGAGCACCGCCGGCTCGAGATCGGCTGGACATGGGTCGCGCCGGCCTGGCAGCGCACGGGCGCGAACCAGGAGGCGAAGTACCTGCAGCTCCGCCACGCGTTCGAGGTGCTCGGCGCGAACCGCGTCGAGTTCAAGACCGACTCGCTGAACGAGAAGGCGAACCCCGCCCTGCTGTCGATCGGCGCCACGTTCGAAGGGACGTTCCGGAACCACATGATCATGCCGGGCGGCCGGCTCCGGCATTCGAACTACTACAGCGTCACTCGCGAGGAGTGGCCGGATCGGAAGACGAAGCTCGAGGCGCGGATCGCGGGCTTCCTCGCGGGCTGAACGTCTGCCATCATCGGCACGCCGGACGCCTCCCGGCCCTGCCCGAAGGGGGATGACGTGATCGACCTGCTGGTGAGAATCCTGATCAACGCGATCGCGGTCTACGTGGCCGTGCTCGTGGTGCCGCAGATCTCGTTCCCGGCCGCGGACAACCTGCTCAAGTTCGAGGGCAACTGGTGGCAGGTAATCGTGGTCGCGCTGATCCTGGCGTTGATCAACTCGTACGTGAAGCCGATCGTCAAGGCACTGTCCTTCCCGATCACGCTCCTGTCGCTGGGCCTCTTCTCGCTCGTCCTGAACGCGTTGCTGCTCCTGCTGGTCGCGTTCATCGCCGACAAGGTCGACGTGAACTTCACGATCGGCGGCTTCCCACCGGACTTCACCGCGGACGCGTTCGTCGGGGCCCTGCTTGGCTCGATCGTGATCAGCATCGTGTCGATCGTGCTGGGCATGCTCGATCGGGGGCGCCGGATCGTCTGAGGACGCGGCCGGGCCGGGCCGCGTGCGCGAGACGGCCGCGGTCGATCCCCTGTCGCGCCTCGGCCCCGCCCTGCTGCGCGCGGCGCGCCAGTTCGGCACGCCCGTCCAGCTCACCGACGCGCTCGAGCTCGAGGCCGCCGCCGCGGCGGTCCGGGCGGCGTTCCCCGACCCGTGGCTGCGCGCGTTCTCGGTCAAGGCGAACGACGTCGCGGGGATCGTGGCCAGGGTCGCCGCGCTCGGATTCGGTGCGAACGTCGTCTCCAGTGGGGAGTGGGCCGTCGCTCGGCGCGCCGGACTGGCCAACGACCGGATCACGCTCGAGGGCGTGGGCAAGACCGACGCCGACCTGCGGGCGGCCGTCCGGGCGGCCGCCGAGGGCGCACCGCTGCGCTGGATCGCGATCGAATCGCTCGACGAGGCGCGGGCGCTCATCCGTATCGCTGACCGACTCCTGGGTGCGGCGGAGCTCGATGTCCTGTTCCGGCTCAACCCCGAGGTTGCGCCCGAGACGCTGCGCGAGCTCGCGGTGGGCGCGGCCGGCTCGAAGTTCGGGATGACCGCCGACGAGCTGTCCGAGGCGGTGGAGCTGGTGGGTGCCGCGCCCGGGCTCGTGCCGCGCGGCGTCCACCTGCACGTGGGCTCGCAGCTCAGGGCCGTCGACGCATGGCGCGATGCAGTTCGGCGCGGCCTCGCGGTCGTCGCGCTGTTGGGCGGCTCGCGGCCCCGGTTCGACACGCTGGACGTCGGCGGCGGCTTTCCCATCCTGCCGCTCGGTGAGGGCGCTCCGGACCCCGCCAGGTTCGCGCGGGAGCTGCCGGCGCTGCTCGAGGCGATCCCGGCGGACCGGCGGCCCAGACGCATGGCGATCGAGCCCGGCCGCGCGCTCGTGGCCCGCGCCGGCTACCTCGTGGCCCGGGTGCTCCACGTGCGCGAGCGCGGCGGCCGGCAGGCCGTGCTCGACACCGGCATGACCGAGCTCATCCGGCCGGCGCTGTACGACGCGTGGCACGAGATCTCGGCGCTCACCTCGCTCGGGAGGCGGTTCGATGGCGCGACTGCCGTCTTCGAGCCGACGCGGGTGGAGGGTCCGATCTGCGAGTCGACCGACCACCTCGGCGAGCACCAGCTGCCGCCCCTGCGGCGAGGGGATCTCGTCGTCATCCGCGACGCGGGTGCCTACTCGGCCTCCCTGGGCTCGGGATACAACGGCCGGCCACGCCCTCCGCAGGTGATCGCGGAGGCGGACGGGAGCCTGACCCTCGCCCGACGTCGCGGAGCGCTCGCCGCTCTCGGCTGAGCTCTTTCGTACACTCCGCCGCGATGGGTGCCGTCGACACGATGGAAGACTTCTTCGAGAAGCTGAATGATGGCGATCGCGCTGGTGCGGTCGCGCTCATGGACGAGCGCGTCGAGATGCGCGTCCACGTCGGCGACAACGCGCGAACGCTGCGCGGGGTCGAGCAGGTCGGCGGCTGGTTCCTCCGCGCCGAACCTGGGCTGAAGATGATCCCGGGCGAGGTCCGCGACCTCGGCATCACCTACCAGGCCGACGTCCTCAGCGTCCGCCCCGGCGCACCGAGCCAGCACCTCGACGCCTCCTTCCGCGTCGAGGCCGGCAAGATCACGAGCATCAACCTCACCCCGCGTTAGCTCCGCAGCCGGCCGCGGAGCGGCGTGCCCTCCCGAATCAGCTCGAGGCCGGCCCGGTCGCCGCCGGCAGCTCGCTGGGCGCCGGGACCGGGATGATCACCTGGTCGCCGATCTGCAGCCTGTCGGGGTTCGGGATGTTCTCCGCGTTCGCGGCGATGAGGTCGGCCAGCGCCAGGTGGAACTTCTTGGCGATCCGGGACATGGTGTCGCCCGACTGCACGATGTACGTCTGCGGCGTCGGCTCGGGAATGGCCGTCGGGGCGAGGCTCTCCGCGGCGGTCGAGGCCAGCGGCGACGGGCTCGCGCTCGACACGGCAGACGGGCTGCCGAAGCCGAGCAGGCCGGGCAGGGCGAACAGCACCGCGGCAGCGAGCGCGAGCGCGACGACCGCGACGAGCAGCGGCGGCAGCGACAGCTCCGGCAGGCGGCGCGCCCGGAGCGTCGGGTAGACCTCGAGCGGGCGGGCGCTCTCCCACTCCGGCGCGTTCGAATCGCGGCGTCGCTCGCGCCGTGGTGACGGCGCGCCGCCGTGGTCCTCGCCCGAGCCCTCGAACGCGGCGAGACGGCCCGGGTCTCGTTCCCGCTGCCGGGGACCGGCCTCGGATGCGGCGAGGGCAGCACCTGCGAGTCCGCCCGCAACGCCGCCCGCTGCACCGCCCGCGGTCGCGGCCGCCGCGGCGGAATCCTCCTCGAAGGGTCCTTCGACGTCGGCGCCGGATGGATCGCCCGGCCCGGTCCCGCTGGCGACGCGGTCCGCGTAGCTTCCGGAGAGGCCACGGCCGCGGCGTGGAACGTCCTCCCCGGTCTGCCCGTCCGACCACTCGTCATCGTCAGGGCCGGAGTCGTCGCGGTTCGACCAGGGCGGCGGCGCGGCCCAGTTGCGCGGCGGGTTGCGGTGCGGTTGGTCGGCTGCGCTCGCGGCCGCTGCCGACGCGCCATCGCCGACCTCAGCCCGCTCGGCGCGGGAGCGGGCTGCCTCGCGCCGCGCCCAGTCCTGGAACGTCGGGCAGACCGGGAACGCGGACGACAGGCAGTACGCCTCCTGGTGTGCGAGCGCGCGCGGCGCGGGTCGTGCCTCGGCGTAGCAGCGATGCCGGTGATCGGGGCTCGTTGCCCGCTCGTCGCGGTCGTCCTCGAAGGCGACAAAGGGACACGCGGGAGCACCGTCGACGATCGGGAGCCCTCGCTCGGTCATCTTCCCCGGATGATAGCCCCGGGCCGAGCCCGAAAGCCGCTATGCCGACGACACGCCGCGGCGGTCGAGCCATCGGCCGACGAACCGCAGATCCCGGACGAAGGCCCTGTAGGCCAGCTCGCGGCCGCTGCCCGCGCGCAGGATCGACGACGGATGGACAGTTGTCGCGACGAGCGGCGCGAGGGGCAGGTCGAGCGGCTTGCCGCGATCGCGCAGGACCGAGAGGTCTGGCCCGGCCAGGGCGCCCAGCGCAGTCGCGCCGAGCAGCACGAGCGCCTCCGGGCGGACGAGCTCGAGCTCCGCCTGCACCCACGGCAGGCACGCCCCGACCTCGACCCTGTTCGGCTTCTCGTGGAGGCGCCGCTTCCCGCCCGGGTTGGGCTTCCACTTGAAGTGCTTGACCACGTTGGTCACGAAGGTCCGCTCGCGGTCGATGCCGGCCTCTTCCAGCGCGCGGGAGAGGATCCCACCCGCCGGACCGACGAACGGCTCGCCCTCGACGTCCTCGCGATCGCCCGGCTGCTCACCGACGAGCATCAGCGGCGCGGGGACCGGGCCGGAGCCGAACACGGTCTGTGTCGCGCGTGCCCACAGGTCACAGGCGCGGCAGCCGGCCGCGGCGCGCCGCACTGCCTCGAGATCGACGGCCCCGTTGCGAGCCGAGGCCAGCGCCGCCACCGGGCGATCTTCCGGCGGCGCGGTCGCGAGGCTCGAGCCGGCCATGGTCAGCCGGTGAGGTTCCTCGAAGCCCGCGTGCTCCGACTCCGCGGGACCGCATGGATCGCGCTCGCCAGTCGTGCGGGCGTGGCGCTCTCGGCGGTGCGCAACGGCGGCGGCAGCGGCGCCGGCGTCGTCACGCGCCGGATGCGCCGGCCGACCACCGGCGCCTCGGCGTAGGCGTGCACCAGCTCGGGCAGGAGGTGGCGCAGCCAGTCGTCGACCCGGTAGCAGATCAGCGGTGCGACGGCGGCGATGTAGACGTAGGAACCGAAGTAGCCGGCGAACTGGGCGATCATGAAGGCCACGGCCCCGACCACGATCACGCCATCGATCGAGCGGACCCGCAGCCCGCCGAGCACCGCGACGGCGCCGCTGAGGAAGTACCGGATGGTCTCGAGCGCGCGCGGTGCCGTGCCCGGGTCGATCCCGTCCCAGACCGAGGCGAGGCTCCAGTACGCGTCGCGGAGGTGCGTCTGCTGGGCCATGGCGAGGCTGCGCAGGTACGTCCCCGGGCCCCACACGAAGAGCACCGGCGACCACGCGACGAAGGACGCAAGGGCGAAGCCGACGATCGCCGGGAAGCCCGCCCACAGCACGAGTGGTGGCAGCCACGCCAGCGCGTACGGCTTGAACGCGACCGCGACGGCAAGGGCTGCCGCGCCCAGCGCCGGCCGTTTCGCCGCCAGGGCGAGCGCGATCAGGATGAACAGTCCGGCGCTGGTGTCGTTCGAGCCGTCCTGTGAAGCCAGGACCAGCGGCGGCGCGAGCGCGAAGATGACGAGGCCGATCGGCCGGCCGGCGGCGGCCCGAAGGCCGAAGAAGCCGAGCAGCACGAACGTGACCAGCATCTCGAGCTGGGTCGGGTCCTGGAGGAAGGGCAGGTACCAGAACAGGTCGACCGGGCCGTACGGGAACGCCGCACCCGGCGGTCGCGAGACGACATAGCCGATGCCGTACGGGTTGCCGCCCTCGGTCATGGTCATGATCGCGGCGCGGGTGACGTCGGACACGTCCGACGCTTCCTGGTTGCTCACCGACCAGCGCAGCATCACGCCGCACACGATCACCACGATCACCGGCAGCCAGCGCAGCTGCCAGCGGGCGCAAACGAGCAGCATCAGGGCCATCAGCCCGGTCACGCCGATCGCATAGTTGTCCCGCCAGATCGGCTGGATGGCCAGGACGAGGCCGATGCCCAGGGCGATGAGCCAGGGCCCGCTGCGTCCTCTGGGCGGCAGCCGGAGGGCGTGCCTCATGCCCCGGGTCTCGGTCGTTTGACAGTCCGGGGGTGCGTCTCGACACTCCGAGGCACCAGATTCCAATGCCCGTCCCATCGGGCGTCAGCCCCGGAAGGAGATGCTGTGTTCTTGACCAACGCTGTCCTCCGATTCCTCTCCCCGCGAACAACCGTCCGCGCGCACTGCGACCTGCCGTGCGGTGTCTACGACCCGGAGCAGGCCAGAATCGAAGCAGAGAGTTGCTACAAGATCGTCGAGAAGTATGCCGCCAATGACGACGTTGCCTTCAGAACGCGAGCCATCGCGATCAAGGAGCAGCGGGCGGAGCTGGTCAAGCACCACCTCGACGTCCTCTGGCACGACTATTTCAAGCCCGAGCACCTCGAGAAGGTCCCCAACCTGCACGACCTGTTCTGGCAGGCGAACAAGCAGGTCTCGAAGGTCAAGGCCTCGACCGACATCGCCGACGCGAAGCGACTGCTCGAGCTGATCGACGAGGTCGACGCCGCCTGGAAGGCGACCGGCGGCCTCGAGAAGACGCGCGTCGCGGGGCGCCCCGCCTGATCGCGCGGCGCGGCAGCTGATCGCCGCGTCACGCGGCTGAGCCGGCCGTCCGTGCCCGCCCTCGTGCGCTCGCTGGGAAGTCGGCTGCGTGGACCGTGGCGGGTCGCCGTCACCGAGGCATCGATGGCGCCCGCGATCCAGCCCGGTGACTGGCTCGTCCTGAACCCGCTCGTCACGCGCTGGCCGAAGCGTGGCGCGGTCGTCGTATTTCGCGAACCGTTCGGCGAATCGCTGCAGGTCAAGCGAATCGCCGGTGTCGCGGGCGACCAGGTGCCGTTCGCGAACGGCTACCTCACCCTCGGACCCGACGAGGCCTGGTTGACCGCCGACGCGGACGAGAAGACCGCGGCGGCGTTTGGCTCGGGCGCGCCGGTCGACTCGCGCCGGTTCGGACCGGTGGCCGCGGAGGACCTCGTCGGCCGCGTCCTGTTCCGCTACGCGCCCCTCCGCCGCATGGGCCGCATCGGGCGACCGAAGCCGGCCTGACCGCCGAGGCGCAGGCCTGCGCGCCCTATCCTCGACCCATGGACGTCCGCACCGACCCGACCGCGCCGCTCCCGCCGGCGCCCGACCCGTGGGCGGGCAGCGAGATGCCTTCGCGCCGCGACGGTCCGCCGTTCCACATGACCGAGATGATCGAGGCCGAGCCGGCGATGGCCGCCCGGATCCTCCGTCGCCTCGTCGCCCCGGGGTCGGGCGCGGCCAGGGCTGCCGCCGCCATCCGCGAGGCGGCGCAGCGCGGACGACCGATCCTCGTGACCGGCTGCGGCACGAGCGAGCACGGTGCGCTCGCGGTCACCGAGATCCTGCGCGAGGCCATGCGGGCCAGCGATCTCCCGTGGCGACTCGGGCAGAGTGGCGCACCGGTGTCCGTGCAGGCCTTCGAGGCGGCGCTCGACGATGGCCTCGGGGAGGACAGCCTCGTCATCGGCATCAGCCACGAGGGCGGCACCTGGGCAACCAACCTGGTGCTCGAGCGGGCGAAGGACGCGGGCGCCCGGGTGGCGCTGATCACCTGCTCCGATCGATCACCCGGTGCCGCCGAGGCCGACATCGTGGTCGCGACCGACGAGCAGGACCAGAGCTGGTGCCACACGGTCGGCTACCTGTCGCCGATTCTCGCCGCGGCCGCGATCGGCGACCACCTGACCGGAGTCGGCATCGACGTCGGCGGCGCCGAGGCGCTGCTCGCTGCCGGCCTCGCCAAGGCCGCGATCGACGCAACCGAGGGGCTCGCCCGGGCGCTCGCGGGCATCGATCGGCTCATCGTGGTGGGCAGCGGCGTGGACCGGCCCGCGGCTCGCGAGCTCGTGCTCAAGGTCGAGGAAGGCGCCCACCTGGCGGCGGCAATGCGCGACCTCGAGACGTTCCTGCACGGCCATCTCGCGGGCGTCGATCGCGGGACCGGCTTCGTGCTCGTCCTCACCGACGCGTCGCGCCCAGAGGAGCGCGCCGCCCGCGCGACCGGCGTCCTTCGCGCGGTCGCCGAGCTCGGCATCCAGGCCGGCGCAATCCTTGGAGCGGGCTACGCCGATCGAGTACCGGCCGCCCTCACGCCGGCGGGCCGGCTGGTCGTGCCGAGCGCGGGCGGCGTCCCGGCAGCCGCGGCCTCGCTCATCGGCTCGGCGGTTCCGCTGCAGCTCCTGACCGAGCGCCTCGCGCGGGCGCGCGGCATCAATCCCGACCCGATCCGCCGCGACGATCCGGCCTACCTCCGCGCCGCGGACGCCGCCGGCTGAACCCGGCGGATTCCGCCCGCTCGGCCCCACGCACGCACGGGTCGGGGCGCGCTCTGCCTCGGCGGCGTTGATCGCTTTCGTGATCACCCCATGATCAGATTCTGACCTGGGTCGCCCACAAGCCGGCAGGGAAGGGGCAAACCAGCAGCTTCGGGAACGCTTCGGGGGCCCCGTGATCACCGGCTGCACAACGCAGCGCACAAGCACGAGGTTCTCGGCTCGAGTCTGGCCGGCTCCGCGCGGTGATGCCCGCCGAGCCCCGAATCTGATCACCCGGTGATCAGGGCGGCCACTTGCCAATCTGAACCCCGGTGGCGGGCCCGGACCCTCGCGCTAGACCTTCCCGATGAGCTCCTGGCCCATCAGGTCGATGTGCTCGAAGTCGTGGGGCAGGAAGTCCTGGAGCATGATCCGTTCGATCCCCGCTTCGGCGAAGCGCTCGACCATGGCCCGCGCCTCGTCGGGCGTGCCCATGATCCAGCGGCCCCGGCGCGCCTCAAGCCACTCGATCCCGTTCTTGCCGCGCTCGCCGAAGGCGGCCAGCAGCGCGTCCGCGCGTCGCGCGACCTCGTCGCGGTCGCGCCCGATCAGCGTCCCGACCATCGCCGACCGCGTCAGTGACTTCGGGTCGCGCCCGGCGCCCGCACAGGCGGCATCCAGCTCGGCCTCCTTGCGCCGCGCGACGTCGGGCGAAGCGGAGCTCAGGTTGAACTCGTCGGCGTAGCGGGCCGCGAGCCGGAAACCGCGCGGCGAGCCCTCGCTGCCGGTGATGATCCTCGGGCGTCGCCGCCCGTTCTTGCCGACGGGCCGGCCGTCGGTCTGCACCGGCCCCGGGATGAGCTTGCCGCCGCGGACCCTGATCTGGTGCCCGTCGAAGCTCCAGCCCGGCTTCTCCTCCCATAGGCCGTGGAGGAGCGCCAGCTGGTCCTCCATCAGGTCGGCGCGCTCTCTGATGTCCGGGAACGGCAGGCCGTGCTGCTCGTGGTCGGCTTCGTTCCAGCCCGCGCCGACGCCGACCTCGATGCGCCCGCCACTCATCTCGTCGATCGTCGTCACCAGCTTCACGAAATTGCCGGGATGGCGGAACGTCACCGGGCTGACCAGGGCACCGAGCGAGATCCGGGAGGTCTCGCGGCCGAGGCCGGCGATCACCGCCCAGGCATCGGTCGTCGGCTGCTCGGCGGAGCCCGGGAAGCTCGCGTAGTGATCGCTGCGGAAGAAGGACTCGAAGCCGGCGGCCTCGGCTCGACGCACGATGGCGAGCTGGTCGTCGTACGACAGCCCCTGCTGGGCCTCGATCATCAGCGCGAAGCGCATGCCGCCTCCTCGTTCGCGAGCTCGTTGACGAGCTGTTCACAATCCTTCTGGTTGACGAAATCATTCACGCCGCTAGAATGCTTCACGTAATGCGAAGTATCAGCGAGGAGCCATCTCCCCCGAAACCCGGTGCCGAGCAGGGCGCCGCGGCGACGGTCGAGGCCATCCTGACAGAAGTCAGCGGCTGGGTCGGCGAGCTTCGCTGTGCATCGATGGGCAGGCTCGTCCAGGGTCATGTGAGCCTCAGCCACCTGCACGTCCTGTGGCTGCTCCAGCACCACGGCGCCCTGGCGATGGGCCGACTCGCGGAGCTCCTCGACGTCTCCTTCTCGAATGCCAGCGGGATCATCGACCGGATGGAGGAGAAGGGCCTCGTTGAGCGCGTGCGCGTGCCCGACGATCGGCGCCTCGTCCTCGTCCGTCCCGATGCCGCGGGCATGCGCGCGCTGGTCGAGGCAGAGACCACGAAGCGTGAGCGGCTGCGCGCCGTCGTCGGCCACCTGACCGCGGCGGAACGGCCGGTCGTCCTGGAGGCGCTTCGCAGCCTCCGCCGGGCCCTGTCGGCGGAGGTCGATTCGGCGCCGGCCCACCATCACCACTTCGCGGACGCGACGCACTAGTCGGCCCCAAGCGCAACACACCACCAGGCCAGCGCCCCCAGGAGCAGGAAGGAACAACCGCATGGAATCGTTTCCCGAAAACGCGATCGAGCGTGCGGGACCCCAGGCCCCATCAGTCGCCGATGACCCGGCCCTCGGCCTGAGCATCCGGGCCAAGCTCGAGATCCTCGGCGCGGTCCTGCTCGGCATGTTCCTGTCGGCGCTCGACCAGACGATCGTCGGTCCCGTCCTGCCCAAGATCGTGTCCGACCTCCACGGCTCGGACGTCTACACGTGGGCCGTCACTATCTACCTGCTGACCTCGACGGTCACCGTGCCGATCTACGGCAAGCTCTCCGACCTGTACGGCCGCAAGCCGATCCTGATGATCGGCATCACGTTGTTCCTCGCGGGCTCCGCGCTCTCCGGCCTCAGCCAGGAGATGTGGCAGCTCGTGCTGTTCCGGGGCATCCAGGGCCTCGGCGCCGGGGCGCTGTTCCCGATCGCGCTCGCGATCATCGGCGACCTGTTCACGCCGGCCGAGCGCGGCAAGTACCAGGGCCTGTTCGGGCTGGTCTTCGGCGTCGCCTTCCTCGCCGGCCCGGCCATCGGCGGCACGCTCACCGACAACTTCAGCTGGCACGCGATCTTCTACGTCAACCTGCCGATCGGGGCGATCGCCCTCGCGGTGATCTGGCGGCTGCTGCCGAACATCAAGCACTCGGAGCGCGTCGGGCGGATCGACTACGCGGGCGTGGTCACCCTCACCCTCGGACTCGTGCCGCTGCTCATCGGCTTCACGGTCGCCGAGAACTCGAGCCTCGGCTTCACCGATCCCTACTTCTGGCTGTGGGTCGGCGCCGGCGTCCTGTTCCTCGCGATCTTCGTCTGGGTCGAACGGCGCAGCCCAGAGCCGGTGATCCCGCTGCGTCTGTTTCGCAACCGGACGTTCTCGGCGTCGATGCTCGCGATCTTCTTTGCCACCTTCGGGTTCGGGGCGGTGATCATCTTCCTGCCCCTGTACTTCCTCATCGTCCAGGGCGTGTCGTACACGCAGTCGGGCTACCAGTTGCTGCCGTTCATGTTCGGCCTGATCCTGGCCTCGATCACCTCCGGCCAGCTCGTCGCGCGGACAGGCCGCTACAAGCCGTACATCCTCATCGGGCTCGTCCTGCTGATCATCGGCATGGGCCTGATGACACAGCTCCGCGCGGGCACTGATCCGCTGATGCTCTCGGCGTGGATGTTCATCGCCGGCCTCGGCGTCGGCCCGACGTTCGCCGTGTTCACGATCATCGTCCAGAACGCGGTGGACTTCAAGGACCTCGGCGCGGCCACCAGCGACCTGACGCTGTTCCGGCAGATCGGGACGACGGTCGGCATCGCCGCGGCGTTCAGCCTCTTCCGGCTCAACTTCACGTGGGGCCTGCTGCACGACCAGCTGGTTGCCGCTGGGGCACCCGCCCAGTTCGTTCCGACGACGCCACCGGCCGGGTTCGACCCGGGCGCCATCACGAACGTGAGTGGGAACGGGGCGACGGACTTCCTTGCCCAGGTCCCGGACAAGTTCCAGCCGGTCTTCATCGAGGGCTTCCACCAGGCACTGACGATCGCCATCGCCAACAGCATCTGGCTCGGGGTCGCGGCCTCGGCAATCGCGCTGGTCGCAGCCTTCGGGCTCAAGGAGATCCCGCTCCGCCGCACTCAGCAGAGCGCCGCGGCGCAGCATGCAGCCGACGCCGCCGCGGGCGCAGCCGGCGCCGCCGCGGCCCAGGCCGGCCATGGGGTCCGCCCGAGGCCAGCCGCCGACTGACAACCGCCGGCGGTCGTCCGGTACCCGAGAATCTCGAACCCGCCGAGGGCATCGTCCCCGGCGGGTTCACTGCCGATTCGGACTAGGCTCGTGGCATGACCATCGAGAGTGAGGTCCGGATCGCTGCGATCCCACGCGGCCTGACCGCGATCGGAGCCGGCTCGGCACCATTCGAGCGGGCGATTCGCGTCGACGAGCTGCCGGCGGGCGAGATGCGCCGGGTGACCTTCGGCGATCTCGACATCGTGCTCGTCAATACCTCGAACGGGATC
>DATJGH010000085.1:0-11432 GCA_035495215.1 Patescibacteria group bacterium
CCGTCCTTTCCCGTCCCGGTCACCCATGTCCCGGCGCAGGTCTTGCCGTGCATCCGGTCACCGAGCGTGGCGGGATCGGGCAGGACCGCGGCAACGACGTCGCGGGGCGAGACCTCGGCCGCGCCGACCTTCACCTTCGCCGTCCGGTCGAGCCCCAGCTTGTGCAGGGTCCTGAGGACCTCGATGAACTCGTTGCCCAGCCCGTACTTGAACGTCACCCGTCGCGCCTCCACCCAGCGCGGGATGAGGAGCACCTCCTCGTGCTCGACGTTGACGCACTCGACCGGGCCGATGCCCTCGGGGAAGTCGAAGACCTCCGGCCCCGAGAACGGTTCGGTCGTGTACCAGTCCCGGCCGCGCTCCCAGACCACCGGCGGGTTGAGGCACTCCTCGATCGTCGTCCAGATCGAGAACGAGGGCGCGAAGTCGTAGCCGTCGACGACGAGGTTGGCCCCGTCGCGGACGCCGCACTCGTCGATCTCGGAGAAGAGGTGGTCCTGGGCGTAGCGGGCGAAGACGTCCGACAGCCCGGGCTCGACGCCCATCCCCACGAGCGCCAGGCGGCCGGCCTTCGACCACGCGTCGGCCTTCGCGAACTGCTCGTCGCCGAGCTTGACCCCGGGCAGCTCGTATGGCCTTGCCGGGTGCGGCTTCGAGAGCGACATCGCCATGTCCAGGTAGTCGGCGCCGGCCTCGAGGCAGGCGTCGAAGATGGGCATGACGAAGCGAGGGTCGACTGCGTTCAGGACGTGGGTGATGCGCTTCTCGCTGATCAGCGACGCGATCAGCTCGCGGCTGGAGGCATCGATGAATGCAGCCTCGACCCGGCTGTCCTTTGCCTTCTGGACGATGGCCTCGGCCCGCTCGGCGTCGTAATCGGCGACCACGAGGTGCTCGAAGAAGTCGCGACGAAGGGCCGTCGGGACGACGGCGCTGCCGACGCCGCCGGCGCCGACAACGAGGATGCGCATCGCCGAAGCGTATCCGGGCGATCGTCAGCCGCGTACGATGCGGCCCGTGACCGAAGCCCTGCGCGTCGAGCGAAGTGGAGCCAACGACGCCATCGCCCGGGTCACGCTGGCCCGGCCGGAACGGCGCAACGCCTTCGATGCCTCGCTGATCGCGGAGCTCCGCGCCACGTTTGCGTCGCTGGAGCGCCAAGGGCCGACCGAGCTGCGCGCCGTCGTGCTCACGGGCGAGGGCGAGACGTTCTGCGCCGGCGCGGACATCGACTGGATGCGCGCCGCGATGGCCCTCGACGTCGAGGGCAACGAGCAGGACGCCATGGCGATGGCCGAGATGTTCGAGACCATCGACACGTGCCCGGTGCCGGTGATCGCCCGGGTCCAGGGCGCAGCGCTCGGCGGCGGGATGGGCCTGTGCGCCGTCTCGGACCTGGTCATCGCGGAGTCGGGCGCGAGATTCGGGTTCACCGAGACGCGACTCGGGATCCTGCCCGCCGTGATCTCCCCATTCGTGATTGCCAAGATCGGCGAATCGCACGCCCGTGCCCTGTTCCCCGGCGGCAAGCGCTTCGATGCGCTGCGCGCGCAGCGGATCGGCCTGGTCCACGAGGTCGTCGAGGGCGAGGCGGCCCTCGACATGGCGGTCGATGCCGCGATCGCGGACATCCTCGCCTCGGGCCCAACCGCGGTCCGCGCCGCGAAGGCGATCGTGCGCGAGGTCCGCGGCCTCGGCCACGGCTCGACGAAGTGGCATACGGCGCGGGTGATCGCCCGGCAACGCACGAGCGTCGAGGCGCAGGAAGGCTTCGGCGCATTCACGGAGAAGCGCCGCGCAGCCTGGGCTCCCGACCCCGACTGACGGGCTGGCGAGGTCCGCCTTCGCCGCATCGTATGCGACAATCGCGACACAATGCACGATGAGGTGAGCCCGAGCGAGTACGCACGCCGGGTCGGCGCGAACACGCGCTCGGTGCAGCGGTGGATCGCCCTCGGCAAGTTACCGGCGAGGCGAGTTGGGGGTCGATGGCGTGTCGCGTCTGACGCGTTCGTCGCGTCCGAGCCCACCCGGTCAGGGATCCGTCTTCTCTTCATCGCCAACCGAGGCGAGATCGCGCGCCGGATCCGTCGGACAGCCGAGCGCGTCGGCGTCGAGGTCGTCGAGCCGGCGACGGAAGGACCACTTGCCGTCGACCTCCTCGATGTCGGGGCTGTCGTCGAAGCGGCCCGAGCTGCCGGTGCCGATGCCGTCCATCCCGGCTTCGGCTTCCTGGCCGAGAACGCCGACTTCGCCGCCGCCGTCGAGGCCGCGGGCCTCATCTGGATCGGCCCGCCGCCGGCGGCGATCCGAGCGATGGGCGACAAGGGGGCGGCGCGCCGCCTCGCGCTGGAGCACGGGGTGCCGGTCGTGCCCGGCTATGACGGCGAGGACCAGACGGACGCCGCCCTGCGTCGCGCCGCCCGGCGTATCGGCTATCCGCTGCTGGTCAAGCCCGCGGCCGGTGGCGGCGGCAAGGGCATGCGCGTCGTGCGCGACCCGGCGAGGCTCGTAGACGCGCTGGCCGGCGCGCGGCGCGAGGCGACGGCTGCCTTCGGGGATGAGCGCCTGATCCTCGAGCGCCTCGTCGAGGGCGCCCGCCACGTCGAGGTCCAGGTCCTGTTCGACGCGGCGGGGGCCGGTCTTCACCTCGGCGAGCGCGACTGCTCGACCCAGCGCCGGCACCAGAAGGTGCTCGAGGAGACGCCGTCTCCCGCGATGACGCCCGCGATCCGTCGACGGCTGACCAGCCACGCACTCGAGCTCGCGACGGCTGTGGGCTATCGAAGCGCCGGCACCTGCGAGTTCCTGCTCACGAACCGCCGCGAGGTGTTCTTCCTCGAGATGAACACGCGCCTCCAGGTGGAGCATCCGGTGACCGAGCTCGTCACCGGCGTCGATCTCGTGGAGCAGCAGCTCCGCATCGCCGAGGGCCTGCCGATTGCCCTGCGCCAACCGGACGTCGACCTGGCGCTCGAGCGAGGCGGCCACGCGGTCGAGGTTCGCCTGTATGCGGAGGACGCCGAAGCCGGCTTCCTCCCCGCGACCGGACCGGTCGAGCTGCTCAGGTGGCCATCCGGCCCGGGCATCCGTATCGATGCCGGCATCGACGAGGGCGACGTCGTCAGCGCACGGTTCGACCCGATGCTCGCCAAGGTCATGGCCCACGGCCGGGATCGCGCCGAGGCGCTCGATCGGCTGACGGCGGCCCTCGACGACACCACGGTCCTGGGGCTCACGACGAACCTCCGATTCCTGCGCTGGCTCGTGCGCAGCCCGGCACTCCGGGACGGCCAGATGCGCATCGACACCCTGGACCGGATCTGGCCGCCGGACGGCTGGGACGAGCGCTCCGCGAGCCCGGATGCGGCATGGCGCGCCGCGGCGCGCGGCCTCGCCGGCACGGGCTGGCAGGGTGGGTGGCGGCTCAATGCGCCGGCCCGCGTTCGCCTGACCGCCGAGGGCGAGACGCGGCCCGTCCCGGTCACGAGTCCCGCCGAGGGAACGGAGCCCGCGATGGCCGTCGTCGGCGACACGGCACACGTCGACGTCGCGGGTCGGAGCATCGCGTTCTCGATTGCGCCGTCGCCGGACGTCGATCGGGCGGCGAGGGCAGCGACCGCGCACGGTGGCGGCGGTCCCGTCGAGATCGTCGCCCCGATGCCGGGCTCGATCCTCGCGGTGCACGCCTCTTCCGGTGCCGCCGTTGCCGCCGGCGATCCGATCGTCACGCTCGAGGCCATGAAGATGGAGCACCGGGTCACCGCGCCGAACGCGGGGCGCGTCGCGGAGGTCCGCGCGAGGTCCGGCGACCAGGTCGCGCGCGGCGACGTCCTCGCCCTGCTCGAGCCGTAGCGGTACGCTCTGGCCGTGGCCACCAGGACCGAGTCGAAGCCGCTCCCCGATGACCGGGCCTCGCTGCTGACCCTGCACCAGGCGGCGCGTCGCAGGCGTGACGCCGCCCCGGACTTCAGCAAGGCACGGGCCGAGGCGGCGCACGAGCTGGAGCGCATCGAGGTCCACATCGCCCGGATCGAGCGGGCGATGGATCCGCCGCTCGTCTGACCCACTCGCGCCTTGGCTGACCGCGTCCGGATCTACGAGGTCGGGCCGAGGGACGGCCTCCAGAACGAGTCGACGGCGATCCCGCTCGCGACCAAGCGCGGCTTCATCGACCGGCTCCTCGCTGCGGGCCTGCGCGAGATCGAGGCGACGAGCTTCGTCTCACCGAAGGCCATCCCCCAGCTGGCCGACGCCGATGCCCTCCTTCCGGCGCTGCCGAACGCGCCTGGCGTTCGCTACCCGGTGCTCGTGCCCAACGAGCGGGGCATGGCCCGCGCTGAAGCCGCCGGGGCGAAGTCGCTCGCGGTGTTCACGGCTGCGACGGACGCCTTCACTGAGCACAACATCGGCATGACCGTCGACGAGTCGCTGGCGGCCTTCGAGCCGGTGCTGCGTCGCGCCGCGGACCTTGGCTGGTGGCGCCGCGGCTACGTCTCGACCGCCTTCGGCTGCCCCTACACCGGCGCGGTCGATCCGCACCGGGCGGTCAACGTCGCCACGCGCCTGCTCGAGCTCGGCGTGGACGAGGTCTGCTTCGGCGACACGATCGGGGTCGGCGTGCCCGCGCAGGTCAGCGCGCTGACGGATGCGGCGACGGCCGCGGGGATCGAACTGCGCCAGATCGCGTGCCACTTCCACGACACGCGGGGGACGGCGCTTGCCAATGTGGTGGCGGGGCTCGAGGCGGGCGTCCGGACGTTCGACAGCTCGACCGGCGGCACGGGCGGCTGTCCGTACGCGCCCGGCGCCGCGGGGAATCTCGCGACCGAGGACCTGGTCTACCTCCTGGATGCCTCCGGCTTCGAGCACGGCGTCGAGCTCGAGAAGGTGCTCGACGCGGCCCGGTACATCACCGGCGCGCTGGGCAAGCCGCTCACGACGAAGGTCGGCCAGGCCGGTGGCTGGGACGCGTCGAGCGGCGCGGCGATCGGTCGCTGATCGGTCGCTGATCGGCAAATGCGGTTTCGTCTAGCATCCGCGCCACGATGAACGGCGTCGTGCTCGTCCTGAACCAGGATTACGAGCCGCTGAACGTCACGAACCTGCCTCGGGCGTTCCGGCTCGTCTTCGGGCTGAAGGCCGAGATCCTCGAGTACGACCACCAGGTCATCCGGACGGTGACCCGGGAGTTCCACGCGCCGTCCGTGATCCGGCTGCAGCACCGCGTCCGGCGCCCGCGACCCCGGGTCAAGCTGACCCGGCGCGAGGTCTTTGCGCGCGACCGGCACACCTGCCAGTACTGCGGCCGCCAGGTGTCCGACCTGACCCTGGACCACGTCCTGCCGCGGCATCGCGGCGGGACGCACACCTGGGACAACCTCGTCGCGGCGTGCAAGTCGTGCAATCACCGCAAGGGCGGCAAGACGCCGGAGGAGGCGCGGGTCCGGCTGCTCCGCCCGCCGTTCGAACCGCGCAGCGACCTGTACTCGCTGTTCACGCCGTACCTCGCCGACGATCGCAACGAGAACTGGCGAACATACCTCTTCCTCGGGCGCAACTAGCGCCGTCTGACCGCTCGCGCGCTCATCATGGGCGCGTGCCGACCGGCCCCCAGCCGACGATCGACGTCCCCGACTCCGTCCGCGCCGTCATGGAGCGGCTGTGGTCGCACGGGCACGCCGCGTACGTCGTGGGCGGCTCGGTCCGGGATGCCCTCCTCGGGCGTCCGGCAGAGGATTGGGACCTGACCTCGGACGCCCGGCCCGATCGGTTGCTGGCGGTCTTCCCGGGTGCGGTCTACGAGAACCAGTTCGGGACGGTCGCGGTCCGCCAGGGTGCTGCGATCCACGAGGTCACCACCTTTCGAACGGATCACGACTACGCCGACTTCCGGCGGCCGCACCGCGTCGAGTTCGGCGATGACATCCGGCTCGACCTGGCCCGTCGCGACTTCACCGTCAACGCCATCGCCTGGGGCCGCGAGGCGGATGCGGACGCGAGCGCCCTGGTGGACCCGTTCGACGGGGTCGCCGACATCGACGCCCGCCGGCTGCGGGCGGTTGGTGACCCGGGCGCGCGATTCGGCGAGGACGCCCTGCGCATGGTCCGGGCCGTCCGGCTGGCCGCCGTCCTCGAGCTCACCATCGAGCCGGCGACGCTCGCCGCGATCCACGCCAACGCCCGGCTCGCCGCGCACGTCTCCGGCGAGCGCATCTCCGCCGAGCTCGAGAAGCTGGTCGCGGCGACGAAGCCGTCGATCGGGCTCCGGCTGATGGCCGACACGGGTCTGCTCGACGTCGTGCTCCCGGAGCTGGCGGCGCAACGGGGCGTGCCCCAGAACAAGGTCGAGGGCGAGGACCTGTTCGACCATACCCTCGGGACCGTCGATGCAGCCCCGGCCGAGCGGCCGGTCGTCCGACTGGCCGCACTGCTGCACGACGTCGGCAAGCCGACGACGCTCGACGATGGCCCGTTCCGAGGGCACGAGGTGGTCGGCGCCGAGATGGCCCAGCGGCTGCTCGACCGCCTGCATACCCCGAAGGCTGCGACGGAGCGGGTCGTCCACCTCGTCCGGAATCACATGTTCCAGTACGAGCAGAGCTGGGGCGACGCGGGGGTCCGCCGGTTCATCCAGCGGGTGGGCTCGGAGGCGATCGACGACCTGTTCGAGCTCCGTCGCGCGGACAACATCGGCAGCGGCCTGCATCCGGACGCGCACGGGCTCGACGAGCTTCGCGACAGGGTCGGAGCCGAGCTCGCCGCGTCCGTCGTCCTGGACCGCTCCCGCCTGGCGGTGCGTGGCGACGACCTGATGGCCGAGCTGGCGATTCCCGCGGGACCACGGCTGGGCCGGATCCTCGACGAGCTGCTGGAGCGCGTGGTCGCGGAGCCGAAGCTCAACGACCGGGCGACACTCCTGCTCCTTGCCGAGTCGATGCTGACCGAGGACCGATGATCGAACGACTGCTCGCGGCGGAGGGCGCCCTGGAGCGGGACGAGCTCGACCACGCGCAGCGGCTCTTCGGCCAGGTTGCCGAGGCCGACCCGCGCAACGCGATCGCGGTCGTCGGCCTGGCTCGCGTCCTCGCCCGGCGTGGCGACATCGACGCCGCTCGCGAGCTCGTTGCCCACGCCCTCGAGATCGACCCGGACGAGGCGGCCGCGAGACGGCTGCTGGACGAGCTCGATCGTGCCTCGGCACCCGAGCCGGTGGCTCCCAGCGCGTTCCCGGCCCCGCCGGGGGACCGCGAACCGGTATCCGCCCACGCCTCCGGCGGTCTGCTCGGCTGGCTCCGCGGGCTGTTCCGGCGCCGCTGAATCCCGAGCGGCGCCGATGAGCTCGTGGAACCGACAGAAGGTGCGCGCGCCCGGGCGGGTCAACCTCATCGGCGAGCACACCGACTACAACGACGGGCTCGTCCTGCCCGCCGCGATCGACCTGGAGATCACGATCGACTTCGTCGCGACGGACGATCTGATGGTCGACCTCACCCTCGCCAGGACCGGCGAGCGCGCGGTCATCGACCTCGACAAGCGCGCGACGCCCGAGGCGGGGCGCCGCGGCGACTGGACCGACTATGTCGCCGGGACGGCCTGGGGCCTGCGCATGGCGGGCGCCCGGCCGCGCGGGTTCGCCGGCGTGCTCGAGAGCAACCTGCCGATCGGACAGGGCCTCTCGTCGTCGGCGGCGCTCGAGCTGGCGAGTGCGTGGGCACTGTCCGGGGGCCAGCCGCCGCTGGTCACCGGCGACCCGCCGCGCCTCGACCGAATGGCCCTGGCGCGGGCCTGCCAGCGTGCGGAGAACGAGTACGCGGGCGTGCCGTGCGGGATCCTCGACCAGTTCGCCGTGGCCTTCGGGATCGATGGTGCCGCGCTCCTGCTCGACTGCCGATCGCTCGACCATCGACCGGTGCGGCTGCCGCCGGGCGTGGCGGTGCTGATCGCCGAGTCGGGTGTGACGCGCGGGCTTCTCGACTCCGAGTACCAGGCTCGACGCCGAGAGTGCGATGCCGCGGCCGCGACGCTCGCGGAGATCGAGCCGGCGGTCCGCTCGCTGCGCGACGCCACGCCGGAATTGCTCGATCGGGCGCGTGGCCGCATCGACGAGGTGCTCCTCCGGCGGGCGCGCCACGTGGTGAGCGAGAACGCACGGGTCCTTGCGACCGTCCAGGCCTTCGAGGCCGCGGATCCGGCCGCGGCCGGTCGGGAGCTCCTCGCGGGTCACGCCTCGCTGCGCGACGATTTCGAGGTGAGCCTTCCGGAGCTGGATCGGCTCGTCGAGGTCGCTGCGGCGCAGCCGGGGGCCTTCGGCGCGCGCCTGACCGGGGGCGGGTTCGGCGGGGCGGTCGTCGTCCTCGCAGACGCCGGCGCGGCGGACGCCGTTCGAGATGGGATCCGAACGGATTACCAGACCGCAACGGGCGATCCGCCCATCGTCCACCGGGTCCACGCGAGCGACGGCGCGGGTCCGCTGCCACGACCGACCGACGCCCGATGACGCCGCGGCTGCTCCCCGGCCCGCATCGCCGCCACGACCCGCTCCGGGATGCCTGGGTCCTGGTGTCGGGGGGTCGTGCCACCCGGCCGTGGCGGGGCCAGCTCGAGCTCCCGACCCCGGTCGCGCCGCCCGCGTACGACCCGGGCTGCGCCCTCTGTCCGGGCAATGTCCGCGCGAGCGGTGCTCGCAACCCGACGTACTCGGGGACGTTCGTCTTCGCCAACGACTTCCCCGCCCTGGTCGACCAGCCGGCGGTGGCCGAGGGACCCCAGGCAACCGCCGACGACCTGTTCCGCGCGGAGCCCGCGGCCGGTGTTGCCCGTGTGCTGTGCTTCTCGGAACGGCATGACCTGTCCCTCGGCGCGCTGCCGCTCGAGGGAATCCGTGGTGTCGTGGACCTGTGGGCAGGCCAGGCCGCCAAGCTCGGCGAGGCGCACCGCTGGGTCCAGGTCTTCGAGAACCGCGGCGAGGCGATGGGCGCCTCGAATCCCCACCCGCACGGCCAGGTCTGGGCGGGAAGCGCGCTGCCGGTCGAGGCCGCCCGGGAGGACGCGACCCAGCTGGCCTGGCTGCAGCGAACCCGGCGTCGGCTGCTCATCGACGTGGTCTCACGCGAGCGCGGCGGCCCGCGCGCCGTGGCCGAGGCACCGGGTTGGCTGGCCCTCGTGCCGTACTGGGCGACGTGGCCGTACGAGCTGCTGCTCCTGCCCGAGGTTCCGGTTGCGCGCCTCGCCGACCTCGACGAGGGGCAGCGCGATGGCCTGGCGGAAGCACTGCGCGACATGCTCGGCCGGCTCGACCGCCTCTTCGACCGGCCGTTCCCGTATTCGATGGGCTGGCATCAGGCACCCGCCGGACCCGACCCGGGGGATGTCGGCCACTGGCAGCTCCACGCCCACGTGTACCCGCCGCTGCTCCGTGCGGACGCGCGGAAGTTCATGGTCGGGTATGAGCTCCTCGCCGAGCCGCAGCGCGACCTCACCCCGGAGGAGGCGGCCGCGGCCCTCCGCGCCGTGGCGCCGAGGTCCTGATCGGAGCGGCATACCCTTCGCCAGATGCGCATCCTCGTCACCGGCGGCGCGGGCTATGTCGGGTCCGTCTCGGTCGAGCACCTCGTCGCGACCGGCCACGACGTCACCGTGCTCGACACCTACGCGACAGCACGGCCCGGCGCCAACCTCGCGGACGCGGCGGTCGTCCGCGGCAGCTACACCGATCGCGAGGCCGTGACCGCCCTGCTCCGCGAACGGAAGGTCGAAGCGGTCCTCCACTGCGGCGCGCGGTCACTCGTGGGCGAGTCGATCCGCGAGCCGGCGCTGTACTTCCGGGAGAACGTCGCCGGCGGGATCTCGCTGCTCGAGGCCATGCGCGAGGCCGGCGTGGACAGGCTCGTGATCTCCTCGACCGCGGCGGTCTACGGCGTGCCCGACGCAACCCCCATCCCCGAAGACGCGCCGCTCCGCCCGATCAACCCGTACGGAGAGTCGAAGCGGAGCCTCGAGGCTGCCGCGGACTGGTTCGCCATCGCCTACGGGCTGCGCGCGGTCTCACTCCGCTACTTCAACGTCGCGGGCGCCAGCGCCACGAATGGCGAGCTCCACGACCCGGAGACGCACCTCATCCCCAACGCCCTCCGAGCCGCGTCGGGCGAGGCGCCGCTGACGGTCTTCGGCTCGGACTATCCGACGCCGGACGGCACGCCGATCCGCGACTACGTCCACGTCCTCGATCTTGCCGAGGCACACCGGCTCGCCATCGAGGCCACCGCGCCGGGAGACGCGCGGACCGGCGAGCGCCTGCTCGCCTGCAACCTCGGGAGCGGCGCCGGGTTCAGCGTGCGCCAGGTGCTCGCCGCGGCCGAACGGGTCATCGGTCGCCCGATCCCCCAGGTGCAGGGAGAACGACGTGCGGGTGACCCGCCGACCCTGGTCGCGGACATCGCACGGGCGCGCGAGGTCCTCCGTTGGGCGCCGGAGCGGTCGGGGCTCGACGAGATGATCGGGTCGGCGTGGGCGTGGTGGTCCGCGCGCGCGGGAGCGAGCTGAGGCTCGCTGGCGCTGCGGGCCGCTAGCGCGGTTCGAGCGGCGCGGTCGCGGGGGCCAGGCGTTCCGGTGGGGCCTGGACGTCGACCTCACCCGAGCCGGACCACTGGTCGCTCACCGGGCGCAGGATCCAGGCACCGAGCAGCATCGTGCCCAGGAGCGTGAGCACCGCCAGCTGGTAGGCGCCGACGCCGAACGCGTCGAAGAACAGCAGCAGTGTCAGCCCGTAGAGCAGCTGGCCGATGACCTGCGAACCCTTGCCGACGAGCCCGTACAGCCCGAAGAACTCGCCGATGCGCTCGGGCGGCGAGAGACGGACCATCAGCACGCGGTCGGCCACCTGCACGCCGCCGAGGCCGCTCCCGAGGATCCCGCCCGCGACCAGGAACATCGCCAGCCCGATCGGGCCATCAACGCTCAGCGAGATCGCGCCGAGGACCAACCCGACCGCCCACGAAGCGAGCACGATCATCAGGGTGCGTCGGGGCCCGAGCCGATCGACCAGGCGGCCCCAGCCGAAGCTGGCGAAGATCGCGACCACGGTCAGGCCGAGGAGCACCAGCAGGGCCATCTGGTCGCTCAGGCCCTTCGCCCTCGTTGTGACCACGCTCATGACCACGATGATCGTGTTGACCGCGTCCGAGTAGAAGAAGCGTCCAACGAGGAAGCGCAGCAGGCCCGGAACCGCTCGCGCGTGCGTGACGCTGGTGCGCAGCTGGGCCAGCGAGCCGACGACGTCCGTGAGCGTGACCCGACCGATCGGTCCCGACTCGCGCACGAACACGAAGATCGGGATCGCGAACAGGGCGAACAGCACGGCCGCCACGAAGAACCGATCGTTCACCGGGACCCCGAGGGCGAGCATGACCAGCCCGGCAAAGATCGTGCCG
>DATJGH010000086.1:0-16323 GCA_035495215.1 Patescibacteria group bacterium
GCGGGACAGGGCCATCATGCCGGCGATGAACTGGCTGAACTGCCGGGCCATGCCGTAGGGCAGCCTGGCCTTGTCGTCGCTGGTCAGCGGCCGCTCGCCGGCCTTGTCCCAGATCGACATGTGCAGGTGGCCGGATGAGCCGGTCCAGGTGTGATCGGGCTTGGCCATGAACGTCAGGCCCCAGCCGTTGAGATAGGCGATCTCCTTCGAGCCGTGCTTGAAGAGCACGCTCCGGTCGGCCGATTCGAGGACGTCGTCGTAGCGGATGTTGACCTCGTGCTGGCCGGCGGCGGCCTCGCCCTTCGAGAACTCGATCGGGATCCGCGCCTCGGTCATGAGGTTGCGCAGCAGGCGATGGAGGGGCTCGGCCTTGGTCGCCTGGAGGAGGTGATAGTCCTCGTTGTACGTGCCGAATCGACGCGGGACTGCGTAGCCGTTGTCGGCGATGTCCTGCCAGGTATCGCGCAGGACGTAGTACTCGAACTCGGAGCCGGCCTTGATCGTCAGGCCGGCCTTGGCGGCCCGGTCGACCTGGCGCTTGAGGATCGTCCGTGGCGAGATCGGGATCTCCCGGTGCGTCTCCTCGTCGATCGTGTCCGAGAGGACGATCGCGGTCTTCTCGAGCCAGGGCAGGATCCGGAGCGAGTCCCATACCGGCGCGGCGATCCAGTCGCCGTAGCCGGTCTCCCAGTTCATGAGCTCGAAGCCGGCGGGCGTGTTCATCTCCATGTCCGTGCCCAGGAGGTACGTGCAGAAGTGCGCGCCGTGGTCGATGACGCCCTTCAGGAACGCCTCACCCTGGACGCGCTTGCCCATGAGCCGGCCCTGCATGTCCGTGATCGCCACGACGATCGTGTCGATCCGGCCGTCGCGGACCCACCCCTCGAGGTCCGCAAGTCGCGGGTGCTTGGCCTGGCGGTGCCCGTCTGTGCTCATCGGCCTCCTCCTGCCGCAGCCCAGGGATCTCGAACGAGATGCTGACGGGCCGGCGGTTGCCCGGCCGGCCCGTCGTGTTGCGCGAGGCTGGTCAGGCCCCGGCGAGATCGCCGGCAGCCTGCTGGAACTCCTTCTCGATATCGGTCAGCTCTGCCTCCGCGCCCATCCGCTGCGGGCCCTTGAAGCGGGTGCGGGCCCAGCCGAAGTAGTAGAGGAGGAGGAGCGCGACGGTGATGACCATGAACGGCCACGAGATGTTGCCGCTGGTCGGGAAGCTGAACAGCACCATCAGCACGACCACCCAGGCGACGGCGATCCAGGCGATCGGCTTCGACCACCGTCCCAGGCTCCAGACGCGATGGTTCAGCCAGTCGGTCGTCGTGGCCCCGAGGTAGATGCAGACGCCATAGGCGGCGTACAGGAAGATCGTGCTGATCGCCGTGACGATGACGATTGCCGTGCCCGTGCCGACGATGAAGGCGGCCACGGTGAAGAGCCATGACACGACGACGATCGCCGTCAGCGCGTTCGCCGGCGTCCGGTAGCGATGCGAGACTTTCTTGAGCCAGCCAGAGGCCGGCAGCCCGTCATCACGTGAGAAGGCGAAGAGCATCCGGCCCGCCGCGGCGACAGATGACAGGCCGCAGAACGCCATCGCAATCGCGATGCCGGCGCTCAGCAGGTTGCCCAGGAAGTCGCCGAGGTTGTAGATCAGGATCGAGATGACCGCGACGCCACCGCCGAAGTAGTACTGGCTGTACGTTGCGGGATCGTCCAACGACGCCGGAAACAGCGCTGCGAGGTCCGGCGTGTGGAGCGTCAGGACCATCAGGAAGATGTAGCCGACGACGGCCGAGACCGCGACCGAAAGGAAGACCCCCCAGGCGCTCGAGAGCCGTGCCCCGATCGTCTCTTCCGCAACGTGCGCCGAGGCGTCGTAGCCGGTGTACGTCCAGTTCGCCTGGAGGAGCGAGAAGAAGAACGCGGCGATCACCGGGTAGCTGATGGCGGGCCCGTACAGCAGGTGGATGTCCCCGAAGTCGTTGCTCCAGGAGCCCGCCGTATCGAGCGGATGGATGTCGAACAGGCCCAGGCCGGACGCATCGGCCTTGCCGAAGATCGTCACGCCGATGGCGACGATGGCGACGATGGCGATGTGCCACCAGACGCTGACCTGGTTGAGGAGCGCGACGAGGTTGATGCCGGCGATGTTCATCCCGAGCTGGATGACCATCAGGATGCCCATCGTCACCAGCTGGCCGTTGAGCACGCCGGGAACGATCTCGGCCGTGTTGAAGGTGCCACCGAACAGCCGGTCGATGATCGTCGCATTGATGAACCCGGCGGCGGCGTAGTTGATGCCTGCCACGATCGCGAACTGGCCGATGAGGTTCAGCCACGCTGTCCACCAGCCCCAGCCAACCCCCTTCATCCTCGACGCCCAGTAGTACAGCCCACCTGCGGTCGGGTAGGCGGATGCGAGCTCGGCCATGGCCGCGGCGATGGGCAGCACGAACAGGGTCACGAGCGGCCAGCCCAGGCTCACCGCCGACTTGCCGGCCCATGCGAGGCCGTAGTCGTACAGGATGACCGCGCCGGTCAGGATCGAGATGATCGAAAAGCTGATCGCGAAGTTGCTGAATCCGCCCATCGTGCGGAACAGCTCCTGCGCGTAGCCCAGGCCGTGCAGGTCCCTGACGTCCTGCTGGATGACTTCCTCACGACTTGGCATTTGCGACCCTCCCTCCAGATGGACGCCAGTGCACGCGAATCGCCGCGATCATACCCGCGCGTCGGCGCGTGATTCGCATGAAATACCTGTGGCGCAATACCTGTGGCGCACGGTTTCCGGTCGCACCGCCCTCGGCGGTCAATACAGGAGCGTCGTGCCCTCGGGGAACTCGAAGTCGAAGGTCGTCGCCGGCAGCGCGGCGTCGGGCTCGAGATAGGTGACCTCGGCGACGCGCGTCACCTCGTCGCCGACGGACTCGATGAGGCGGGTGATGATCCCGTCGAGCCGGTCGACCGTGACCTGGATGTGGTAATCGGGTCGGTCCACCTCGCGCTCGACCGTGCGCGGGTGGTCGCACTCGATGACGATCGCCTCACGGCCGGCGACCCGATCGGTGCCCGAGATCCAGCACTCGCCCGTCGCGAGCACGTTCTGGCAGTAGCCGGCCGGGTGCACGAAGAGCTCTGCGAGGGTCTCTGTCGGCAGCGGCGTGATCGGCTCGTACACCGTGGACCGGCCCGGGTACTCGCGGGGCTCGAGGCCGCGCGGCCGGTTGCGGATGGGCCGGCTCGTGCCCAGCCGATGGACCGCGGAGTAGGTTCGGACGATCTCGCCGTCGGAGATCCAGACCTCGTTGTGGCCGGCGGCCTTCGTCCCGGGTTCCGTCGTCACGACCCGGGCGTGGCCCGGATGGCGCAGCGCCACGTCCGTCGTCACGACCTGCCCGCCGCGCGCGCCGTACGTTCGCTCCTCCATCCGCAGCTTCAGCGTCTCGAAGCGGCGCTCGGCGTCACGCATGAACGTGAACAGCTCCGCGACCGTCGGCAGCTCCACGGGCAGCGCGGCGAGCTCCGCGCGCTTCTCGCCCCTGCGCACGGGCACGAGCGCGGCGCGATCCCAGGCCGTGCTGCTTGCCATCGCTCGGGATTGTAGCCAGCGTCCGACGACCGCCCGGGCGCTTGACGGATCGCGGCGGGCGCTGTATATCGGTGACCGATATATCGCTCAGCGTTCTATCGGCTGCTGATCGTCGAGGGTCCGATGGGAAACCGTGAGCCCACCGTCCAGTCCGAGGAAGGCGCGCTCGTCGCCGAGCGCCTGCGAGCGCTGCGTGACGCCCCCGTCGAGGGCATCAGCCGGCGAACGTTGCTGCGAAGGTCGCTGGGCTTCGGGATGGCGTTGTGGCTGGCCGAGGTCACCGCCGGGTCGATCAGCTTCCTGTGGAGCACTGCCGCGGGCGGCGGCGGCCGCGTTCGCGTTGGCACCGTCGACCAGGTCGCGGCGATGGGCGCCGGGCTGCCCTTCTTCGAGGGCTTCCCGGTCTACGTCCTCGCGGCTCGGGCGTTCGTGGTCATGGTCGATCCCAGGACGCGTCGATTCGTACCGGGCATCGACGAGAAAGGGGACGGGCGCCTCAATGTGCGAGTGCTGTCACAGCGCTGCCCGCACCTTGGCTGCCGCCCGAACCCGTGCATCGAGGATTTCTGGTTCCACTGTCCGTGCCACCAGTCGCGCTACGATCGCCTCGGCATCAAGCCGGCCGGGAACGGCTACGGGCCGGCTGAACGCGGCATGGACCGATTCGCGCTGGAGGTCGACGCTGCCGGAGTGCTGACGGTCGACACGAGCCACCTGACGCTGGGGCCGCTGCCCATCCCGCTGGGCCAGCCCGGCGTCATCGCTCCGCGGGTGCCCCACGAGCGTGCCTGCAAGTGAGCGCCGACCTGTTCGCGCGGCGGCAGCGCGTGGCGCGATACGTCGGACTGTTCCCGCGCGCGTGGCGCGAGCGGTACGGCGACGAGCTCGCCGACGTCCTCGAGAGCGAGCCCTTCGGCCTGCGAACGCGGCTCGATCTCCTTCGGAGCGCGATCGACGCGCGACTGCACCCGCCGCTGCCTTCGCCCTTGCCCGTCGTGGCAGCCCTGGTTGCGAGCGCCCTGGCCGCCGCCCACGCGTTCGCCCTCGCGGCGCAGCCGGTGGCGACCGACTGGCCCGGCTACCTCGACGACGCTCTGCCGCTGATCCTCCTGTGCGTCGTTGCGCTGGTGCCGGCGCTGATCGGGTTGTGGCTTCGGCTCGGTGACGCGGACGGGGCGATCGGCCGGATCGGGATCGTGCTCGCCGCGACGGGCCACGTCGTCTGGGCCGTTGCCCTCGCCGCGGCGGCGGCACAGGTGGCGTACGGCGCGTTGACCGCGGCAGCAGCGACTGTGGCGATGGCTGGCTCGGCCGCGCTGGGCATTGCCCTGGTGGGTCGCGGCCAGGTCCTGCTCGGGGTCCTCCTCGCGGGCGCCGGCCTGGCGGGCGTGGCCCCGCCCGGGCTCGGCTGGACCGCCTTCGCCGCGGCGTGGACCGGTATTGCCTTCCTGCTCGTCTTCGAGTTCGCCGGGCGGTCGTCGGCCAACCGGGGACCGCACCTTGCCGGCTGACCTCGCCGGCCTGGGCCGGTTCGCCGAGCCGTCACTGGCAATCCTGCTCGCGCTGAGCGAGGGCCCGAGGCACGGCTACGCGATCATGGTCGCCGCTCGGCAGCTGACCGGCGAGCCGCTCGGCCCGGGGACGCTGTATGCGACGCTCGCACGCCTCGAGGCCAACGGGCTCATCGAGGCCCTCCCCGTGCAGGATCGCCGACGGCCGTACCGGCTCACCGCCGGCGGAGCGGCCGCCCTCCGCGCCCAGCTCGAGGGGATCGAGGGCATCGTCCAGGCAGGCCTGGCGCGGCTCAGCAGTTCCGGGGGGTCGAGCCCGACCACCTCGTAGACTGGTTTCGATGGAGCCCAGACCCGACGAGTTCCGAACGGTCATGGGCCACTTCGCGACGGGGATCAGCGTGGTCACGACCCTGGACGGTGACCAGCCTGCCGGGATCACCGTCAATGCCTTTTCGTCCGTGTCGCTGGAACCCGCGCTGGTCATGGTCGCGCTCGATCGACGCCGATTCATCACGCCGATGGTCAGGCGCTTCGGCCGGTATGCCGTGAACGTGCTTGGCTCCGACCAGCAGCTCCTGTCCGACTGCTTCGCCCACGCCCCGGTCAGCCCGGGTCGCGAGGAGTTCTGCGGCGCCGCGTGGCATCGGGGTCCGACCGGCCTCCCGCTCATCGACGGCTCGATCGCGACGCTGGAGTGCACCACCGTCGAGACGTTCTCCGCCGGGGATCACGACCTGTTCATCGGCCGTGTCGACTCGCTCCAGCAGCTGCGTGAGGGCGTCGCCCCGCTTCTGTACTTCCGGCGGCGCTACCTGCGCGTCGAGCAGGGGAGTGACAGCGCGGTCGAAGGCAAGCCGGAGGGCTGAGTGCCGACGATCCGGGCCAACGGGCTCGACGTCGGCTACGACGTCCAGGGCGCCGGCCCGCCGCTCGTCCTCCTGCACGGCGCCACCTCCCTCGCGCGCGAGGACTTCGCCGCCCAGCTGCCGAGCATGTCGAAGGCGTTCCTCGTGCACATGCCGGACGCTCGCGGCCACGGCCGCACTCGCTGGGACGCACGCGACGGCTTCCGCTACGACTGGCTGGTCGATGATCTCGTTGCCTTCGTCGACGAGCTCGGCCTCGACTCGTTCCACCTGCTGGGCTTCTCGATGGGGGCGATGACGGCGCTGCAGTTCGGCGCCCGCTGGCCGGAGCGGCTGCGGACCCTGATCGTGGTCGGGATCACGACGCTGCGCGAGCCCCGGGCAACCGTCGGGCGTCGGCTCATGGACCCGGAGCGGATCCTGGCCCACGAGCCTGAGTTTGCGGCCACGCTCGGGCGTCGGCACGACGCGGGCCAGGGCGCCGACGCCTGGCAGCGCCTGCTGCCGGCGATCGCCGCGGACATCGCGGTCCAGCAGCTCCTGACCCCCGCGGAGCTGCACCGCATCGACTGTCCGGCGATGGTCGTGTGCGGCGATCACGACCCGTTCGTGCCGCCGGAGCACGCGGCGGGGCTGGCTCGCCAGCTGCCGAACGGCCGGCTGTTCGTGGTTCCCGACTGCGGGCACGAGGTCATGGCCCGTCGGCCCGGCCTGTTCAACGAGGGGACATCGGGCTTCTACCGCTCGACCGAGGCGGAGGCGCTCCGCCGCGCCGCACTCGACCGCGGAGACAGCCGAACGACCGAAATTCGGCGCGTTCGGGACCCGCTGTGGTGACGCACAGCACGATCCGGGCCGGAAGCCGGCACGGCCGCCGCTGAATGGGCAGGGATCGTGACCGACAGGCAGGATTTCGCCTGGAAACGGCCGCGCCGCCCGGATTTCGCGCGTTCGGGCGCGATGTCGTGATTCACAGGCACCATTTCGGCCGGACCCGCCGCCACAACCGCTGGATAGGCCCGGAATCGTGACTGTCAGGCACCATTTCGGCCGGAAGTGGAGCTGTCGTCGATCGATCGGCCCGGAATCGTGACTGTCAGGCAAGGCTTCGGCCGTAACCGCCGTCAGCGTCGCTGCATAGGCCCGGAATCGTGGCTGACAGGCAACGAGAGCAGGCATGCCGGCCAGAGCCGATCAGGGGAGGACGCGAATGACCACGCTGCTCGTGCTGTACCGGGCGCCCGAGGGCGGCGCCGAGGCGCTGGCCACGCTGGAGAGCCGCTACCGGGACGAGCACATGCCGCTCGTCGCGCAGACGCCCGGGTTGCGGGCCACGCGCGCGTGGCGGGTCAGCGAGGCCCTCGGTGGCGCGACGGACCTCGCCCTCGCTGCCGCCCTCGACTTCGATGACCGCGCGGCCATGGACGAGGCGCTCCGGTCCGAGCCGATGCGAGCCGCGTCAAAGGTGCTTCGCGAGATCGCGCCCGGCCTTGCGACCTTCCTGGTGCTCGAGGACGCCTCCGATCTGGTGGGCGGCGGCTAGGTCGGGCGTGGATACTGTCGCCACGCCGTGACCACCGCCCAGTCGTCCGAGCACCCGACGCTGCACGTCACGCTGCCGGCCCCGAGCGCCGACGGGCCGGTCGATGGGGTCGCCCTCGTCGTGCTCGATCGCCCCGACGTCCTCAACGCGCTCGACTTCGCGCTGATCGAGGCGCTGACCGACGCGCTCGAGGGGCTCGATCGTGATCCCGCTTGCCGCGCGGTCGTCATCACGGGCGCCGGCGATCGCGCCTTCGCGGCGGGGGCGGACGTGCCGGAGCTCGCGCGGCAGTCCCCGACAAGCCTGACCGTCGACGACACGTTCCACCGCTGGGAGCGCATCAAGCGCGTCCGCAAGCCGCTGGTCGCGGCGGTGCGCGGCTACGCGCTGGGCGGCGGCTGTGAGCTGGCGATGGTGTGCGACATGATCGTGGCGGGCGAGGACGCGCAGTTCGGCCAGCCCGAGATCAGGCTGGGGGTCATGCCCGGCGCCGGCGGGACGCAGCGCCTGACCCGGGCGATCGGCAAGGCCCGGGCGATGGAGATGATCCTGACCGGCCGCAACATGACCGCCCGCGAGGCGGAGTCGCACGGGCTGGTCACGACGGTCGTGCCGTCCGAGGCGACCGTGCCCGCGGCGCTCGAGCTCGCCGCCCGGATCGCGGCAATGCCGCCGGTTGCGGTGCTCGCCGCGAAGGCCGCGGTGAATCGGGCCGAAGAGCTGTCGCTCGAGGCGGGCCTCGAATTCGAGCGCCGCAGCTTCTACCTGCTGTTCGACACCGAGGACCAGAAGGAAGGCATGGCGGCCTTCGCGGAGAAGCGCCAACCGAGCTGGAGGGGCCGCTGATGTCCTGGGAGACGTTCGACGACGAGCCGCAGGGCGCCCTGCGCGACGCGCCACCCGATGTGCTCTCACCGATCGACGAGAACGCCCCGGTGAGCGGCCACCAGCCGGCGCCGGCGGGCGATGCCACGGCGGCGGGAGCGCCCGAGCACGACTGGACGTCCGCCGCCGACCACGTCTACCCGGTGCTCCGACCCGCCGGCACGCACGGGACGAAGCTCGCCGAGGTCGACGAGGCGGCGCTCGCCCAGGAGGGCCTCAAGAAGCACGCCCTGCCGCTCATCGATCCAGGCCCGGCCGACCTGGCGATCGCCTACGTGCTACGCGAGCCGGCCTACGACGTGCTGGTCAACGCCGATCACCTGCTCGCCTGGGGCGTCGGGACGGACCAGCTCCGGGACACCGCGATGGCGAACCTCGCCGCATGGTCGACACGCGCGCCCTGGACCGACGAGCTGTCCGGCGAGCGACGGCTGCTGTCCTCGGACACCGGCGAGGGCAGCGATGCCGCGCGCATCCTCCTCGAGGACGTGCGGCAGCACCTCGCGGGTGAGTGCGGGCCGGGCCGCGTCCTGGTGGCGCTGCCCGACCGTGACCTGCTGATCGCCGGCTCGCTCGGACCTGGCGACCCCGAGTTCGCGACGCAGTTCGGAGCGTTCGTGGCGGACGTCGCCGACGACGCCCACGAACCCATCGATCCCGGGCTGTTCGAGCTGGTCGGCGAGCGACACGACCTGGTCCGCTTCACGCCCGCGGCGGATGCCTGACGAGACCGTCCTCGTCGAGCTCGAGTCCGCGGCCGGGGTCGCCACCGTCACGCTGCACCGGCCCGACGCGCTCAACGCGCTGACGGTCCCGATGAAGCAGGCGCTGCTGGCGGCGTTCCGCCGCCTCGAGCGGGACAGGGCGGTCCGCGCGGTCATCCTCACCGGCGCCGGCCGGGCCTTCTGCGCCGGCCAGGACCTGCGCGAGCGCCTCGAGCCGGGCGCGGCGCCCCTCGGCGTCGAGGTACGCGAGCGCTACAACCCGATCATCCGCGCGATGCGCGGCATGCCCAAGCCGATCGTCGGCGCGATCAATGGCGTCGCGGCGGGGGCGGGTGCGTCCCTCGCGATGGCCTGCGACATACGGGTGGCCTCGGAGGCGGCGACCTTCGCGCTCGCGTTCGGCCGCGTAGGCCTGGTGCCGGACTCCGGCGCGACGTGGTTCCTGCCTCGGTTCGTCGGCGCGGCGCGCGCCTCGGAGCTCGCGCTGCTCAACGACCCCGTGGGCGCGGAGGATGCGCTGCGGCTCGGGCTCGTCGGTCGCGTGGTCGCCGCGGACCGGCTGGCCGCGGAAGCCGGGGCAATCGCAGCACGCCTGGCCGCCGGCGCCCCACGGGCCATCGCCCTCACGAAACGGGCGTTGAACGCGGCATGGGACCACGACCTCGAAGCTGCGCTCGAATACGAGGCGCACCTGCAGGACCTTGCCGGCCGCACGAAGGACCACGCCGAGGGGATGGCCGCGTTCATGGACAAGCGCCCACCGCGCTTCAGTGGGGAATGACGCCGCTCCCGATCGCGCCGAGGATCAGCGCCGCGCTGGCGACCGCCGCCACGAAGAGCGCCACACGAACATCGAAGACGACCGCTGGACCGGCCGGCGCCGCGGCCTGCGCGACCACGGTCGGCGGGGCGGGCGCGATCGACTGACGGCGGACCTCGACCTGCCCGCGGGAGACCGGGCTCGGCCCCGCGATCACGTCAGTGCCGACACCGCCTGCCGAACGGTCGGCCGCATAGTCGCTCAGGAGTCGAGCTCGCAGGTCGATCACGAAGTAGCGCGTTGGCTGCGTTCGGCCGTGCAGCATCAGGCGGGCGCGCGCCCCTGATTGCTCGAGCTCCGCGTCGAGTGGTCGCAGGTCGACCGGCAACGGCACGACTGCGTCGGCTGCGGCCACAGCCGGATCGATCAGGTCGTCAGGCCGCACCGGTCGCCTCATTGTTCAGCGCCGAGCTGAGCGCGCGCAGCGCGCGATTCACCCGCACCGCGAAGCTCCTCTGGGAGCACCCGAGCGCCGCGCTGGCTTCAGCGATGTCGAGGCCGTCGAAGTAGCGGACGAGGATCACGCGAAACTGCGCGTCGGGGATGGCCTCGAACGATCGCCGGAGCACGTTTCGGTCGACCGCCGCGGCAAATGCCCGCGCGGCGGCCTCCGCACCGATCGCCTCGGCCACCTCGCGATCGGTGCCCTCGTCGAGGTCGCTGGCACGGAGTCCCGGAGGGATCGCGCGCCGGCCCCGCCGGACCCGGTCGACGATCGCGCTTGCAGCGACTCGGTAGACGAAGCCGCCGAACGAGGACTCCTGCAGGACACCGGCGCGGACGGCCCGGAGCGCTCGGTGGAGCGTCGCCGCGGTCAGCTCCTCGGCCGCGGCTCGATCCTCGACGCGACGCGCGATGAAGGCATAGACGCGCGGCATGTACTCGTCAAACAGCCGGGCGAACGCCGCCGGATCCGTCTGCGCGCGCGCGGCGAGGTCCAGCTCCCCGGCGGAGTCGAGGTGGCTCACGTGCACGTCGGGCGCCATCGGTTTGGACCGTAGGCGCAGGAAGTAGCCAGGCACCATCGCCCATGGGTACTGGTCCAGGTGGCATCGTCGCCAGGCCGAAGGCTGACGGGCTCTCGCCGGGCCGGAGCCCGCCGGCTCGGTTGACGCCGCGCCGGGCCGCGGGTACCGTGCCTAACGATCGTTAGTTAGGCAGGACGGCACAGATGGTCGAGACAACTCGCCGGCAGGCGATCGAAGACGTGGCCAGCGACCTCTTTCGCGAGCGAGGCTACGCGGCGACGAGCATCCGGGACATCGCACGCGCCCTGTCCGTTCAGGGTGCGAGCCTGTACGCGCATGTCGCCTCGAAGGAGGACGTGCTGTGGGGGATCGTCGATCGGGCGGCCACGAGGTTCGAGGCCGCGGCCGACCGGGCCGAGGCCGAGGCGGAGGCCCGCGTACCCGGCGATCCGGTCGAGGCGCTGGCGGCGATGGTGCGCGCCCACGTCCATGTCCTCACGAGCGATGTCGGTGGAGCCGGGGTGTTCGTGCACGAGTGGCGCGCCCTCGGTCCGGAGCGGCGGTCGGCGATCCTCGCGCGCCGCGATGTCTATGAGCGCCGCTTCCGGGCGCATATCGAGGACGGCATCGCGATCGGCGTCTTCGCGATGACCGATTCCGGACTCGCCGCGAGCGCCCTGCTCAGCGCTCTCAACGGGACCGCAACCTGGTATGACCCGAAGGGACGGCTGCCGGCGCCCAGAATCGCAGACCATCTGGTCGACCTCTCGTTGCGCATGCTGGGAGCGAGCTGAGATGACGGTGCAGCAGGAATCGCGCACCCTCGACGGGGCCCGAGCCTGGGTCGCCGCCTGGCAGGACGGCTGGGAGCGGCATGATCCCGAGGTCGTCGCGGCGCGCTACGCCCTCGACTGCCGCTTCCGATCCGCGCCATTCCGGGCGCTCGAGCACGGGCGCGAGGCGGCGCTCGCCTACGCGCGGCAGTCGTTCGACGAGGAATCCCGGGCGACGTTCACGTTCGCGGAGCCGATCGTTGGCCCGGATGGCCGCGCCGCTGTCGAGTACCGCGCCGTCATCTGGCCGCCCGACGGCGGCGAGCCGACGACGATCCACGGCGTCTCGGTCCTGCAGGTCGGCGCCGACGGGCTGATCGCCGAGCATCGCGATACATGGACCGAGCTCGAGGGCGATCATGGCATCGACCTCGTCAAGGAGGACGCGCCATGACCGATCCCCTGGCCCTCGACCCCGTGCTGCCGCCGCGGCAGCGCAGCGAGCGACCGTGGAACGAGGAAGACCTGTCCCACGACGAGCGATTCGCCCATTTCGAGGCGCACGTGACCGCGGGCGGCAAGATCGAGGCCACCGACTGGATGCCCGACGAGTACCGCTCGGCCGTGCTCCGCTTCGTCGAGATGCACGCCAACTCGGAGCTGATGGGCGTCCTGCCCGAGCGCGAGTGGATCATGCGGGCTCCGACCCTGCGCCGGAAGCTCGCCCTGACCGCGAAGGTCCAGGACGAGGTCGGGCACGCCCAGCTGCTGTACCGGGTCGCCGAGGACCTCGGCAAGCCGCGCGAGTCGATGCTCGACGACCTGATCGCGGGCAGGACGAAGTTTCACAACGTCTTCCACTACCCGACCCGGTCGTGGGGCGACATCGGGATCATCGCCTGGCTCGTCGATGCCGCGGCCATCGTCGCCCAGCAGGCCCTGCGCGACTCCAGCTATGGCCCGTACGCGCGGACGATGCAGAAGATCTGCTGGGAGGAGTCGGTCCACATCATGCACGGCCGCGACGTCGTGGTGACCCTGATGACCGGATCCGCGTCCCAGCGAGAGCTGGTGCAGGAGGCGCTCAACCGCTGGTGGGGCCCGCTGATGCAGATGCACGGGCCGCGTGGTGACCGCGAGAAGGATCGCGACCTGCACTGGCGGATCAAGGCCAAGACGTCCGAGGAGCTCCGCCAGGAGTTCCTGACGATCTACGTGCCCCGGCTCTGGGAGCTCGGCCTGACGATCCCGGACCCGGATCTGCGGCAGGATGAATCCACGGGGACCTGGTCGTACACCGAGCCCTCGTGGGACGAGCTGCGCTCGGTGGTGACCGGCCACGGCCCGAAGTCCCAGGAGCGCCTCGAGTTCCGCCGCCTGAACCGCGAGGAGACCCGCTGGGTCCGCGACACGATCCTCAGCCTGCGGGCGGTCGCTGCTTGATGGCTCCGCGCAGGGCAGCGGCGCCGGCGCCGCCTCGACCCGGCCTGGAACCCTACGAGGTGTTCCAGCAGGCGAAGGACGGCGACCCGATGCGCCACGGCGGGAACGTGCTTGCCCCGGACCGTGAGCTCGCCGTGCACTACGCGCGGGAGCTGTTCGGGCGGCGCAACGAGAGCACGCGGCTGTGGGTCGTTCGGCGCGCCGACATCGCCGTGCTCGAGGACCCGGACCTGCTCGATCCGCCGCTTGACCGCTCGTTCAAGAAGCCGGGCGGCTACGTGCTGCGCGACAAGCTCGCCGCAGCGCGAGCGAGGGCCGGCACGGAGAAGCCCGCCGCGCGTGCGGCCGGCCACGACCGCACCGGCGGCCGCCGCCCGAAGGCCACGTCATGACGGCCATGGTGACCCCGGCCGCGGCGGCTGATGCCCTGGCTCCCGGCGTCCGCACCGCCTTGGCCGAGCTGCTGCTGACGATGGCCGACGACGAGTTCGTCAGCGGCTTCACCGACAGCGAGTGGACCGGGATCGCGCCGCTGCTCGAGGAGGACGTCGCGATCAGCTCGATCTCCCAGGACGAGCTGGGCCACGCCCGGGCCCTCTACCAGCTCCTCGCCGAGGTGCTGGCCGACGGCCGGGACGAGGATGCCATCGCCTACGACCGCGAGCCCGACCAGTACCGCCACGCCCGGCTGCTCGACCATCCCCGGGGCGACTGGGCGGACACGATCGCGCGGCGCGTGTTCTACGAGCTCGCCGACGAGGCCCGGCTGGCCTCGATCGGGCCCGGCTACCGACCCCTCGCCGATCTCGTCGAGAAGCTGCGCCGCGAGGAGCGCTATCACCGGATGCACGTCCTCGCCTGGCTCGACCGGCTGGGCAACGGCGGGCCGGAGCCGCGCCGTCGCCTCGAGTCGGCGCTGCTCGCGCACGGGCTGGACGCCCCGACGGTGTTCACGCCACTCGACGGGGAGGCCGATCTCATCGAGGCCGGCATCCTCACCCGCTCGATGGCTGCCGCCGAGGCTGCCTGGCGCGCCGACCTCACCACCGTGATGGTGCCCCTCGGTCTCGCGCTGCCGCCGTCGATCGAGCGTTCGCCGAGCGGCCGGCGCGATCACTCGGACGCCTTCGACTGGCTGTGGAGCGAGTTCACGATGGTCCGCCGCTCCGAGGACGGCGTGACGTGGTGATGCCGGCCGCTCGCGACGTGCCACGCCGAGTCGATCCACGGGCGGTGATGGCCGCGCTCGACGAGATCGCCGACCCCGAGATCCCGGCCGTGTCGATCGTGGAGCTGGGCATGATCGGTGGCATCGACGTCGAAGCCGATGGACTCCGGGTCGAGCTGCTGCCGACGTTCGTCGGCTGTCCGGCGCTCGAGGTCATCCGCGAGGCGGTGACCGACCGACTCCGCGCCTTCGGGCGGCCGGTCGAGGTGCAGACGTCGTTCGCGACGCCGTGGACATCGGATCGGATCTCGCCTGCCGGACGCGAGAAGCTGCGCCGGTCGGGCTTCGCGCCGCCAGCCCACATCGGGTCGGTGCGGGCGCTGCCGATGCTCGGCGAGGCGCCGATCCGCTGCCCCTACTGCGGCTCCTCGCGGACCTCCATCGAGAACGTCTTCGGCCCGACGCAGTGCCGCTCGATCCTCCACTGCGCGGACTGCCGCCAGCCGTTCGAGGCGTTCAAGCCCGTCTGAGGGCGCACCTCAACCTGGCGGCCGCTCGGTGGCGCGCTCGTTGCGCGCCGCACGAACCGCCGTCTCGGTGATGCGCGTCGCGCGCGTCTCCGGCCGCGTGGCGTCCGCGATCCAGACGAGAATCGCGCGGCGTGCGGACCATGGGAACGCCGCGAACCGCTCCGCGGCCGGCGGGTGCGCCGCGAGCGCCGCGGCCAGGTCTGGCGGGACGATCCCCTGCTCCACCTCGTCGAGCGCGGTCCAGGCGCCGTTCGCCTTCGCCCGCTCGATCGCGGCGAATCCCGCCGGGCGCATGAGCCCGGCCGCGCTCAGCCGCGCCACGCGCTCCTTGTTCGAGGCGGACCACACGCTGCGCTGCTTCCGCGGCGCGAAATACAGCCTGGTCCGGTGCTCGTCGACCCGTCCCCCGGTGGAGTCGACCCAGCCGAAGCACAGCGCCTCCTCGACCGCCGCGCCGTAGTCGAGCACCGGCCCGTGGCCCTTTCGCCAGGTGACGAGCCAGGCGCCTGACGCGGTCGCGTGGTTCGCCTCCAGCCAGGCTCGCCACGTCGCCCTGTCGTCGGCGGGAACGCGCGGTGCGTCCTGGATTCCGGGCATGGGCGGCACTGTATGGCATGGAATTGTCTGCGGAGGTGAGATGCGGCTGTGAGATGTCTGCGAGGGATCGGTGCGGTCGTGGGTCGGCGTTCGGAGGCGCCTCGTGCGGGAATGGGCGAAGACGAACCGTGCGTGGGTACCGGCCCCCAGATTCGGTGACCAGCGGCCGGCCAGATCGAGGTAACGAGCATGCCGAACTTCAGAGCCCGGCTTTGGCCGCCGGGTCAGTCAGCCATCAGGAGCATTGGCTGGGCAGCCGTCATCGGGCTCGTCGCGATCGCGATGCTGGCGCCCGCGTCACCGGCCCTGTCGAACGACACGCCGGGCAACAACGGAACGGTGAAGATCCACGAAGGCGCGGGTGAGAACGATCCGGGCGAGGTCCGGAACGAGCCCCACGTGTGCACCTTCCATCTCCACTTCTACTTTGCCGATCCGGAGCAGGCCGGCACCTGGGAGATCCAGGAATGGTCGCCCGGCGACAAGGGCACGGTCGTCCTCAGCGGCACCTACGACACGCAGGGCGACGGCGAGGATCGCCAGCCGGAGCAGGGCGTGTACACACTCGATCCGGGCCACTACAAGCTCTTCTGGGACGGCGATCTCGACACCCTGAAGCACGACAAGATGAAGGTCTTCTGGGTCGATTGCGAGACGACGACCGAGACGACGACGACGACCGAGTCGCCCACGACCACGACCGAGACCTCGTCGGTGAGCGAGACCACCACCGGCAGCGAGACGTCCTCGTCGACCGAGACGTCCTCGTCGACCGAGACGTCCTCGTCGACGCAGACCTCGTCGGTGAGCGAGACGACCACCGGCAGCGAGACCTCCTCGGTCAGCGAGACCACGACGACAACCGAGTCGCCGACGACCAGCGAGACGTCCTCGGTGAGCGAGAC
>DATJGH010000087.1:0-4328 GCA_035495215.1 Patescibacteria group bacterium
CAGCAGCTGGCCGGCGAGCGCCGGGTGCCGGCCGACGAGGGACTGGACCGCGTCGCCGATCGTCGAGCCGTCGACCTCGATCGCCCGCTCGCCGTTGGCCTGCGCCCGGAGGACGGCCGGCAATCGGACCGTGCTCATGCCGGCCTCCCGGCCGCCTGGCCGCCGGCGGCCCCGGCGGTCCCGGCGGTTCCTGCGGTCCCGATCGGACCCAGTGCGAACGGCTGGTCCGCGCCGAACGCCGCGGGCGGTGACCACTCGCCGCGCTCCCGCGCCGTGCGCGCCTCGTCGGAGCACGTCGGGCAGCTGGGGTCCCGAGACAGCCGCAGCTCGTCGAAGGTCGCGTCGAGCGCGTCGAACAGCAGCAACCGGCCGACGAGCGGCTCGCCGATCCCCAGCAGGACCTTGAGGACCTCGTTCGCCTGGAGCAGGCCCATGATCCCGGGCACCACGCCGAGGACGCCGGCCACGGAGCAGCCTGGCGCGAGCTCGGGCGGGGGCGGCGTGGGGTACAGGCAGCGGTAGCACGGGCCCTCGTAGGGCACGAATGTCGTCAGCTGGCCCTCGAACCGGAACACGGAAGCGTGGACGACCGGGATGCCGGCCGCGACCGCCGCGTCGTTCAGCAGGTAGCGAGTCTCGAACGTGTCGGTGCCGTCGAGGATCACGTCGTAGCCCGCGATCAGCCGCTCGACGTTGTCGGCCAGCAGCATCTCGTCGTGGGTCACCACCTTGACGTCGGGGTTGAGCGCCTCGATCGACTGGCGGGCGGAGTCGACCTTCTTGACCCCGAGGCGCTCGGTCGAATGGATGACCTGGCGCTGCAGGTTGCTCGCCTCGACGACGTCGAAGTCGACGATGCCGAGCGTTCCGACGCCGGCCGCGGCGAGGTACAGAGCGCTCGGGCTGCCGAGGCCGCCGGCGCCGACGAGCAGGACCTTCGAGTCGAGCAGCCTGACCTGGCCGGCCGTGCCGACCTCCGGGATCAGGAGATGCCGGCTGTAGCGCGACTGCTGCGCCGGGGTCAGGCTCGCCGGTGCCTCGACCGGCAGGTTGTCGGCCTGCCACTGGAGGATGCCGCCGGCCATGTTCACGACGTTCGTGTAGCCCAGCTCCTGGAGCTGGGCGGTGCCGCGGCCGGATCGGGCGCCGCTGCGGCACTGGAGGATGATCTCGGTGTCCTTGCCGGGGACCGCCGCGGCGATCTCGTGCTCGAGCCGGCCGAGCGGGATGAACACCGCGCCGGGGATGTGCCCTGCGTCCCACTCGACCTGTTCGCGCACGTCGATCAGGGTCGCGCCCGCACGATGGCGCTCCTGTGCCTCGGGCGGGCTGATCTCGCGAATGGCGGTTGGCATCGGGATTGGCTCCAGTGGCTGCCGCGAAATCGCGGCGCTGTGAGGTGGGTTCATCAGGTCCGTCCGGCATCGCCCGGAGGACGAGGGATCGCGCCGGCGGTCAGGCCGGCAGCTGACACCTGCAGCAGCCCGTGCCCGCGATCATGCCTGCGCCGCCTCCGCGGACTCCGTGGCGGGAGGGGCCTTGGTTCCGAGCGCGCCCTGCAGCGTCTCGAGCGACAGGAGCGCGCACTTCATGCGCGCCGGGCTGATCTCGATCCCGAGCAGATCCAGGACATCGCTCGCCTGCATGCCCGCGGCGCTCTCGACCGACTTGCCCTTGATCTCGTCCGTGAGCAGCGAGGCCGACGCCTGGCTGATGGCGCAGCCACGGCCGGTGAAGCCGATCGCCGCGATCTGATCTCCGGACACGCGCACCTGCATCGTGATCCGGTCGCCGCAGAGCGGGTTCGCGCCCTCCTGCGTCGCCGTGGCGTTCTCGATCGCACCGAAGTTGTGCGGTCTCCGGTAGTGCTCGAGGATGTAGTCGCGGTACAGGTCGTCCATGTGAGAGGCGGAGTCTAGCGCCCTTCGAAAATCCCCACCATGTCGCTCGGGTATCGCGGGCACCGGGCGCCGCGGTGTCCAGCTCAGGCGAAGATGCGCTTGACCTCGTGGAGGCCGGCGATGAGCGCGTCGACGTCGGCTTCGGTGGTGTACACGTTGAAGCTGGCCCGGGCCGACGCCGCGAGCTCGAGGCGCTCGTGGAGGGGCATCGTGCAGTGGTGGCCGGCGCGCACCGCGACGCCGGAGCGGTCGAGCACCTGGGCCACGTCGTGCGGATGCACACCCGGCACGTTGAACGCGATGACGCCGCAGCGGATGCCCGCGTCCATCGGCCCGTACAGGGTGACGTCGGGGTGCTCGCGCGCGAGCGCGACGAGCGCATACGTCAGCAGCTCGCGCTCGTGCTCGCGGACCCGCTCCATGCCGAGCTCGCGGAGGTAGTCAGCCGCCGCCCCCAGCCCGATGCCGGCCGCGATGTCCGGCGTGCCGGCCTCGAACTTCCAGGGGATGTCGTTCCACTCGGACCGGCGCAGGTGAACCTCGCGGATCATGTCGCCACCGGCCATGAACGGCGGCATCGCCTCGAGGAGCTGTCGCCGGGCCCAGAGCACGCCCGAGCCGGTCGGCCCGAGCATCTTGTGGCCGGAGAAGGCGTAGAAGTCGGCACCGATCGCCTGGACGTCGACCGGCACGTGGGGCACGGCCTGGGCGCCGTCGAGCAGGACCAGCGCGCCCGCTGCGTGGGCCGCCGCGACCATCTCCGCGACCGGGTTGATCGTGCCCAGCGTGTTCGAGACGTGGGTGAAGGCGACCAGCTTGGGCTTCAGCCGGAGCAGGACCTCGTACACGTCCTGGCGGAGGATCCCGTCGTCGGTGATCGGGATGAACTCGAGGTCGCCGTCCTTCTCCTGGGCGAGGATCTGCCACGGGACGAGGTTGGCGTGGTGCTCCATCTCGGTGAGCACGATCGCGTCGCCGCGGCCGATGTTCCGGCGGCCCCACGCGTAGGCGACGAGGTTGATCGCCTCGGTCGCGTTGCGGGTGAAGATGACCTCGTGGCTGTCCGGGGCGTTGATGAACTTCGCCACGGAAGCGCGAGCCGCTTCGTAGCTGGCCGTCGCGCGCTCGCCGATCTCGTAGATCCCGCGATGGACGTTCGCCGTGTACTCGCGGTAATAGGCGTCGAGGGCATCGATCACCGGCAGGGGCTTCTGGCTCGTCGAGGCCGAGTCGAGGAAGACGAGCGGGTGGCCGTGCACCTGCTGCTCGAAGATCGGGAAGTCGCGGCGCACGACGTCCGGGTCGAGGCGGCCGTTGCGAATGCGGCCGCCAAATTCGCTCGCTCCGGCGGAGAGCTCGATCGTCGGCGACGTGCTGACGGTCATGCCCGCGCCCCCGCCGGCTCACCCTCGGCGGCGTGGTCGCCGAGCTCGGGGCCCTGGGGCACGAGCAGCGCCTCATCGGGCACGTCGGGCGCCAGCCCGGCCTCGCGCAGGATGGGGCCATAGCCCTGCTCCTCGAGGCGGAGGGCAAGGTCCTTGCCGCCGCTCTTGACGATGCGGCCCTGGGCAAGCACGTGCACGAAATCGGGGGTGATGTAGTTGAGCAGCCGCTGGTAGTGGGTGATCAGCAGGATGCCCAGGTTCGGGTTGAGCATCGCGTTCACCCCATCGGCGACGACGCGCAGGGCATCGATGTCGAGGCCCGAGTCGGTCTCGTCGAGGATCGCCATCTGCGGCTCGAGCATCGCCATCTGGAGCATCTCGAGGCGCTTCTTCTCGCCGCCCGAGAAGCCCTCGTTGACGTACCGGCTCGCGAAGCTCTCGTCCATCCGCAGGAGCGCCAGCTTCTCGCGCATCCGCTTGCGGAAGTCCATCATCGAGACGCCGCCCTTGATCGCGTCCGTCGGATCGATGTCGGGGTTCTTGTCGATGCCCTGGAGCTTCGCGTTGAGCGCGCTCCGGATGAAGCTCGCGACGCTCAGACCCGGAACCGCGGTCGGGTACTGGAAGGCCAGGAACATGCCCAGCCGCGCTCGCTTGTCAGGGCTCAGCTTCAGGATGTCGCGGCCGCGCCACAGCACTTCGCCTCCGGTCACGAGGTAGGCCGGGTGGCCCATGATCGCGTAGGCCAGCGTCGTCTTGCCCGAGCCGTTCGGGCCCATGATCGCGTGGACCTCGCCCGGCCCGACCTCGAGGTCGATGCCCTGCAGGATCTCGTGCTCCGGGTTCGCGATGGGCGCGACCTTCAGGCCGCGGATGACCAGGCGGTCTTCTGCCGACGGGGGATGCTGGGTGGTGCCGTTGGTCTCGTCGCTCACGATGGCGTCAGGGCTCCTTCGAGGGTGGCGGTCGGCTCGGCGGGGCGCGGCTGCAGCGCGACCGTGCGTTGCGGAACGAGGTCGGCCAGGGTCACGCCGTCGAGCGC
>DATJGH010000088.1:0-6806 GCA_035495215.1 Patescibacteria group bacterium
GAAGCCGCGCATCCGGAGCCGCTCCTTCATCTCGTCGAGCGACTTCTTGCCGAAGTTGCGCATCCGGAGCAGGTCCTCGTCCTTGAGCTGGAGGAGCTGCCCGACCTTGACGATGTTGTTGCGCTTGAGCGAGTTGTAGGCACGCATCGGGAGGTCGAGCTCCTCGATGGGCATGTCGAGCATGTTCGGCGGCAGCTGCGGGATGCCGGGCACGCCGCGATCAGCGGCCATCTGGGCCTGGCCGATCGTCACGAACGGACGGAACTGCTCGATCAGGATCGAGGCCGCGCGACTCAGCGCCTCCTCGGGCCCGATCGTCCCGTCGGTCTCGATCTCGATCGTCAGCTTGTCGAAGTTGGTGACCTGGCCGACGCGCGTGCTCTCGACCCAGTAGTTCACCTTGCGGACCGGGGTGAAGATCGCGTCGACCGCGATGACGCCGATCGGCAGGGCCTCGGTGCGCTCGACGCCGAGGTAGCCGACGCCGCGCTCGACGGTCATGTCCATGTCGATGGTCACGTCGTCCGAGTCGAGGGTCATCAGCACGAGATCGCGGTTCACGATCTCGACGTCAGCCGACTCCATGACGTCCGCGGCGAGAACCGGGCCGGCGCCGCTCTTCGTGAGGCGGAGCTGGACCGGGTGCGTCGCGAAGCTCTTCATGCGCAGCTTCTTGGTGTTCAGCACGATCTGGGTGACGTCCTCCTTGACGCCGGGGATCGTGGAGAACTCCTGGTAGACGTCTCGGATCTGGAGGGACGTGACCGCGGCGCCCTCGAGCGAGGACAGGAGCACGCGCCGGAGCGCGTTGCCGAGGGTGACGCCGTACCCCGCCTGGAGCGGTCCGACCTCGTACTTGGCGTACGTGCCGACCTCTTCGACGGATTCGATCTGCGGGGTTTCGAGTTCGATCATGAGCTGGGCTACCTCGAGTAGTACTCGACCACGAGCTGCTCGGACAGGTCGAGCGGCATCTGGTCACGGCGGGGCAGGCTGGCGACGGAGCCGGCGAGCTTGGCGGCATCGAGGCTCAGCCACTCCGGGGCCTGGTGGGAGCGGAGTGTTTCCTTGACGACCTTGAACGGCTCGCGGCCGCTGTGGCTCTCGCGCACCTCCACGCGATCGCCGGGCTTGAGCGAGTACGAGGGCACGTTCGTGGCCGTGCCGTTCACCGCGAAGTGGCCGTGGGCCACGAGCTGGCGCGCCTGGGCGCGCGAGCTTGCGAAGCCGAGCCGGAAGACAACGTTGTCCAGCCGGGTCTCGAGCCGCTGGAGCAGGGCCTCGCCGGTCACGCCGGTGGTGCTTTCGGCCTCGCGGTAGTAGTTCCGGAACTGGCGCTCGAGCACGCCGTAGACGCGGCGCATCTTCTGCTTCTCGCGCAGCTGGATGCCGAACTCGCCCATCTTGCGGCGACGGACGCCGTGCTGGCCGGGCGGGGTGGGCCGGCGCTCGAAGGAGCACTTCTTCGTGTAGCAGCGGGTGCCCTTGAGGAAGAGCTTGGCGCCCTCCCGGCGGCACAGGCGGCAGACGGATTCGGTGTAGCGGGCCATCGGCTCAGACCCTGCGCCGCTTGGGCGGGCGGCAGCCGTTGTGGGGAACCGGAGTGACGTCGGTGATGGCGCTGACCTCCAGCCCGGCGGCCTGCAGCGAGCGGATGGCCTGCTCGCGCCCGGCGCCGGGACCCTTGACGAAGACCTCGACCTGGCGCATGCCGTGCTCCATGGCCTTGCGCGCGGCGACCTCGGCCGAGAGCGCGGCAGCGTAGGGCGTGCTCTTGCGCGAGCCCTTGAAGCCGGCGACGCCGGCCGAGCCCCAGCTGACCACGGCACCGTTGAGGTCGGTGATCGTGATGATCGTGTTGTTGAACGACGCCTGGATGCGGGCGTGGCCCTGGGGCACGTTCTTCTTCTCGCGGCGGCGCTGCTTGACCGCCTTCTTGCGTTCAGCCATCGAGCTTCGTCAATCCCCTGCTACGTCTTCGCGACCGAGCGCTTGCGAGCGCCGACCGTCCGCTTCGGGCCGCGCCGCTGGCGCGCGTTGGTCTTGGTCCGCTGGCCGCGCACCGGCAGGTTGCGCCGGTGGCGCAGGCCCCGGTACGAGCCGATGTCCTGGAGCCGCTTGATGTTGGTCGCCACCTCTCGCCGAAGGTCGCCCTCGACCTTGAAGCGGCGATCGATGAGCTCGCGCAGCCGGTTCACCTGGTCCTCGGTCAGATCGCGGACCCGGGTATCGCCGTTGACGTTGGTCTGGACGAGGATCTTCTGGGCAGTCGGCAGGCCGATGCCGTAGATGTAGGTGAGGGCGACCTCCACCCGCTTCTCGCGGGGGATGTCGACGCCGGCGATACGTGCCATCGGTCTCCCTACCCCTGTCGCTGCTTGTGCTTGGGGTTGGTGCAGATGACCATCACGGTGCCGTGACGGCGGATGACCTTGCAGTTGTCGCAACGTGCCTTGATCGAGGCTCTGACTTTCAACGGTTCCTCGTGATCTCGAATTCGCGACCGCGTCGGGGGCGGGTTACTTCAGGCGGTAGGTGATCCGACCGCGCGTCAGGTCGTACGGTGAAAGCTCGACTCGGACGCGGTCGCCGGGCAGGATCCGGATGAAGTTCATCCGAAGCTTTCCGGAGATATGCGCCAGCACTCTGTGTCCGTTCTCCAGCTCGATCGCGAACATGGTGTTGGGCAACGGCTCCACGACGGTGCCTTCAACCTCGATCGCATCTCGCTTTGCCACGGGCGGTGCTGGGTCCCTTTCTCACACGGAATGCCGGCCCGGGCGGGCCGACACACGAACGCGTAGCGTATCAGAAATCGCACGTTCCCCGCAACGGCGGGCCGGGCACGCGCCGGTCTGCCGTTGCGAGCCTCAGCACCATTCCGTCATTGGATGGTGGTCAGGATCTCGGGAAACCTCGGACCGATCGCCCGCGGAGCTTTAGATCGGTCCTCGGTGGGCCAGAGGCTGGCCCACGTCGTTCGCATCGTCAGCTGACCATGGTCAGGATCTCGGGTCCGTTTGCCGTTACCGCGATCGTGTGCTCGAAGTGGGCGGCGAGGGCGTCGTCGGCGGTGTTCACGGTCCAGCCGTCCGCCTCGATGTAGACGTCGCCGCTGCCGAGCGTGAACATCGGCTCGATCGCGAGGCAGATGCCGGGCTGCAGCTCGGCGCCGCGGGAGCCGGTCCGGTAGTTCGGGACCTGCGGCTCCTGGTGCATGTCGGTGCCGATGCCATGCCCGACGAAGGGCCGGACGATCCCGAAGCCATGCGCCTTGCCCACGTCCTCGACGGCCGCCGAGATGTCGCCGATGCGCGCGCCCGACCGGGCCGCCCCGATGCCGGCCATCATCGCCAGCCGCGTCGCGTCGACGAGCTCCTGCGCCCGGGCATCGACGTTGCCGACGACGAAGGTGCGAGCACCATCGCCGTGCCAGCCGTCGAGAATCGCCCCGACGTCGACGGAGACGAGCGAGCCTTCGCGGATCGTGCGGTCGCCGGGGATGCCGTGGACGACCTCGCTGTCGATCGAGATGCACGTGCTCGCCGGGAAGGCCCGCGGTCCCTTGCCGTAGCGCCCCCCGCCGAGATAGCCCTTGAACGACGGGACCGCACCCGCGTCCCGGATGTGGCGTTCGGCAAGGCGGTCGAGGTGCCCCGTGGTGACGCCAGGCTTGAGCTCCGATTCGATGAGCGCGAGCACCTCGGCCACGATCCGGCCCGCGCGCCGCATCTTGTCGATCTCGCGCGGCGACTTGCGGGTGATCACCGGGTCTGCGACGCCGGTCGCCCGAGCGCCTCGAGCAGCGACGCGGTCACGTCCTCGATCGGCCGGAGGCCATCGACGGGCGTCAGGATGCCGCGGGCGCGGTAGTAGTCCGCGACGTCGTGGAGCGGGCCGAGCTGCTGTTCCATCCGCGCCCGCACGGTCGCCTCGGCGTCATCCGCCCTGTGGACCAGGTCCGAGCCGTCGATGTCACACACGCCCCAGACCCGGGGCGGCTTGAACCACTCGTTGTAGACATGACCGCCGGCGGTGCAGATGAGACGCCCGGCAAAACGCCCGATCAGGTCCTCGATCGGCACCTCGATCAGCAGCGCTCGATCCACCGGCCGGCCCGACGCGTTGAGCGCGTCGTCCAGCGCCTCGGCCTGACGCCTGGTTCGCGGGAAGCCATCGAGGATGGCGCCAGCGGTCGCGTCCGGCTGATCCAGGCGGGCAAGGAAGAGGCGCACCATCAGCTCGTCCGACACGAGCTCGCCCGAGCGCATGATCGTGTCGACCTCGCGCCCGATCTCGCTGCCGCTTGCCACTTCGGCCCGCAGGAGGTCGCCCGATGCGAGCACGGGCACGCCGAGGCTGGCTGCGATCAGTGGTGCCTGGGTTCCCTTGCCGGCGCCGGGGGCGCCAAGCAGGATCGCGACCGTCATGCGACCGCGGGCGTCGTCGCGCTACGGATGGCGGGCCGGCCCGGACCGACCACTAGCGGATGAAGCCTTCGTAGTTGCGCATCATCAGCTGTGCCTCGATCTGCTTCATGGTCTCGACAACCACGGACACGACGATGAGCAGGCCCGTGCCGCCGATGGCCAGGCCCTGCAGCGAGGGATCGATCACGCCGAGCACGACCGGGAACACGGCGACCGTGCCCAGGAACAGCGCGCCGGCGAGCGTGATCCGGCTCACCACCCGGCCGAGGTACTCCTGCGTGGGCCGGCCCGGTCGAATGCCCGGGATGAACCCGCCGTTCTTGCGCAGCTGCTCCGCCGTCTCGTCGGGCTTGAAGGTGAACGCGGTGTAGAAGTAGGTGAAGCCGACGACGAGGACGAAATAGATCACGGAGTACTGGATCGAGGTCGGTGAGAGGAAGCTGCCGATGGCCAGGGCGACGTTCCGCACCCCCTCCACGTCCGAGAACGAGAAGTAGGCGGCGAGCTGGCCCGGGAAGGCCAGGATGCTGATCGCGAAGATGATCGGGATGACGCCGGCCAGGTTGACCCGCAGCGGGAGGAAGGTCTGGCCGCCCTGGTACATGCGCCTGCCGCGGACGCGGCTGGCATATTGGATCGGGATGCGCCGCTGCCCCTCCTGGATGTAGATGATCACGGCCACGGCGACGATGGCCAGGATCACGAACAGGACGATGTCCCGCGGTGAGGGCTGGCTGAGGACGCCGACCACGCCGGCGGGAGCGCGGCTGACGATGCCCGAGAAGATGATGAAGCTGATGCCGTTGCCGATGCCCTTCTCGGTGATCAGCTCACCGAGCCACATCAGCACGACTGCGCCCGCGGTCAGGGTGATCATCTGGACCCAGCTCTGGGCATTGCCCAAACCGAAGCCGCCGATGATCACGCTCTTCGCGCTCAGGGCGGACAGGATGCCGAACGCCTGCAGGAGCGCCATCGGGACGGTCAGGTAGCGGGTGTACTGGTTGAGTCGCTGCCGGCCGTACTCGCCCTCACGGCTCAGCGCCTGGAGCGACGGGATCACGCCCGTCATCAGCTGCATGATGATCGAGGCATTGATGTACGGGTTCATCGCCAGCCCGACGATCGACAGCTGCGACAGGCCGCCGCCGGCGAACAGGTCGAGGATGCCGAACGCGGCGTTGTTCTGGAAGAACTCGGCCAGCGCCTGGCGGTCGATGCCCGGCAGCGGGACCTGGGCCAGCATCCGGTAGACGACCAGGATGCCGAGGACGAACAGGATCCGGCGCCGGATGTCCGGCGCCCGGAAGGCGTTGAGCAGCGACTCGAACACGGTCCGCTACGCGTCCGTGTCGGGCTTGGCCGTGCGGGACTTGCGGGCGCGGGGCTTCGGAGCGGGCTCCTCGGCGTCGTCGGCTGTGGCGCCGGCGGGCCCGCTGGAACCTGCGGCCTGGGCAGCCTCCGCTGCCGGCGCGGCCTTGCCCTTCGCGGCACGCGATCGCTTCGGCGCCTCGGCAGGCGCCTCCTCCGTGGCCGCGGTTGCCTCGCCCTCGGGCGCTGCCTCCGCGGGCCTGGCCGGCGCGTCGTCGCGCGGCGCGTCGTCGTGCGGCGCCTCGTCGGCGTGATCCGCCTCGACGCCGATCGCCGGTCGCTTCGTGTCCGGGGTCTCGAGGACGGACACCGTGCCGCCCGCGGACTCGATCTTGGATCGGGCGCTCGCGCTGAACGCATCCGCCACCACGAAGAGCGCGGTCGAGAGCTCACCGCCACCGAGCACCTTCATCGGCCGGTCGAGGCGGCGGACGAGCCCCGCGGCGCGCAGGATCTCCTGGTTCACGGTGACCGGCGCGGCGCCCTTCTTCGAAGGCTTCGCGTCGGGCGTCTCGCCACCATCGAAGCCACCGGCCTCGGCGACGCGAGCGATGTCGCCGATGTTGACGACCTCGTACTCGACCTTGAACAGGTTGCGGAAGCCGCGCAGCTTCGGGATGCGCTGGTGGAGCGGCGTCTGGCCGCCCTCGAACCAGGCCGGGATCGTGCCGCCGGCGCGGGCCTTCTGGCCCTTGGTGCCACGGCCCGCGGTCTTGCCCTGGCCGGCTGCGATGCCGCGGCCGACGCGGCGCCTGGGCTTGCGCGACCCGGCGGCCGGCTTCAGGTCATGGAGCTTCACTTCGATTCCTCAGTGGCGGCACCGGACTCCTCGACGGTCACGAGGAAGCGGACCTGGCGGACCATGCCGCGGGTCGCGTCGTTGGCGGGAACCTCGACGCTTGAGCCGATGCCGTGCAGGCCCAGCGCCCGCAGGGTCGCCCGGTTCCGAGCGATATGGCTGATCGAGCTCTTGACCTGCGTCACGCGCAGGGTCGAGCTCGCGGC
>DATJGH010000089.1:0-9960 GCA_035495215.1 Patescibacteria group bacterium
AACCCGCTGATCTTTCCCGAGGGCCACGTCACCGACGAGACGGCACGCGCGACCGGGAATGGCCACGTGATCTCGGGCGGCAACTTCCACGGCGAGCCGATCGCGATCGCCCTCGACTTCGCGAAGCTCGCGCTCGCCGAGCTCGGCTCGATCAGCGAGCGCCGGACCGCGCTCCTCCTCGACCCGCATCTCAACGAAGGGCTGCCCGCGTTCCTCGGCTCGGACTCCGGGCTCGAGACCGGCTCCATGCTGCTCCAGTACACCGCGGCGGCCCTCGCCTCCGAGAACAAGGTGCTCGTCCATCCGGCTTCCGCCGACTCGATCCCGACGAGCGCCAACCAGGAGGACCACGTGTCCATGGGCCCGGTCGCGGGCCGCCAGGCGCGCCAGATCCTGGGGCACGTCGAGCAGATCGTGGCGATCGAGCTCCTGTGCGCGGCCCGGGGTCTGGACCGACGCCTGGCGATGCTGCCGGGCACCGTGCCCGGCGCCGGGGTGGCCGCCGCGCACGAGGCGATCCGCGAGGTCGTCAAGCCCTGGGACGGCGACCGCGAACCCGGGCCCGACCTCGAGTCGATGACGAGGCTGGTCCGAGAGGGGCGCCTCGCCGACCTGGCAGTCCCGGGGAGCGAGCTCGCGACGTCCGCGCCGGCGAGATGACGGTCCGGATCCTCGACGTCACCGACGAGGCGGGCTTCGCGCGCATCCCGCCGTGCGCCGACCCGGGCTTCGATCATCGGAGTTGCGACTACTGGGAGGACGACCGCCGCGGCTCGAAGGCGGCGCGCCTGGCGTGGCTCGAGCCCACCCCGCCGCCGCCTTCCGAGCCGGATCGGTCGGCCAACCCGTTCGCGCCGACCCGCGGCCCGGCGTTCAACCCGTTCGACCCCCGAGGCTCGTCGGGCACCGGCGGCGGCAGGCCATTGAACCCCTTCGGCGACGACGCCGACGAGCCGCTCGACAACCCGTTCGCACCGCGGCGCGAACGCGGGCCCGCCGTGGCCCCCCACGCCCCGCGCAAGCTCCAGCTGCTGGGCCGTGGCCTGGCGATCTTCGGGAGCTATGCCAAGGTGCTCGAGGCCGACGGCGAGCCGGCCGCGTGGTGCCAGTTCGGGCCGCTCTCCGCCTATCCGCGGGCCCAGCACGTCCGCGAGCTGTACCCGAGGCTGCCGAGCTCGCCGCTGCCGGCGGTCATCACCTGCATCGCCACGACACGGTCGGCGCGCCGCCAGGGCTACGCAAAGCAGCTCGTCCTGGCGGTCGTCGAGGACCTCGCCGGGCGCGGCTTCTCAGCGGTGGAGGCGTACCCGGAGCCGCATGCCGAGCCCGAGGCGACCAGCGCCGCGAATCCCGCGTTCTGGGCCGCGTGCGGCTTCGACCTGGCGATCGACGACCCGCGCTTCCCGGTCGTCCGGAGGGAGCTGTGATCCTGCGACGCGCGGCCGCGGTGGCCCTGGCGGCAGGCCTGCTCGCGGGGTGCCAATCTGGCCCTTCCGCGACGGCGGCTCGGGCAACCGAACCCGGTGACGTCGCAGGCGCGAGCGCCTCGGCCGACGTCCTGCCGAGCCTCGGGCCGCGACCCAGCCCGACACCGCCCGACGGCACGTCGCCGGTCGTCGTCGACGCGACCCTCCTCGCGTTCCTCCCGCAGGACGTCGAGGGCAGCGCGGTGACCGAGTCGATCGACGAGGCAACAAACGCGATCTCCAATCCAGACCTGCCCAGGATTGCTTCCGGAATCGACGCGGCGGTCGCAGTCGACAGCGGCCACAGCAACCTCGTCTACGCGCTCGTGGTTCGGCTCCTCCCGGGCAAGCTCACCGACGCCATCTACCGCCAATGGCGCGATTCGTACGACGAGGGCGCATGCGCCGACGCGGGCGGCATCGTCGGGCGAGCGGAGACGACGATCGACGACCGGACGGTCTCCATCACGAGTTGCGTGCAGGGCATTCGCGTCTACCACGTGTGGCTGAACGCGCCGGGCATCCTCATCTCTGCCTGGGCGATCGGCGACGCCAGGTTCGGCGAGCTGCTCATGGACAACCTGCGAGTGCCGTCATGAGCGCAGCGCTGCCAGGCGCGCGACCGGTCCGCGCGCCGCGAGGCACCGAGCTGAGCTGCAAGGGCTGGCAGCAGGAAGCGGCCCTGCGGATGCTGATGAACAACCTCGACCCGGCGGTCGCCGAGAACCCGGACGCGCTGGTGGTCTACGGCGGGACCGGCCGCGCTGCCCGCTCATGGGCCGCCTTCGATGCGATCGTCCGCGAGCTCCGCCGTCTCGAGGACGACGAGACCCTCCTCGTACAGTCCGGCAAGCCGGTGGGCGTCGTGCGAACGCACGAGTGGGCGCCACGGGTGCTGATCGCCAACTCGAACCTCGTCGGCAAGTGGGCGAACTGGGACACCTTCCGCGAGCTCGAGAAGGCCGGGCTGATGATGTACGGCCAGATGACGGCAGGATCCTGGATCTACATCGGGACCCAGGGCATCCTGCAGGGCACGTACGAGACCTTCGCCGAGCTCGCCCGCCAGCACTTCGGCGGCACGCTCAAGGGCCGCGTCGTCCTGACCGCCGGCCTCGGTGGCATGGGCGGCGCCCAGCCGCTCGCGGTGACGATGAACGAGGGCGTGGCCCTGGTCATCGAGGTCGACGAGGCCCGCGCCGCGCGGCGCCACGACATCGGCTACGTCGACCGGGTCGCGAACGACCCCGAGCAGGCCCTGCAGATGGCCCGGGCCGCCGCCGAGAAGGGCCAGGCCGTGTCGATCGCCCTGGTCGGCAATGCCGCGGAGATCGAGCCGGCATGGGCGAAGTCCGGCGAGCGGTTCGACGTCGTCACCGACCAGACATCGGCACACGACGCCCTCGTCGGCTACATCCCGGCCGAGATCTCGCTCGACGATGCCGCGCTCCTCCGTGAGCACCAGCCCGACGAGTACGTCCGCCGCTCCACCGCCTCGATGGCCGATCACGTCCGGGCCATGCTCGCGTTCCAGCGGACCGGCGCGGTCGTGTTCGACTACGGCAACAACCTGCGCGCCCAGGCACGAGAAGCCGGGGTGGAGGACGCCTTCGACTACCCGGGCTTCGTGCCCGCGTTCATCCGGCCACAGTTCGAGGAGGGGCGTGGGCCGTTCCGATGGGTCGCGCTGTCCGGCGACCCTGCGGACATCCTGCGCACCGACCGCGCCATCCTCGAGCTCTTTCGCGGCGACGCGTCGCTGGCGCGCTGGATCTCCCTCGCCGAGGAGCGCGTGCCGTTCCAGGGCCTGCCGGCGCGCATCTGCTGGCTCGGCTACGGCGAGCGGGCCAAGGCGGGACTCGCGTTCAACGAGCTCGTGCGTTCCGGCGAGGTCTCCGCGCCGATCGTGATCGGGCGGGACCACCTCGACTCGGGCTCGGTGGCCTCGCCCAACCGCGAGACGGAGGCGATGCGCGACGGGAGCGACGCCGTTGCCGACTGGCCGCTGCTGAACGCGCTGGTCAATACGGCCGCCGGTGCCACGTGGGTGAGCATCCACCACGGCGGTGGCGTCGGCATCGGCTACTCCCAGCACGCCGGCATGGTCATCGTGGCCGACGGCACGGATCTTGCCGCGCAGAAGCTGGAACGAGTGCTCACCACCGACCCCGCGATGGGCGTCTTCCGCCACGTCGATGCGGGGTACGAGCGGGCGATCGAGGTCGCGCGCGAGCGCGGCGTCCATGTGCCGATGCTCGAGCAGGGCTGATCCGCGACGTGCTGATCGAGTCCGTGCCCAACTACTCCGAGGGCCGCCGGCTGGACGTCGTCGACCGGCTCGCGGCCGCGGTCGAAGGCACGCCCGGGGCGCACCTCCTCGATCGCACGAGCGACGCCTCGCACAACCGGACCGTGCTCACGATGGCCGGCGAGGCGCCTGCGGTCGAGCGGGCGCTCGAGGCGACGATCGAGGTCGCGATCGAGGCGATCGACATGGAGCAGCACACCGGCGAGCACCCGCGCATCGGGGCGATCGACGTCATCCCGTTCGTGCCCCTCGGCACGACGACGCTCGATGCCTGCGTCGTGCTGGCGCGCGCGTTCGGGCTGCATATCGCGGAGCGATTCGGGATCCCCGTCTACCTGTACGCGCGCGCGGCCACAAGGCCGGATCGCGTGCGCCTCGCGGACGTGCGTCGCGGCGGGTACGAGGCCGTTCGCGACGAGATCGGGGTTGCCGGCACGGACCGCGCGCCGGACTTCGGTCCGAGGCGGACGCATCCGCGCGCCGGCGCAGTGGCGGTGGGCGCGCGGCCGTTCCTGATTGCCTGGAACATCAACCTCGAGACGAACGACGTCGAGGTCGCGAAGCGCATTGCCCGGCGCGTCCGCGAATCGGGCGGCGGCCTGCCGGCGGTCCAGGGCAACGGCTTCATGATCGACGAGCTCGAGGCCGCCCAGGTCTCGATGAACCTGCTCGACTTCGAGACGACGCCGATGTGGCGGGTCTTCGACGAGGTGGCGAGGCTCGCGACCGAGGAGGGCGTCGGGATCCGCGAGTCGGAGCTCATCGGGCTCGCCCCCCAGGCGGCGTTCGACGGCGTCGCCGAGCACGCGGGCGTGGCACTCCACGCCGAGGCAACCGCTCGCTTCGCCGCCGCCGCCGCGTACCTTCGGCTGCGCGACGCGGACCCGATGATGGTCCTCGAGCAGCGCCTCGCCGCCGCCAGCGCCGCGAGCTGACCGGGGAATGGCCCTGCGGCTGATCCAGGGCGGGCGGGCGTCCGACGGCCTGCCGGGGCTGCTGGTCGAGCACGCCGCCGAGGTCGTGACCATGGCCGGCGGGATGCGGACCGGGGCGCGCATGGACGACCCCGCGCTGCTCGCGGCGCCGGGGGGCGACGCAGGCCATGAGACGGCGCCGGCGGTCGCGTGCTGGGAGGGCCGAATCGTCGCCGCGGGTCCGCACGACGAGCTCCTGCGGGCGCTCGACGGCAGCGGCTACCCGATCGCCCGGTTTGCCCGCCTCGACGCCGCGGGCGGGACCGTGACGCCCGGGCTCATCGACCCGCACACGCACCTCCTGTTCGCGGGCACGCGCGAGGCCGAGCTGGTGCTGCGCCAGCGCGGCGCGGACTACCTCGAGATCCTGCAGGCGGGCGGCGGGATTCTGTCGACGGTCGCCGCGACGCGCGCAGCCAGCGAGGAGCAGCTCGCCGACCACGGCCGGCGTTGGCTGACCGAGATGCTGTCGCACGGCACGACGACGGTCGAGGCCAAGTCCGGCTACGGCCTCGACCTGCCGACCGAGCTGCGCCTGCTCGAGGTCGCGCACCGGCTCGGCAAGGAGGGCCCGGTCGACGTCGTCCCGACCTGGCTCGGGGCGCATGCCGTCGCCCCCGAGTTCCGGGCCCGCCCCGACGGCACCGAGGCGTACGTCCGCTACCTGATCGAGGAGCAGCTGCCGGGCGTCGTGGCCCAGGGCCGGGCCCGTTTCGCCGACGTCTTCTGCGAGCGGGGCGTGTTCAGCCCGGAACAGGCGCGGCGCATCCTCGCGGCGGCTGCCCGCCTCGGGTTGCCATCCCGGCTCCACGCCGACGAGCTCGCCCCCAGCGGCGGCGCGGAGCTGGCCGCGGAGCTGGGCGCGATGTCGGCCGACCACCTCGCGGCGCCATCGCCGGCCGGCATCGACGCGCTCGCCGCGGCCACCGGTGCGGGCCGGCCCGTCGTCGCGGTGGTCCTTCCGGCGACGACCTGGTTCCTGATGCACCAGGAGGTCGCGCCGGCGCGGACGTTCATCGACCGCGGCATCCCGGTCGCGCTGGCCACGGACTTCAACCCCGGCACCTCACCGACGCCGAGCCTGCCGCTCGTCATGACCGTCGCGTGCCTGTCGCTCAAGCTCACGCCGTCGGAGGCACTGGCGGCCGTGACGATCAACGCGGCGGCCGCGCTGGGGCTCGCCGAAGATGTCGGCTCGATCGAGGGCGGGCGCCAGGCCGACCTCGCGGTCTGGGCCGTGCCCTCGCATCGCCAGATCCCGTACTGGCCCGCCGCCGACCTGGTGCGCGCGGTCGTGAAGCGCGGGAAGGTCGTGCTGGAGCGCGCGCCCGCGTAAGGCTCGCCGGGATCCGGCGCCGAGCCGGCTAGGCCTTGCCGCGCGACTCGAGCAGGACGGCGGTCGTCTCCTGGGGGAGCGTCGAGATGGTCACCGCGAGCTTCGGCTGGGGCGTCGGCTCGCCGCCCATCTCGTGGAAGAACTTGGCCAGCGCCTCGGTGCAGTCGCCCTCGTTCTCGCACACCGGCATCGCCACGACGATCTTCGGGTCGAGCTGGGCGACGAGCTCAGCGGCGCGCGTCGCGCTGAGCGCGCCGCCGACGGGGACGCAGGCGATGTCGACCGCACCGATGTCACCGAGCTTCTCCTCGGTCAGGAGATGGCCGACGTCGCCGAGGTGGATCGTGTGCAGCCCGTCGAGCTCGACGACGAACGCCGTCCCGCGCCCGCGCAGCGATCCCTTCTGGTCGTCGCGGTACGTCCGCACGCCGGTCAGGAGGACGTCCTTGACTTCGTACTCGCCGGGGCCATCGACGGCGAACGTCGACTCGAGGCTGGAGGGCAGCACGGTCTTGCCGTCACGCGTCCGACGACCCTTCGCCCTGGCCAGTGGCGCGTCGTCGGGGTGGCTGTACGTCGCGATGTCCGCGGTGATGCCGCGGCCCGTCGGGCCGACGATCGACTGGTAGGCATCCGCCACCACGACCGCGTCGCGCCCTCGCAACCGTACGCAGGTCTGCCCGTACCAGGTGATCTCCATCGCCTTGATTCTGGCATGCACCAGTGCACTCTGGCTTGGCCGGCGGGTCCTGTCGCTCCGGGCAATCCCGCCCGCGGCGCCTGCGCCAGCTGCGCTGCCGGACGGCGCCCGGCGGCCGGGATTCGCCCGCGCGCCACCCGCCGACCAGCCGGACTGACGGGGCGCAAGGCCTCCAGGCGTCGATGGCGACGCACCTTCGCGAAAAGGAAAGACCGGAGGCGCCTGCCCAATCGGCGCCCCCGGTCGGAGGGAGGGAGGATGGAACCTCGAAGGGTTCGGTCCGAAAGCCACACTAGGAGTGCCCGGTTCAGACCCAGGCCTTCATCCGATTAAGAAACCCAAACGAGCGGAAACTCCTCAACGACGGCCGGCCCGAGTCCCGGTAGGATCGCGGGCCCATGCCGACCCGCCGACCCGCCGCGCCTCGCCGGCTCATCGCCGCCCTGGCGGCATCCCTGCTCCTCGTCGCGTGCAGCCCGGGCCCGACGACCGCGCCGACGGCGTCATCACCGGCGGAGACCCAGGCCCCGCCAGTCGCGACCCCCGGAACCAGTGCACCTCCGGCGGCCGAGGTCTACGGCGAGATCCGCCAGGCGGTGGAGGCGATCCGAGGTCTCGAGCCGGTCGCCGACGTCGACCCGGTCACCATCGACGAGGCGCAACTGCGCTCGAACCTCGCCGCCGAGTTCGACAAGGAGAACAAGCCCGCCGACGTGAAGTTCTCCGAGGAGTCGCTCAGCCTCCTTGGCCTCCTGCCCGCAGGCACGTCCCTGCGGCAGGCAACGCTCGACTTCCAGGGCGGTCAGGTCGCCGGTTACTACTCACCGGATCAGAAGGAGCTCTTCGTCGTCAGCCGCTCGGGCAGCCTCGGGGCAGCCGAGAAGGTGACGTACGCACACGAATTCACCCATCAGCTGCAGGACCAGAACTTCCCGTTGCTGGGCCTTCTGGGGAGCGATGCCAGCCAAAGTGACCGGACGCTCGCCCGGCTTGCGGTCATCGAGGGTGACGCCGTCTCCGTGCAGACGGCGTGGACCATCGCCAACCTCAACGCCAGGGAGATGGGCGAGCTGCTCGCCGCATCGCTCGACCCGGAGGCGGTCGACGCCCTTCGGCGCGCCCCCGCGTACCTGCGTGAGACGGCGCTCTTCCCGTACCAGAACGGGTTCTCATTCGTGGAGTCACTGATCTCGAGCGGCGGCTACAAGGCGGTCAACGGCGCCCTTGGCGATGCGCCCGACTCGACCGAGCAGGTGCTCCATCCGGAGAAGTTCGTCCAGCGCGAGCCGCCCGTCCAGGTCGCCCTCGCCGGCGACGTCGCGAAGACCATGGGCATCGGGTGGAGCGAGGCCGGCCGGGACACGCTCGGCGAGTTCGTGCTCCGGCTCTGGCTCACCCAGAACGGCGTCCCGACCGACATTGCGACGGCCGCAGCAACCGGCTGGGGCGGCGATCGGCTCGTGCTCCTGCGCGGCCCCTCGGGCGGCCTCACGGTCGGACTTCGCACCGAATGGGACACGGCTGCGGACGCAGCAGCGTTTGCGTCTGCATCGGCCACGGCCATCGCGCACCTCGGCTCAGGCGCGGCGACAAGGCACCGGGCCGGCTCGAAGACGGTGATCCTCGCCATCGGAGACGGGGCCGACCGTCTCGTCCCGGCGCTCGGCGGGTAGCCCCGGGCGGCTCGCCGGTCTGTCGGGCCTACATCGCTTCGGGCGCAGAGATCCCGAGCAGGGCGAGCGCGTTCGCGAGGGAGATCCGGGCGGCCTCGACCAGCGCGAGCCGCTTCGCCGAGCGCTCGGGCTCGGCCGTGTCCACGACGCGAGCGTCGCGGTAGAACGCGTGGAAGGCCGTCGCCAGCTCCGTCGCGTACGTGGTGATGCCCTGCGTCTCCTGCGCCCCGGCCGCGTCCTCGACGACCTCGGGCAGGCGCACCACGACTCTCGCGAGCATGCCCTCCTCGGCTCCCGCCAGCAACCCCGCGACCGAGCCCGCCGGGCTGAGCCCGGCCTCGGCCGCCTTGCGCAGGATCGACGCGATTCGCGCGTGCGCGTACTGCACGTAATAGACCGGGTTCTCGCTGGATTGCCGCTTCGCGAGCTCGATGTCGACGTCCATGTTCACGTTCGCCCCGCGGCTGGCGAAGTACCAGCGGGCCGCGTCGGCGCCCAGCTCGGCGAGCAGGTCGTCGAGGGCGATGAACGTGCCGGCGCGCTTCGACATCGAAAGCTCCTGGCCGCCGCTCACGAAGTGCACCCAGCCGGTCAGGAGCATCTCGACCGCCGATTTGTCGAAGCCCATCGCCTCCGCGGCGTTGCGCACCCGCGCGACGGTCCCGTGGTGGTCCGCGCCCCAGATGTAGATCAGGTGGTCGAAGCCGCGGCTGAACTTCTCGACGACGTAGCCGATGTCGAAGGCGAAGTACGTCAACGAGCCGTTCGAGCGGATCACGACGCGGTCCTTGTCGTCGCCGTAGTCGGTGGATCGGAACCAGGTCGCGCCATCCTGCTCGTAGAGGTGGCCGCTCTCGCGCAGCTTCCCGATCGCGCGCTCGACCCAGCCACCGTCGACCAGCGAGCCCTCGGTTGTCCACACGTCGATGTGGACGCCGAGCGCCTCGAGCGAGGCCTCGATGCCGCGCCGGATCCGGTCGGCCGCCCACCGTCCCGCCGCCCAGGCACGCGCCTCCTCGGGATCCGCGCCGTCCACCTTCGCGCCGGGCTCGGCGAGCTCGTCGGGCAGCTGGTCGGCCAGGTCGGCCACGTAGTCGCCGTGGTAGCCGTCCTCGGGGATCGGCCGGCCTTCGCGCAGGGCCAGGATCGAGGCGCCGAGGTTCTTCACCTGGGCGCCCGTGTCGTTGAAGTAGTACTCCCGCGTGACCCGCTGCCCGCCGGCCTCGAGCACGCGCGCCAGCAGGTCACCGACGAACGCGCCACGGGCGTTGCCGACGGTGAGCGGCCCGGTGGGGTTGGCCGAGACGAACTCGACGTTGACCCTGCGACCCGCCGACGCCGCCGCATCAGTCGCCACTCGACCCCACGAGGCGGGATCAGCCCGGATCGCGTCGATGGTCGCCTCGAGCGCCGAATCCGCGAAGCGCAGGTTGACGAATCCCGGACCCGCCGCCTCGGCGGAGGCGACAACGGCGCCAGAGCGACCGGCCTCCACGCCGATTG